>NZ_JBGUAU010000006.1:0-211094 GCF_041820985.1 Evansella sp. AB-rgal1
TAACAATACCAGGTACAGGAACGTCAGCACCATCAACGACACAGCTAACACAGAATTCAACATATATTGTAGTGTCAGGAGATACCCTATCCGGAATTGCTTCAAGGAATGGAACAACGGTTAACGCAATAAGACAAGCAAACAATTTAACAAGTGATTTTTTACGTGTTGGACAAGTATTAACGATACCTTCTTCATCAGATAGTGTTTCAACAAACAATAATCAGACAGAAAATGTACAGCAAGAGGAATTATTATGGCTTGCCAAAATCATTCATAGTGAAGCAAGAGGGGAGACCTTATTAGGTCAAATTGCAGTAGGGGCAGTTATCATGAATAGAGTGGAAAGTAATTTATTCCCTAATACTGTGCAAGAGGTCATATTTCAAAATACAAATGGACTATTTCAGTTCACTCCTGCTTCCAATGGTACATTAAACTCAGCTACGCCAAATGAAACAAATTTTGATGCCGCAAGAAGGGCACTTCAGGGAGAAGATCCAACAAATGGTGCACTTTATTTTTATAACCCAAGTAAAACCAATGATCAGTGGGTGAGAAGTAGAACAGTATCAACTACAATTGAAAATCATGTCTTTGCATATTAAGAAGGAGTGTTTAAAGGTGAACGACCTTTAAACACTCCTTAAATCTTTCAAACAACATTAGGTAAAATTTTTGGTTGAATTGTATTATACAAACTATGCGATTCCTCTTGTGTAAGTGGAATTAGTGGTAATCGAACAGAACCTACATTCAGTCCTATCATTTCTAATGCCGCTTTTACAGGAGTTGGATTTGGTGCACTAAATAGAGCTTTCATCATAGGTAATAGTTCTCGATGTATTGAAGCTGCATATTTGTTATCACCATTTTCAAACGCAGTGATCATTTTTTTCATATCACTACCAATGATATGAGATGCTACAGAAACAACTCCGTGTCCACCAATGGATAAAAGAGGTAATGTTAAGCTATCATCTCCACTGTATACTAAGAAATCCTCTGGTGTGTTTTCAATAATAGTAGCGATTGATTCTAAATCACCACTAGCTTCTTTAATACATATAATATTTTCTATTTTAGATAAACGAATAACTGTTTCTTCATTAAGGTTTACAACACTTCGTCCAGGAATATTATATAACATAATAGGTAGATCAGTAGAGGTAGCAATTGCTTTAAAATGCTGATACATACCTTCTTGACAAGGTTTGTTGTAATAAGGAGTAACAAGCATTACGCCATCAACACCTGATTTTTGTGCAATTTCTGTCAACTGAATTGATTCTCTTGTATTATTAGAACCAGTACCAGCGATAACAGGTACACGACCATCCACAACCTTCACAACATATTGATATAATGCTGTTTTCTCCTCTTTTGTAAGTGTTGGAGATTCTCCTGTCGTACCACCAACAACAAGTCCGTCTGTTCCATTTGCTAGTAAGTAGTTTATTAGAGATTTCGTAGCTTGAAAATCAATTTCCCCATCCTGACCAAATGGTGTTACCATTGCAGTGATTAATTTACCAAAATTCATTATAAAAACCCCTCTATTCAACAGATTTTGTTCGTCATAAAGACGGCTCAAGTTCCTGAATAGAGCTAAATCCCGGAACCGTGTATAAAATAAAAAAGCAACAACGAAGGGTCTCGTTGTTGCTTGGAAATAACACGGTTATTCCAGCGTGAGATAGCCCTCCATATAGTCGTAAAAACTATATGACAGTTCTGCATCTATTTAATGACAGAACCAGCAACAAGCTCATGAGTAAGATTGCTGCTTCGGCAAAAACCCCTTTCCACATCTATCCACGGGTCTCACTCCCTAAAGATTGTGTACTGATGGTGTTTGCACCTCTACCCTCACTTCAAAGTAAATATTGAAGTAAAGAATTTGAACTTTTTTTAACCTTAACAAATATTATTTTTAATTGCAATACTTTCCCTAAAATCTGTGGGAAAAAATATGTATATTTCTATTCAGGTGTAACATTATTCATATCATTTTATTTTATGTCAATAATAAAAAGAGTGGATTAGTTAATCGAATGTATTTATTATGTCGAAAAGCAAGATAATTCTTTTATATAGATGTTTATATTAGACATTAACTCGTTCGATATGTTATATGTAGTCATTGTTATAATATTTGTGTTGAAGGGGGATTATTTCTTTGAATGTTAACTGGTTAGAATGGTTAGGGTATTTAGCATCTTTAATTGTATTAATATCATTATTAATGAGCTCGATTATTAAGCTTAGGTGGATAAACTTACTAGGTTCTAGCATTTTTGCAATATACGGATTTTTAATTGGTGCCTTACCAGTAGGTTTGATGAATTTAGGAATTGCTTTGATAAATGTTTATTATCTATCGAAAATTTATCAATCGAAAGAGTACTTTAAAATGTTACCTATCGATGATAATTCTCAATATTTTAATTACTTTTTGCAATTTTATAAAAATGAAATTGAAAAAGTAGCAGATAAAGAGCCTTCCAATAGTTATAATTATGAGATTAGTTTTTACATATTGCGTAATATGGTTCCAGCAGGAGTATTTTTAGCTACCAAATATGATGAAGATACACTTGAAGTGGAATTGGACTTTGTTATTCCAGAATATAGAGATTTTAAAATAGGCGCTTATATATTTGAGGATTGTAAATCGTTTTTTTTAACGAAAGGATATTCGAAGTGTATTAGTTTTTCTACTAAAGAAAAACATATAAAGTATTTGCAGAAAATAGGGTTTGAAGAGGTGACCCTAGAAGATGGTCAAAAAGGATATATAAAAAATGTAGATTAAAAAAATACGAGGGAAGAGGACTCTATTTAAACTTCCTCTTTCCTCGTTTAAAATTACGATTATTTCTTAATTAGAAAATTATTGGTCTTTATAAAGAAGTGAAAAAATGAATACATCATAATATTGATCATCTAATAGTTGATGTTCTCGGAGTCTACCTTCTTGACAGAATCCGTACTTTTTCATTAATTTGAGGGCACTTATATTTTGACAATTTGTACTTGCATAAATTTTATTCAGGTTCATTTTTACAAATCCATAATCTAATAATGCTTTTAATCCTTCTGTTGCTAACCCTTTACCCCAAAATTCACTAGCTAGATTTCCACCTATTTCAGCATGATTAGAAACTCTGTTCCAATTTTTATAGCCGCATGTACCAACAATCCGATTTGTTTCTTTTAATTCCACACCCCAATGAATAGAATGAGGATCCGTTGAAGAGTCACTTGCTTTTCTTATCAATTCTTCTGCAGCTTCTAAACTATTTATAGGATCACTTACATCTAGTTTTACAACATTAGGGTCTGAATACAAATAGTAAATATCAAATTTGTCTTCTAGTTTCAGTGAACGAAAAATGAGGTTCTTTGTTTGGAAATGGGGTAATCGAACGTTATTTTTCATTAGAAGGTAGCTCCTTAGATTTTCTAATAATATCTTCTACGTCGAAAACCAGCAATACCAATAAGAGGAATAGCTATTAATGCTCCCGCTGCTAATGGAAAGAAGAATAATCCAGGACCTTGACCTTGAGCAGAAGGTGCTGAAGCTTGACGAAGATATACATTTTCATGGTCTACCTTTTCAATTTTTCCTGCGTATTTCTTTCCGTGATGATCTGTTATTTCAACATCTTGACCCATGCACTCATTACATAAGTTGTAATAATATTGAACAGACATTTTCCCTCACCCTTTTAGTTTTAGATTACGAAACAATTCATTAAGATACTGTTCCTTATTTTTAGAGTATGTGAGAAATAGGGATTTGGAATAGTTAAGTAGCCTGATTTGAAGGAAGGATGCAGGAAAGGTAAAAGGAAAAAATAAGATTCTATGTATAAAAAATAGCCACAGAATTTCTTTAATGTGGCTTACTTTCTATTGGAGAAGTGTTTTGTTGTTGTAATTTCACTTGCTTTTTTGCACGGAACCGATTGCGTTTTCTTTTGTTTTCTAAGAGCTTTAATTCCTTATTTGTAACGGTATTCTTATGAAACTTTACTTTATCTTTATATTTTATAAGGAGTCTAGCTGTATTAATTGTATCATCAATACCACGATGAGCTTGACCGTGAGCATCTAATTCAGCTAATTGTAGTGCATTTTTTAACCCAAGCTGTCCCTTTGTATCATGTTCCAACGCTTTTCCAATTTGTGGTTGAATATCATTATAATTTTGAAACCAGTCCAAAGCTAATTTATTTCGAGAACACTGATCAAGGATATGTACTTTGTCGTCCTTTCCCCACGAACATAAGTAATACCCTTCTCCTAACCAATCCGCAAATTTCTTTATTCCAGAGTTAAAGGGTATCGCTTTCTTAACATCTTCTTCGGTCATCTTTATAAATTTTTTTGTACTTTTCGGGATATGCCCACTTTTTGGCAGCATATATATTTGTAATTCTTCAATAATAGTACCTTCATTTAAATCCACTTTGCATGCTCCAATTTCCACAATTTCAGCAAGTTGTCCTTTTTTAAATCTTTTAACTAATTCTAAATCATATACTACAGCTATCAAGAAAATCATTCCTTTCTAATCTCTATTGTAACCAATCTTTGATTACTAATAAACCATGAGATTGACCACCAACACTCATATAGAAGTAAATCTGTTACTACATTCAACATACTTTTTTCGATTAATAAGACGGGGAGACTAAACTAATTTACAGTGATGAAGTTAATAATCGATTAGGGGAATAAAAATGAGTGTGAGTATTAAAGAGATTAATGAATCGATCTGGAAAGAATGTATCTCACTACAAGGGAGAAACATTAGCATTAAGGACTCTGTTATTATCATGACGCGCAACGAAGAGGGTCCTAAACCAAATTTGTTTGGAAAATAGCTAATTGATACTATTCGTTTATAAAGTTTTCGGAATATTAACTATATTTTACATGGATACGTGTGCTATTATTTTACTAGTTTCATATATTACGGAGGTGTAAAATGTTACGAATGAAAATATCAAAAAAGTGGATTTCTCTGCTCCTTATCACCATTTTAGTTTTATCAACGTTTGGTTTTGGACAAGCAACCTATGCTAATCCTCATTTAGTTCCAGGACCAGCTAATCGAGTGGTTGATGTGACTATATCACCTAATGATATTGGACTATCTATAGGTGAAGAATTGCAACTAGATGCAACTGTAACGTATTCGAACAATCTGAAAAATTCTAAAGTTGTATGGTCTTCTGATGATACATCTGTTGTTACAGTTTCTAGGGATGGAGTATTACAGGCAATAAGACCTGGTGTTACTACCGTTTCTGCTACTGGATCTCGAGGAAGAACGCAACTAACAGAAAGGGTTCAAGTATTTGTATACGATGCTGAAAACAGTATTGAAAATGCACGAAATAAGATAGGTGAAACAGTAACAGTAAGAGGAATAGTCAATGTAGATAATTATCAACTTCAAGCAGGTAGATTAAATGTGTATATACAGGACCCCTCAGGAGGGATCCAGTTATTTAACTTTAGTCCGCAACAGTTTCCTGAGCTAAGTGAAGGAGATTATATAGAAGTATCAGGCGATGTTGGAATATATAATGGAGTTACACAAATAACAGTTTCTCATATTCAAGTTTTAGGTACTGATAAATCAATACTTGCGAAAGCAGTTAATATTGCGGATATAATGGATACGGAATTGGCAGAGTCACTACAGGGGCAATTAATTACTTTTGAGGGTTTTTTCCAAACTGTTCCTACTTACTACTTTGGTGGTGCTAACGTTTCCGCCGTTGATGAAGATTTTCAAACCATGGTTTTACGTGTTTGGGAATCAACAGGGATTTTTCTTGAAGATATTGAACCTAATAACTGGTTTGAAATAACTGGTGTAATGAGTAAATATAATAATGCGTTCCAAGTTTTACCTAGGAAGCAAGATGATATTGTCCTCTCTGAAGTTCAAAAGGACAGACCCACAACAAAGGATCGAGAGTTTGAAGTGACTGTTGATCGAGTGGTAGACGGAGATACAATTCGAATTCTAGAACCTGTTTTTGGTGCTACAAATGTTCGTTTCTTAAACATGGATACAGCAGAGACATATCATGCAGTACGAAATGATTTAGACCAACATCAAATGGATCATGGAATTCGTGCAGGAGAATATTTACGAAATTATTTAAGTGGTGGAGACCGAGTCATTGTTCGCCTTGGAGAAGAGCCTTTAGATGCTTATGGTCGTCTTCTTGCAGAGGTTATTACTTTAGATGGAGTAAATACCAATTTGGAGATGGTTCGCCAAGGGGAAGCTGTAACTTACTTTATTTATCCGTTCGAGCATGAAACAGTAGAAGTGTATGCGGAAGCAGCAAGAGAAGCTCGGGAAAATAAACGTGGAATATGGAGTTTGGATGATCCGTTGCTTGAGGAGCCATTTGTATTCCGAGCAAGAGAGCGAGGGGACAGTAGTTTATCGAGGTTTGTAGGTAATTATGACACGAAGGAATTTGTTGAGCCTAATCAATATGCCATTATTCCAGCAGAAAACAGAGTGTTTTTTAGTGAAAGTGAAGCTATACAACTAGGATATGAGAAAAAAGAGTTAAGTGATGAAGAATTAGCCTTTGTTGACAAAAATTATGTGAAGCTTAATGTATTAGCAAATCATAATATAACACGTCTAACAGGGGATTTAGTATTACCAGGAGAAGGATTATATGGCTCTATAGTCACTTGGGAGAGCAGTAATACGGATGTTGTAGGTCATGATGGGGTTATTAATAAGTCTCTTGAAGAAGCAACAACAGTTACGTTATCTGCTACCATTATATATGGAGATACACCACAAGTGTTAGAATTAGACGTTACTGTTCTTGAACCAATTATTACGATTGTGGAGTGGGATTTTGAAGATCAATCTCTTATCTCTAATGATGGTATTCCAGCGAATACTAACCGTACTATCTCAAGAGAAAGTTCCTTGAATCCATCTTATCCACAAGGAACTGGTGGTAGTGGAACGTATGCACTAAATACGAATAACTGGCATGATGGGGCGGGTTCGAAGTATTATATGATTGATTTTGAAACAATTGGATTCAGTAATATTAAGATTTCATCAAAACAGATGGGATCTAATACCGGGCCACGTGATTACCAACTTCAATATAGTTTAGATGGGGAAAACTGGTTGGATTTTGGAAATGAAATTATTGTTGCGAATAACTGGAATTCTGCAGTTGTTGAAGAAGTTGAACTTCCATCAGAAACTTTCAACCAAGATAACGTTTATGTTCGTTGGTTAATGACATCTAACACGAGTATTAATGGTGGAACTGTAGGCTCAGGTGGAACAAGTCGAATTGATGATATTGTTATCACAGGAAATCCATCCCCTTTATCAGATGAGGTTTCAGTGGAATTGGATACTAGAAACCTAGAAATTTTTTATCAAGGAGCTGACGATAATTCCAATGTAACGCAAGATGTATTACTTCCTGACACAGGAATTTACGGATCTATTATTACTTGGACTTCAAGTAATGAAGAGGTAATAACGACAGAAGGAGTTGTTACTTCTCAAGAAGAAGATGTTGTTGTTACGTTGACGGCCACGATAAATAAAGGTGATGCTTCGAATATAAAAGAATTTGAATTAACAGTTTTAGGTGAAGACTCTGTTCCGCCAGTTATTGTGGAACCTTTGATTGGTTATTGGAACTTTAATTCTAGTGGCTTCAGTAATGATTTAACTAGCGGAGGAACCTTAGAGTCAAATCAAGGAATAGCACTACTTAGAACAAACTTTACCAGTATTTCAGAGTTTGCTGGTACTACTATAAATGTTTTGGGTGATGACCAAAGTGGAGGTTCCTTATCACTTATTGGAAATGCTAATAATGGAAACTTTGTGGAGTTAGAATTCTCTTCCCTAGGATTAGAAGATATTATGATTAGCTTTGCTACTCGTGGAACTGGAACAGGGTTTGATGAACATCAATGGAAATACTCACTAGATGGAGAAAGCTATATTGAATTTGGAGAAAATACGGCGAGAAGAGAAACAAGTTTTCAGTTAAAAACATTGTCTCTTCCTAGTGAAGTAAACGATGTCGGACCTATATTTGTCAGGGTTTACTTAAACGGTGCAACTAGCACTTCCGGTAACAACCGAATTGATAATTTACAAATTAATGGAACGATAATCGAATAACCTAAAACAACCTAAGCCATCATTGGTTTAGGTTGTTTTTTATTTTCTTTTTGTTGTGAATGAAGTAAAAGATAAGGGAAGTCAAATGTAGGAGCTATAGTACTCTGATATATTGTATATAGTAGAAAAGTGAAGAAATTTTATTGTATGATTTTCCATATCAAGAATACAATTATTTTAATACACATGAAATTTTCCACAATCGAAGGAGGACTTTCACATGGAAGAGAAGGTATTGATTGTAGAAGGAAATAAGGACTTAAAACAAATCAAAAAAATTCTTGATGAGCCAGTAGATATTATTTGTACATATGGAACGTTAAGTGAAGAGAAATTAGAGAATTTGATCTACCCTATTGAGGATTTAGATGTTTACATATTTGTGGATGCGGATAGTTCTGGAGAGAAGATAAGAAAACAATTAAAAAGAGAATTACCTAATGCAACTCATTTATATACACGTAAAGGATTTCGCCAAGTGGAAACAACGCCATTAGCTCATCTTAGTGACATATTGAAAGAGTATTTTGAAGTGAAACATACACAATTTTTTTAATTTTTGTTATTACTTTTTGATCTGCTCGCTGATTGTAAAGATATTGTAAAATTTCGTCAAAATAAAGGGGTCAGACTAATGAAAATAGTATATTAATAGTAGAAATCTATTTAACTGAGGTGACTATATTGCAAAAAACAATTATTTTTGGACACAGGGGATCTGCAGGAACATATCCTGAAAATACTATGGAGTCATTTAAGGCTGCTTATGAAGCAGGTGCAGAAGGATTAGAGTTTGATATACATTTAACAAAGGATCTTGTTCCGGTAGTAATACATGATGAAACAATTAACAGAACAACCAATGGAGAAGGATGGATCAAAGATTTAACGTTAGAACAACTGAAAACATATGATGCTGGAAACTGGTTTGATAACTCTTTTAAAGGAGCTACAATTCCTACTTTAGACGAGCTACTTCAGTGGGTTTCAACCACTTCCTTATTATTAAATTTAGAATTGAAGAGCGGACTTGTTCGATATCCTAATGTAGAAAAGATAGTGCTAGAATATTTAACTAAATATGATGTAAAAGAACGTACTATTATTTCATCATTTAACCACTATAGTCTTGTAGAAATTAACAAATTAGATCCTGAAGCAGAAACGGCAATTTTATTTATGGAGGGTATTTACGAACCGTGGAATTATGCAAGGAGTATTGGTGCTAGCGGGTTACACTGTTATTTACCAGTAGCTGCACCGGATCTATTACAAGGTGCGCAGAAAGCAGGAATGCCAGTTCGTCCGTTTACAGTAAATGAAGAAAAACATATGTATGCATTGATAAAAGGTGGTTGTTCTGCAATTATTACGGATTATCCAGAAAAGGCAATCGCGATTCGAAATGAACTTAATAGTAAGTAACTAGAGGCAGGCACTGAAGTATGTGGGGGCTTTAACTCCACTCTCAGTGTCTCATTATACTGGAGGAGTCTCTTATGAGTAAAGACAAGCCATTTTCTTACGGAAAAATATTTGCAATTGGTAGCGGTTTCTTTGCGTTAATGCTTGTATGGACGTTTTACAATGCATACATGCCTCTCATCCTAGGCGATTACATTGAGAGTCGTGCTATCCGTGGAGCGATCATGGGTTTGGATAATTTACTTGCAGTGCTACTTATTCCTATTATTGGTGCCTGGTCTGATAATGTGGATACGAAAATCGGTAATAGGCTTCCTTTTATTGTAGTAGGAATGCCCATAGCTGCAATATTTTTTATATTATTGCCTTATGGTGCAGCCGTTAGCTTATGGATTCTTCTAGTTGTAGATATTATTTTCCTGCTAGCTATGACTATTTATCGCGCTCCAGTTATTTCCTTAATGCCAGATCATACTCCATTAGAGAAACGATCAACAGCAAATGGAATCATTAATTTAATGGGGGGAATTGGTGCCATTATTGCGTTATTTGGATTATCAACTTTATATGGTATAGATCGATCATACCCGTTTATTGTTGCTGGATTATTACTGTTATTCTCCTTTTTATTTTTATATTTTACGGTTGATCGTAGACCTCCATATGTCAGTAGTTCTAAAGAAAATCTAGAAGAGGTTCAAGCTACAAAATCCTTCACCAACAGTATTCAAAGGTTGAGACAACCTCAATTTAGAGGGCATCTGTTTATTTTAATTGCTATTTTTATTTATTTTATTGGATATGCAGGTATGGAAGCTCAATTTACAACGTATGCGGTAGAATATTTACAAATGGAAGAAAGTACAGCTGGTTTAACACTAGGATTTTTCAGTTTATCTTTTGTTATTTTCGCCATACCTGCCGGGCTGCTAGGGAGTAAGTTAGGGAAATCGCCTGTTATGCTTATTGGTCTAATTATCTTACCACTTATCTTTTTGTGTATTCCTTTTTTACCACATTTAAGCTCTATCTTACCTAATATAAATCAGGTGTTATTGCTTCAACTCGTTCTTTTTACTGGAGGAATTGCTTGGGCACTAATAAATGTTCAAGCGTATCCATTAGTGGCTGACTTAGGTGGGAAAAATAAAATTGGATTTTTTACAGGACTGTATTACTTATTCTCAATGGCTTCCTCCATTGTTGCGCCGGGTTTTTTAGGACTATTAATGGATTTGTTTAGTCATCCAGCCCTGTTCTTTGGTGCATCAGCTAGTTTCCTTCTAGCTTTTTACTTTCTAAGAAAAGGAAGCAATATTATTAAAAAAAGTAATTTACTTTCAATAGAAGAAGGAAATCAATACTAGATAGTTTACTACGTATAGACCGCGCGTATTTTCAGAATTGACTACATTATATTAAGTATGATGATGTTGAAAAAAGGGCTAAGTGTTCCTCACTCATAGCCCTTTTCCATTTCACTTACTAAGTAAGCATTTTTTTACAATTTGGACATAATGATTTGTCAAAGTCATGGGGAAGTGTAGTTTTACAATTTTTACAAACGTTTTTTGGTATTTCTTCTATCTTTTTTTGTCTTTCTTTTTCTTGGTTATTCTTTACGAAGTAAACAATAACAGGAATCATTATTATTAAGACTAAGAGCACGATCCAGCCTGACATAGAAACAACTCCTTTTTCACATTGGTTATAGAAATAGTTTTTCTAGATTTAAAATAAAGAAAGGCTTGAGAGAACACCCCCTTATTCTGTATTTATGAGAATGATCAGTTTGGTATGCAAGAATAATGATTATTACATAGTTTCCTTGGCAACGTTAAAATAAGAATAATGAATGTATTTAAAAAAGAATATAATTAAAGGGGAAGGGTAATGGATAATACTATCCAAAAAAAGTTAACAAATTTATTTAATTGTATCGAAATATATTCTGAGTATTCAATTAAACCTACAAAAATCAATAAGTTTAATTGGAATGGTAGTGTGCATGATTTTAAGGTTGTATATTACTTCAGGAAGTGGGGGGTACTTAGTGAAGGGGGAGTGTGGACGTAACAATGGAGGCAGATCATGCATACCGCGAATTACGGAGGTGCCCGTTTCCACGTTTGTACTACCAGATAACTTAAAAAGAAGAAAAAAATAACAAAGAGAAAGGGAGAGAGAATTAAGTATTATAAAAGTTAACAATAATTATATTATGTAAACTAAAATAAAGTTAAAAGGAGGGAGGTTGATATAAATTCCAGTCTCACTCCTTATATTGTTATTCGTCCTTTTCCCGTTGGTCCATCTTCTTCACAGCATCTTGTAGTTCCGTATTCGTAAGATGTGTGTAAATCATCGTTGTTTGTACAGATGTATGACCAAGTTGGCGACGAAGCTTTGGTATATCATTGTTTTCCATTTGGTAACGTGTAGCAAATGAATGACGTAATTTGTGAACTGATAATGCCGGTTTACCGAAAGCTGTTGCATATTTTTCTACTAGTTTTTCCACCGAACGGGCAGTTAGTCTGCGAGTTGTTCCTTTAGGACCCATTGGTGCAGCAACAAAGAGAGCTTTAAAGTTTTTCTCAAGTTGGTAACGCTCTGTACGAATAGCGATATATTCTTTTAAATCTAACATGGCTTGCTCACTAAAATATACGAATTGCTCTTTATTTCCTTTACGAATAACTCGAACAGTGAACTTTTTGAAATCAATATCATCCACATCTAATCCGATTACTTCCGATAGTCGGAGGCCAGAACCGAGAATGAGGGAGACAATTGCAGTATCACGTTCACAATTTTTTTGATGGAAATTATAGAGTTTTTTGTTTTCCTGGTTTTGAACACCATAATCATAAGCCACAAATTGACGGAAGAGTTCATATTCGTCACCACGTAAGATTTTTCCTTCCATACGATTTGCAATGGTTTCTTGATCTTCCTTAATGTTGTTTAATTCCATTTTTGCCATCACATTACGATATAAATAGGGCTCTAATTCAGAAGTTTCTGCAATATTTTGTAAATAGTGAAAAAGAGACTTTAAAGCGGAAAGTTTCCGATTTACAGTTAAATCTGAGTTATGAAGCTTAAATTCTAGGAAAGAAAGAAAATCCTCCACTTGCTGACGAGTGAGTTTTTCTAGAACCTCTAGAGGAACATCTTTACGAGTTCCTTTTACAAAGCCTTCCGCAATCAACCAGTCAAAAAAGATGATATAATCATGACAATAATTAAGTAACGATGCTGGTGATAGAATTCGTTTTCGTTTATCTATGTATTCAACAACATACCAAGGGAGGTTTTCAGATTTTTCTTCAATTCGTTCCATAAAACGTTTTTTGTTATCTTGGTCCAAAATTAACCAACTCCTTTGATATCATTTTAACATTATCAGTTTACTTCGTCAAAATGATATTTTACGTAATAATGTATCGATTAGAATGAAGTGATGTTGAGTGCCCCCTTTGAGCAACATTCTTCGGAAAACTGCTATTTTAGTTAAAAATAAAAACAAGTCGAATATCAAATCCATGTTTGATACTCGACTTTTAAGTTAATTATGATTCCTGGACCCATTTGTTGATTATGGCATCTGAATTTGTTTGTTTCGCTTTTTCAAGGAGATAATTCATATCAATGTTTTTCTCATAATGAATATGAAACATTCGTTCGGCCCAGTCATAATCATCTATATATTCAGGATGATCCTTATTACTTGCTATTGCCGATTCTAAGCGATGAATAATGATATCTTCAATTCCTATTACATAAATGCATTGGTTATTCGGTAATTGTAGTTGCAAAATTTTATCCAAACTTCCTTCTAAATAACTACTTGGAATCTCAATAGCAATTTCTAAGTCCTCGTGATACCAGATTCTATTTATTTTTTTGAAGTCTAATTCATTCGTTAGTAAATCATTGAATTGTTCCCATCCATCAGTGATTAGGTCAATATCATGAGTGGTATAATGACCCTTTGTATAGATTTCTACGGATAATCCTCCAACTATAATTGGTTTAATCCCCTTCGGTTCGAAGTATTCAGTAAGTAATGCAGAAAATTGAAGCATTTTATTAAACTTATTTTTTGTTTTTAACGTTGCAACTTCTCGTTTTAACTGTTCAAGTGTAATCATAGTACATTACCCTGTCTGAAAGATATTTGATTTTTCCTTCTCTCTCTGCTTTTTTCCAACTTGCAATTGCTAGCTTCGTTAGAGCTTCGGATTCTTCTTTGGAACGAGTTCTACCTCGGAGTTTTCGTGGTGTATGTTTAGAATTTTCACGTATACGACTCTCTACTTCCTTTTTTCTTTCATCAATTTGAGAAGTAAGTTCATCAAAGTTCATTTTCCGCATGTTACATACTCCTAACTCAAGAAATGCTATTTTCTTTATTTTACTTTAAATTGGAAAGTTATTCTAGGTTTCTAAACTGACTTAATAAATCATTCAAATATTTCTTTGTATTTATCTTCCTTATAGCCGGAAATTTCTTTCATTATCGTTGTTAATTGTTTATTTTCTTCATGCAGTTCATCAATATAATAATCTCCACGAATCCGTCCTTCGTGAAAAATAATAGCACGGTCGATCACATGCTCAATTTCTTCCACAAAATGGGAAGATAACAATATGGTTTCATCTGTTCGCAAGTTAGTAATCATCATTTTGATAAAATCACGTCTTGTAAACATATCCTTACCTAAAAACGGTTCATCTAGTAAAATGTACTTTGCTCCCTTTGAAAATCCAGCACAAATTTCCAACTTGGACTTTTGGCCTCGAGAGAATGTTTTAATCTTATAATGAGGGTTTATGTCAAAGTACTTTAGTAGTTTCTTATATTTTTCCATATCAAATTTCGGGAAAAAATCAGCTAGAAACTCTCCATATTGCGTAGGAGTTAGATTCGGTAAATAACTCCCCTCTTCTGTAATGAATGCAATGTTGTCATATTGCTGCTCTATTGGTTGTCCGTCAACAAGTATTTTTCCACGGCGAAGTTCACCAAGGCCCATAATTGCTTTAAGAAACGTAGATTTACCAGCTCCGTTTGCTCCTAATATGCCAACAATTTCCCCTGTGTTTATTTTAACTGATTCATTTGCTAATCCGACCTTTGAAGAACCGTAAATTTTGCACACGTTAGTAAGTTCGATCATTGCTTACCCTCCCTTCTATTCCTGTTAATCAAATGAGATATTCATAAAATTTCGGTAATCTCTGAAACTATAGCTAATTCCATGTGCATAGTTTGTTAAGGTGTCAATTTGTATTAAATCATCATTATTATCTGTAACAAGCTCGCCCTTGTATAGTAACTCGGAATCTTCAAAAACATAGATATAGAAATAAATTGGTTGAGTAACCTCAGGTGGAGAATAATTTTCATCTCCCGCTTCACGAACTGTTCGGGCAACATAAAGCTTATTATTTTTATAGATCATTTTTTCCACTGAATGAAAAGAATCAAATTTTTCATTCAGAAAGTCAGTACGAACAACATCAACTACCTCGACTCCATTTGAAAGGGAAAAACTTGCTATTGTATGGTTCGTATCACCTAAATTACTATCAAAGTTTAGCGTAATGATATCATCCTCTTCATTCTCATAAGCTTTGTAAGATGGATAGTGATTTTCAGATTCTCTGTCTTCTGAGAAAAACTGTTCCACATAGGCAGTACCGAGTTCCTCCCCAGAAGTAGAAACCCCTTTTATTAGAAGTTTATCACCTTCTTGCATCACGACAACAAGGTTGTCATTTACACTCTCTAATCCTAAAACGGATAACTTTGGTAAATCAGGATTCGTGTTTTGTTCAAATGAATATGTTGTAACTTTACGAGACTCAGGTAATTGAGTTCTCGGGATGTTTTCGGTTTCTACAAGAGCTAATTCGTATATAGAATTTTTACCTTTAAAGTCACTTGTATTAGGAACCATAAAGTAAATGTTTTCCCCAGTAGACGTTAATCCGTATTCTAAATGGTTTGTTGATGTTGAGCCTGGTGTAGTAGTATTCAGAGATGTATAGCCCATCCTTTGAATGCTTGAAAAACTTACTTTATCGTAGGAAATATCAAAAGTTCCTATAAAACCAGAATTGCTAATTCGGAACTCATACTCTATGCCATCTAATTCCAAAGGAATATACAAGCCTGGCATATAACGTCTTGGCTGAGTTTCAAATATAGAATAGTCAAAAATTTCTGTATAGCTGCTCACCTCATTTTTACTAATAGCAAAATGTGTACTATGATAACCGTCTTTAAGTTCACCTTGTATTGTGATGTTATCCAACGAAGAGCGATCTCCGTAATGATCAATGAATCTAAAAGTGATATCGTCTTTAGCGGTATACACTTGGGATAGTAGTAGACTTATGAGAGAGAATGTTGTAATGCTTACGATAATGATCATATGTCGTTTAATAAAATCCATAGAGTTAATACCACCTCTCTTACTTTATATTTATATTGGCAAGTGTTCTATTTTTGTTTAGTTGACCACGGTTCGTAATACTTGTAACGTTCCGATACATAAGCAGATCATCATTTATATCTGTCACAATTTCCCCTTTATATAGCAGTTTCGTTGGCTCATAAACATAAATAAAAAAAGAAATAGGAAGTCCATAATGGAATGATTGATCGTTATTGTGCTCTCTAGTAGTTAGAATTATATAAAGTTTATTATTTTTAAAAAGCATGTGTTCTATATGGTTATGAAAGTCACGTATTCCATCATCTATCTTAGGATTTACTATATTTATAGCTTTTGGACCATCTGAAAAGTCTATATTTGCTATTTGATGTTGGATTGGATAATATTCTTTTTGAAAACTCAATGTTACTATCTCATCATCTTCGTTCACAAAGATATCATATGGATAGGAAGTTGAATCGTCCTGAGATATGGAGATGAAAAAATCATCAAAATGTGCTTCGCCAAGTTCTAACCCATTCATTGTAAAACCTCTTATAACTAAATCGTTCTCTATTTTTATAATCAAAGCGAGTTTTTCTCCTACTGACTCTAAACCAAGTACACTCATATTGTTTTGATCTAAAGGATAGGTTGTAAGGACAGATGCTTCTTCTTTTTCATGTGTAGGCATGAACGAATGACCACCCTCGACAAAATGTAGTTCATAAATCCCATTAAATCCCGAATAATCTGCAGTGGTAGGAACTGTAAAATATATTTTGTCTTCTATAGATGTTAAACCAAACTCCAAAGCATTTGAAAAGCGATTTTGTGTTTGGTTAAATTCTGTTCTTACAAAAGCTAAGCCCACCTTTTCTCTCTCACGTATATTATGATAAATAATGTCAAAGTCATTTTCTCCATATACTTCATACTCTTTTTCTCCTAAAACAAGGGGTCCCCCAGGAATAAATTTATAATTATCATACCGACCGATTGGAGTGTTATATAATTCGGTTCGTGTGTTAATTTCATTCTCTTTAATCGAAAATAACTTACGATGGAGGTCATCTGTCAATTCACCGGTTATAGAAATGTCTTCAAGTATGGATCGGTCACCTTCTATATCTTTAAGATAAAACGTTCCGCTATTCTTGGCAGAGTATACATTTGATATTAGTATAATAAAAAGGAAAATGAAGATAGAAGTAATGAAAATGGTAAAGTACTTTTTTAAAGCTTGCATATCCCCTTCTCCTTTCTAAACAATTGATCCACTCTTAAGAATCTTGACACTTTTCCAAATGAAATAACCACTTAAGATGAACAGTAAACTACCTGTAATATAGAGATTGGAATAAACATAAATAGGGTCACTTAGTCGATAATTTAATATGTAGATAATGATACCAATAGAAAGAGTTATGAAGAAAAATCCAGCAAATCTTTTACTTCTTTCGCATAGCACCCCGTAAAGTGTTCCTGTTACTAAAGCCAAAAATATACTCACAGTTGAAAAAATACCATTTACCGTCATTGGAAAGATTGTTCGAAGAAATTCAGAACGAATGAAAGCAAGGAACAGACCATTTGTCATTACTGCTTCTCCATTCGTTATGTCGTCTATCCTTGAGACATAAATGCTATACCCCCAATATACACTCACTAACTTTGCTGTAAAAAATACTAGGAGGCAGATCATAAAAGCTATAAAATAACTAAAATAGAAAGCTTCTCTTTTAATCGGCAGTGTTAAATATGTGTATATACTTTTGCTTCCCCAATAATGGGAATAAATAGTTACGACAAAATAGCCAATTAATAATAGTAATAATAAAAGAAAAACAATAATTGCTCCTGAAGCTGCGTAAATATTTTCAAATCGTTCAATGACGCTGTGTGGATGTAAGTCTTTTAAGGATAAATGAAGAAGATAGATTGGCAGCAAAATAATACCAATACAAAGGCATAATGTTACCTTTATCATCCTTGTTACTTCATAGTTCACTAACCTGTAAAACCCTCTCATGGCAATAACCTCGCTTGTATTAGTCTCGTAATACACTGTAGATAAAAAATTATTTTTCTTCCCATAGTTCACTAATTAAATCGACAACCTTCTTAAAATCTAAATTTATGTCTTTCGCAGATGAAATGAAACCTTTCACCATCTCTCGTGTGAGTTCTTCTTCAATGTTGTGAAAAATCGTGTCATCTACGTAAATGATGCTTCCTTGATTTCCACTTGTATGCACAAAGCCTTCCTCCTCCATGATTTTGAATGCTTTCTGAACTGTATTTGGGTTAATGTTTAATTGTGCTGCTATTTCTCTTCTGGAAGGTAGTTTCTCTCCATTTACCGCCACCTTCAATAAAATTTGTCGTTTCACATAATAGGATATTTGTACATAAACAGGTTCCGTATTATTGAGTTCTAACTCGTAAAACGTAAACACACAAGTCTCACCTACCTTTTCCTCTTGAGTGTATTATATGTGTAATACACGATTCACGTCAATATAAATTTGTTTTATTTTCCTGTTTTTTTACTCATACCATGCAGTCGTAGGTCTGTCGATTGGATATCCGTGCTTTTCCCTATATCGCTTTCGTTCCTCTGTAAAATCAAACCACTGTTTCTCGCTTTCCGGGTGATTCGCATAATGTATAATACACATAATTTGATCCTCGACACACGGATCCGTCCAATATCCTTCCGCTACTTCCATTTGATGAAACACATCTGGCCAGTGTTTTTCTGCTAGTTGTTCTAACTGGTGATATCCCAGCACATCGACCAGTCTTGTTGCCATAACTTCCCCTATCGATGGAATTTGCTGAAAGGTTGCTAGTCCTTTTAGTTGTTTTGCTCTTAAGATTGTTGTATTTAATACGTTCGCTAATTCTTCCGTTGATTTAGTATGTATTTCACTTAACTTAATTTTATGTTTTCTTAGCATTGCTCTATCTTCCTTAGATAAAGGCAATTTAGGGTTTTTACTATGAGTCATTTTATCACCTATCTTTTCATTATTTTATAAAAAACAGTTCAGTCTTTTTAATTATCAAGTGCTTTCTTGGCTTTCTCAATAGCTTTTTTATTTTCATTTTTTATGTCGTTTAGCATTTTAGTCATTATTTTAGATGAATCAGACATACTCATTTTCTGAAACCTCCTTCTATTACTGATAGAGTTCTCCGTTAAATTTTATTAAGCTCTGTTAAGGAGATTTCCTTCGCAATTAGCTCATACGAACGAATGCGAGATTCATGACTGTTTGTTATAGTAATAATCATTATTTCATCCGCTCCATATTGACGTTGCATATCATGAAGTTTCTGTACGACCTCTTGTGGGTCACCAATCACCATGTTATTTTTCATATCTACGAACATTTGTTCTTGTTCGAGCGTAAGTTCATAATTATCTGTCTCACTATCTTTTGCAATCTGATTTTTCCGTAGAAAACTATGATAAGCTAATTCATCTGCAGCTTCCGTTGTTTCCCCACATATTGCAGAAACAGCTAAAATCGCCTCAGGTTTTTCCTCGGGCGTTCTACCTTGAAAGTTTTCTTTATAGGTTTTTATAATTTCCATACCGTCTTTCTCACTCATGAATTGTCCAAACGCATATGCCGTTCCGTTTTCAGCAGCAAGTACTGCACTTTTCTCACTTGTACCGAGCACCCATACTTTGGGGGAGACTTCAGGAACGGGAGTTGGTTTGATTTTAGAAAACATTTCTTCCGATGAAAAATCTTGATGGAGAAACTTGATTAGCTCTTTTAAGTCCTCAGGTAATTTTCGAACCTTCTCTAAAAAGTTACCAGAAAGAGCAATTGTCGCCTCTGCAGATCCTCCAGGTGCTCTACCAATTCCTAAATCAATTCGATTTGGAAATAAGGTCGCCAGCAAATTAAACGTTTCCGCAACCCGATAAGGACGGTAATGTGGCAGCAACACAGCTCCCGCTCCAAGTTGGATCTCCTTCGTATGTGCACCAATATAGCTAATCATCACTTCCGGTGCGGGACAAGCAAGAGCATTGATATCATGATGCTCCGCAATCCAATATCGTGAAAACCCAAGATCCTCGCCTAGCTTCGCCAACTTCAAGGACTCCTGAAGTGCCTGCGCAGCAGTTTTCCCAGGGAGAATTGGGGATTGGTCTAAAATACTAAGTTTCATCGTATTGAAATCCTTTCTCTATGAATTATATCGGTTACGATTGTGCATCCATATCAGCGATACCGCTCTTCCTTATAAGGATTCGCCGTCATAGAATAGCCAAGTTCTTCCCAAAATCCCTCTTCATCTTCCTTCATGAATTGAATACCCGTTGCCCATTTCGATCCCTTCCACAAGTAAAAGGAAGCTGGAGGAATAAACCGCAATGGATAGCCATGTTTTGGAGAAATATCAGACCACTCGTTATTATCATCCTTCCAGCGATAGACGAACAACGCATCATCCCCCATTAAATCCTTCAAAGGTAGATTTGCAGAGTAACCAAAAGGATCCCCGTTATAATATCCGTATATTTTGACATAGTTTACGTGAGGATGTAGTTCCACTTTTTTTATCAATTCACGCATGGCAATGCCCTCGAACGCTGTACCAAACTTAGACCACGTTGTCACACAATGCATATCAATCGAGGAAATGGTTTTCGGTAACTTCATCACTTCCGAGTAAGTCAACGTCTTCTCCGCTTCCACTTCGCCAAACAATTTAAAGGACCAACTAGCTTCGTCAAATTCATATACTTCTCCCTGATGCAAAACTGGCCATTTTTCCGTTTCAAACTGACCAGGAGGTAATTTATTTTCCATTTCCGCTCACCCCTTCTATGTAAAAACAAAGTTTGTTTGATTGTCTTGGTGAAAATGATACCTATTTCGTGATTTTTTAGCAAGAAAGTTGAAATGCTATTAGTAAAGAGCTGTTTATAGGGGGAAAACGAAGGGCAAAACATCGATTTGTTGGAAAAGATTTTACAAATCTTACAATTGAGGCATATATACTTACAATTGGGAGCAGGAATCTTACAATTTAATCACTAATTCTTACAATTTACCCTTGGAATCTTACAATTACAAAATTCGACACGAGGAACCACCACTCACCCTAAGTCATTTCATTTTGATCGACCTTCACTTCCTGTTAAAATAAAGACGAATTGTTATATAGTAACTTTTTGTAAGCTAGATACCCACCCAAACAAGCAAATCAAAGAAAGTAGTTGATTTATAATGCATATTAATAGACCAGCAAAATCCATAACTGAAATACCATTTTCCGTTCTGGACCTTGCTCCTATTGTGCAAGGAGGAACAGCATCACAATCATTCAAAAACTCCATCGAGCTCGCTCAGCTCACGGAAAAACTAGGGTTCCACCGTTACTGGCTGGCAGAGCACCACAACATGCCAGGAATCGCGAGCTCCGCGACTTCTGTAGTGATCGGCCATATAGCAGCACATACATCATCCATCCGAGTGGGGTCCGGTGGCATCATGCTTCCAAACCATTCCCCACTTGTGATTGCAGAACAATTTGGAACACTGGAAGCAATGTTTCCTAACCGAATTGATTTAGGACTTGGGCGTGCACCGGGAACAGATCAGCGAACAGCACATGCACTAAGAGGAGCAAACTATACAAATGGTGATGACTTTCCAGAACAACTAGAACAACTACAAGCGTATTTCGAAGGCTCTGAACAACTCCCAGTTCGAGCAATTCCAGGAGAACGAGCAAACGTGCCTATTTGGTTATTAGGCTCTAGTGGATTCAGTGCTCGTCTATCAGCACAACTCGGAATGCCATTTGCTTTTGCAAGTCATTTTTCACCGGAAAACACGATTCCAGCGCTTCAATTGTATTATGATAACTTCCAGCCATCGGAAGAGTACAAAGAACCTTATGCAATGGCAGCGGTTAATGTTATCGTAGCGGACACAGATGAAGAAGCAGACTATCTTGCAACATCCATTAAACAAACGTTTCTCAACTTATTTCGAAATACGCCTTCACAGCTACAGTCTCCTGTGAAAAACATGGAAGATTTAATGAGTACCTATGAAATGACACTGTTAGAAAAACAATTAGGCTCTTCCATTATTGGTAGTCCAACAACGGTGAAGAAAAAGCTCCAGGGCTTCCTTAATGAAACGAAAGTCGATGAGATCATGGTAAGTACCATGGTATATGACCATGATGCCCGGTTACGATCTCATGAACTAGTTGCAGGAATAACCGGAATTCAAAACAGATAGACGTTGTTTTCCCAAAACAAAAAGAAAAAGCTTCGCATCCATGTAACAAAAGGTGCGAAGCTTTCTTATTTATTTAGCTGAGATCACGTGTTCGTTCCAATCTTTATCTCGCACAAAAGGGCCAATGCTCATGCCTCCATCCACATAATACGAGGAACTACCATCATCAGAGAAGATGAATCGTGGCATGGAACGGAGCAAGGAATCCTCCACCCGCTCAATAATTTCTTCTGTCAAAGGGAAATACAGCAGCAAACTATTGTTCTCCACTTCCAAAGGCAAGGACAGCTGTTCCCCTTCATCGATCACTTTGTATCTTTCGTCGGTACTGAAATCCCAATCATTTAAATAGAGGACTTCCGCCTCTAAATATTCGTCTGACATTCCTGGGAACCAGTAATGAATATCCTCCAATACTGCATGGCTCGAGTCACCTTCTAAATGGAATATATATCCCTTCATCACACTGTGGTCATCGCTCAACACGGGAGAATACCCTTGCATTTCCCACGCATTAGGCGATTCAGAGCCTATAGGAACAATCGGCAGTATTTTGTATGTGTCCTGCAGTGGGAAAACGAAGTCCTTCCCACTGATGGTGAATTGAAATTCATCTAACTCATAAGAATCTTTTAAAGAATTCGTTAATGGATAATAGCTCATAAGAGATTCTTCGGCCATAGCCTCTGCGTTCACATACAATTCTATCTCTGTAGTAATGACTCTGTCATACCAATCACCGGCAGAATAAGACAACACATAACCGCCCTCCATGGTACTAATAATATCCCCGTCGGAATCGATCAACAAAATATCGTCTAGTGTAGGCGCTTTTTCCCAAGGATGTGCTTTTACCCATTGAACAGGCAATGAAAAAGGGATCGTTTTATCAGCTTTATCTACCTCTGCTATGGCCAAACCAGCTTGCTTTTCAACATATACCCCACTTGATAAAGGAGATTGTAAACTCCACCATAAAATTGACAAGCCAATGATAATGATCAATCCAATTGCTATTCCGAACCACCACTTTTTCATCCTATGTTCTCCTCCCAACAATAAGCCAATATCTCCCATAATATCATAAAATTCAGAAAAACAAGCAGTAAAAAAACAGCTACTATCATTACGATAATAACTGTTATTTGGTTCCATCCTATTTACTCACTAAGAAAGTTTCTTCGTAATTTGTAGCCAACTTAAAAACAATTAACCGTTCCCCAGTACTTGTACTTATATCTGTATGAAAGCTAATCACTTTTTCACCTGTGATCTCTTTCATCATCTCCCGTAACGTCTCAACACCAGTCTCCACTAAATCCGTCCGAGTCTTCTTAATTTGCGACTTGCCCTCTTTTGTTTTGCTAAGGGTATATTCCGCAGGAGTCAGCACTCCCTGTAGCGAAACGATAATCATATCACGCAAAATATCCGTCTTCACAGATACAGACCCACGGCCAAGATAATCCTTTTCCCACTGCGTTAACGTCTTACTAATCTCCGCTTCGATAAAACCTTTTGATTTACTCATCTATCGTCACCTTCATCTTTTACTATGAAAAAAGTGTAGCGGTTCTAACTCAACGTGTCAACTCTTATTCGTGTACTGGATTTTCCTTATAAACTGCTGCCTTCTCTGATTTCACAGGCACCACAACAAATCGAGCCAGCACCAACGCTAGTACACAGAACAACGCGGCAACAAAAAATGCTGAAGTAAACGGAAGCATCCCTACAATAAATGGACCAGCAAACGCAGAAATACCATACGCCTGATACATCAATCCATAATTACTCCCCATGTTTCGCGTTCCATAATAATCAGCCGTAATCGAAGGATACAAAGATAAAAACCCACCGAAACAAAATCCAATTACCGACACAGTCACTAGAAACATAGGATAATTCATCACACCAAGACTCATATAAAACAACGTAACAGCGGTCAATCCGTAAACAAACATCAACGTATTTTTTCGACCAAAACGATCCGAAATATTCCCTAACACAATCCGGCCACCCGCATTAAACAACGCAATCACCATCACCGCATTCGCAGCACGCTCCACCGTCAACGCAGCAACCTCTACACCAATATCCACCGCAAAACTGATTACCATAAGCCCAGCCATACTTCCGAATAAGAACATAAACCATAACAAGTAAAACGGTGTCGTTTTCACCATCTCTTTTGGAGAAAACTGAGCGTCATTACTCCTAATCAAGTTCTGTACTGATCCAGTTGCTGGTTCTGAAGCAGGAGGATTTCGCAGCAACTGTGCCCCTGCAACCACGCAAACAAAGTAGATTAACCCAATATAGAAAAAAGACTGAGAAACTCCAACGTTTGCAATAAATAGATTGATGATTGGTTTAAAAATAAGTCCACCTAATCCAAAACCTGCTACGGCAATACCACTAATAAGTCCTCTCTTATCAGGGAACCACTTCACACATGCGGAAAGAGGACAAACATACGTGAGCCCGATACCAATTCCACCAATCACTCCATAAAAGATGTATAGCTGTGTTAATGTTGTTGCTTGACTTGCTAATAATAAACCAATTCCAAGAAATACTCCCCCTGCGGTAGCAACCCAGCGAGGACCGATTCGATCCTGAAGCCTCCCAGCAAAGATCGTCACAAATGCAAACACCGCAATAGTAATAGAGAAAGTGAACACTACCCCTTCACGATCCCAACCGAATTTTTCAATAAGTGGCGTGTTAAACAAACTCCACGCATATACCGCTCCTAAGTTAATTTGAATAATAATTGCTCCTAGTACTACAAACCATCGATTCATATTGTCTACCTCCTTGAATTTGGAAATGGCAATTATAGAAAAAAAGAGACCAACGTAGGATGAATAACTGCTATTCATCCACGTTGGTCTCTATTGTACGCACTATAAAAAGTGATTACGTTAGCAACCAAATATATTATTGTAAGTTTTCCATGCAGAAGTTTTACGGACTTCCTTTCCCCCTGTTCAAAAGAACATTGGCAAAAGCTACCCAGACTTCTATGTATGATATTTAACTTAGTATACGGCATATTTTCTCACACTGTCAATGATTTTGTTTTTCATGTGAAATCTATAAGACATATTATATAATAGAGCGATAACGATGTAGAAAGATTGGTGACAAATCATGTTTAAATCTATTTGTGTATTCTGTGGCTCTAACTTTGGTGTAACGGAAATTTATAAACAGCAGGTGATTAAATTAGGAAAGATGTTAACTGAGAAGCAAATTGGCTTAGTGTATGGCGGAGGAAATGTGGGGTTAATGGGCGAACTTGCTCGGTCTGTATTAGAAGAGCAAGGAAAAGTAATTGGGATTATACCGAAGAAAATATATGAGAACGTAGAGCATGTAGAGTTAACAGATCTAGTTGTGGTGGATACAATGCATGAGCGAAAAGCAAAAATGTATGATGCAGCGGATGGATTTATCGCTCTTCCAGGAGGCATCGGTACGATTGAGGAGTTAACAGAAGCATTAACGTGGCAACAATTAGGATATCATCATAAACCAATTGGTGTGTTGAATATAAATGGATTTTTTGATCAACTCATCTCATTTTTCCAACATCAAGTAGATCAAGGGTTTATCAAGCAGGAATTCCTAGAGGGTTTGATAGTGTCTGATGATCCAAAGGAAATACTTAGCTTGATGGAAAAATTCACGCCAAGTAAAGAAAATAAGTGGATGTAAGTGTGAAAAAACAGGGTTACGAATGTTTGTTCGTTATCCTGTTTTTTTGTCTGCATCACATTCTTTTATCCGATTTGCTCTTGGTTTTCTTCATCCAATAATTGTTTTTCCAGAAGTAAGCGGTTATTTGGTAGTTCTTGTAGATTTTTCTTTTTTAGTAAATATAAAAAATTCTGAATCGGCATTGTTCCGTATCCTCTTGGACCATTATGATCCTTCAATCTGAATTGGACAGACTTTTCATTCTGGCGAAAAATGATCATCGTTTCTGCATGAAAAAAAATATCTTTGTATTGATTGGAAATAGCATATTCCATTCCATTATGATCGGGCATATTGATACTCCTTTACCAAGATTTATATTAGTATTCCAATTTTCTCTATATACATTCATGGTAACTAAGTTATCGAAAATGTCGCCACTGCGGCCTTTTGATATCAATTTTTCAATCAGCTTCAAGATTACCTCTAGAACGTTAAGTTCAGGTGCAATAAGATCTTTATCATTTCCTACAAATCAAAAAAACGCTCTACTCTATTGTAGAAACGCTATCGTAACTAATTATATCCTGAGGGAGAACCCTACCTCTTCTCCCTCACATTCACTCTGAGGAATCTGCGTTAATATTCATGTTTGTTAGATCGTTCGGAGATTATATCTTCAATGATTCTTGAATGGACTGTAGCCCACGCACGCTCCTTGAAATGAATATATACACTTATAAAAATCGCGATCAAAAAAGCGATTGCAAATGTAATCCAGACATAATTACTTGCTGCATCAAAGTAGGAATGGAGTTGCTTACTAAAAATAAACAGTATCCAAGGAACAGTTGTGACTAATATGGGAATTAACCCAGATCCATTTTTTTCTTTGATAATACGATAATGAATATTTTCTAATGTTGTCGTCGTTAAGGATCGATAAAAAAATCTGATATCCTTTATCTCCTGTAGTTCTTTTAACTCTTGGAGGTTATTCCCTTCTGTATGGTTTCTCCTTATTTTTAAGTAAAACTTATGAGCGTCACCTCGGAAAGAAATCATGTCTTCCCTCCTTCATATCAATTGTGCAACGTATAGCAAAATGTAAGACAAGAGGGTAAACCAGCAGTACTAATTGAATCTTTTTAGTTTATCGTGGAACGTGTGTTTTCTAATTTCCTATTATTGTTTGCAATGACTGTACAGGTATACGTTCAACATAATTTGGAAGTAATACAAACAGTTGTTTAAAGTTAATTATCAAATAAGAAAAGCGCAAGGCGCATTCTCAGGACCGAAATGCAAATGTTCTGGACGATAAAAAGTGCTTTTTACTTTTTAATCGGCCAGAACATTTGACACGAGGTCCTGGCGCCTGGAGCTAGACACCTTTCTAAGTTCAAAAATTTTATTAATTCTATCCTTCAAAAAAAAGGGGGTGAATACCTCCTTTTACATTTAAGATAGTGTTTTCGGTAGACGAACTGATAATGTAGTACCTTCGTTTACTTTACTTTCTATTTGCAAACTACCTTGATGGTTTTTAATAATTCGATTACATATCATCAATCCTAAACCAGTTCCTTTTTCTTTATTACTATAAAAAGGTTCTCCAAGTTTTTTCAAACGTTCTGGTGGGATCCCAATTCCTTTATCCATTATTTTTATTACTATCGTTCCATCTTCTTGTTCTGCAGTAATATAAATTTTCCCACCATTCGGCATCGCTTCAATAGCATTTTTAATAATATTAATAAACACTAATTTTAATTTATCTTCTTCCCCTTCCATATAGGGTTCAGGAAGATCACACTCCTGCACTAACTCTATGTTGTGTAAAAGTGCTTCTGCAGAAAGTAATGATACGGTACTTTCAATAACAGTCTGTACATTTATTTTCTCAATATTTGATACTTGTGGTTTCCCCAATATTAATAAATCGCTAATGGTTTGTTCAATACGATCCATTTCATCAATCATAACATGCAAGAATTCTTGTCCATGTCCTGATTTCATTAGTTGTGTAAATCCCTTTACAGTTGTCAATGGATTGCGAATCTCATGAGCAATTCCTGCAGCTAACTGACCAATTACCGAAAGCTTTTCTGAGCGGTACATAAGTTCCTCTGTTTTTTTATGCTCTGTGATATCGCGCAATACTATCTGGAAAGTTTCTCGATTACGATATACTCTTGGCAGAACTTTTACTTCTACTTGTTTAGTATCAAAATCGCATCGCAGAACTGTCACTTCCAATGTTTTATTGTTATGATCTACGAAGTAATTTCGTATTCGTTGTTCATCATCTTTACTGATGAATTCTACAATATTTTTCCCAATAATCTCTTCTTTTCTTGTTACTCCGAAAAGCTTTACTCCAGCTTGATTAAGATAAATCCAATATCCATCAAGTGTAATAATTCCTACAGTGTCTTGGAAGTTTTCCACTAATAACTCATATTTCGTTTTGTTTTCTTGTAATTCTAACTCGGCAATAATATTATGTGTAACATCCCTTGTGATGCATAAATATTCTATTGTATCGCCATTCCTATGCTTCTTACAGGAAGTTTCAAACCAAATGTATTCTCCACCTTTTTTTCTAACGCGGTAATTCGTTCTTGTTGAAGATACATCGTATTGAAACAACCGTTTGATTTTTTCTCTATCATCAGGATGGCAGATATTATGAAGTGATTTACCTAATAGTTCTGTTGAATCATAACCCAATAATTGTTTTACTGTTGGGGAAATATAACTAATCATACCTTGATCCGTATGACACGTATATAAATCAGTACAATGCTCCATGAACTTCTGGTAACACTCTGCATCACTTTGCCCTTTTGTATACTTGGATTCATCAATAAGCCTACTGATCATTCTGATAACTCCTTCTGGGAAATCTTCCTCTTATGTGAGAATAAGTTAGTAATATACAAGCAAAATCATTTAGTATTAGAAATTATATCCCCGATTTTTATTAAATTATTTCGACTATAGTACTTTCTATGAATGAATATTCAATTCCTGCTTGTTTGGAAAAATATTGTATAAGGCTTTTGGACTAAATTAAAAACTCCTACTATGAATTTAGTAGGAGTGTCTTCATTAATTCGTTTCTTTTTCCTTTTGACCCGTGTTTTTAGCTTTGCTATTAAGTGGTTGACATAAGCGATAATACGAAAAGAAACACACAATAATGACTAACTCCATTAGTAAACCAATTGATTGAGCAAGTGCTCCAATCGCACCATTCCAATGGGAAAAATATCCTATCGTTACAAATAATACAAGAACTGTAACGGCTAAGTTCGTCATTTGTGAGACGATCATAAATCGAGTTTGGTTTTTCAGCATCAGCATTCCATTGAAAAAGTCTAAATAAGGAAAAACAAGAGATAATAGCATAAATATTTTTAGACAATCTAAGCTTGCTACAATTAACCGATCATTCAGCCCCATAATGTTTGCCATAAACCAGGGACCTATTGGTGTGTACGTAAATATACCGAGAAGAATACATGGAAATAATCCAATTATAAAACTAAACTTCACCACTTTCTTCGGATTGTTTTCGAAGAAATTTAATACAATTTGATGAGTGTAGGAAAAAAAACTGATAACGAGCTGAGTAATACTTAGTGCAATGGCATAAGAAGCAATCGCTAATTCGATCATCGATGTTTTCCCCAAAAATATATTGATACTTGGACCGATTAAAACAGTGAAGAAAGAAGAAAGTACAAGTGGAGTATAAAATGTGAAAATTTGTTTTTTCTTTTTAATCTTATGCTCTTCTAGCTCAGATGGAAGGGTCTTAATAAGTCGTTTCCCTTCCCACAAACTTATCATTGCTTCAATTGCCATTCCTGTTAAGAAAATAATAGCTCCTGACCGACCTGTAATAGTGCCTTGAGAGATAAAGTACATAGACAATGCATACATGGCGGAGAGTCGTACAACCATTCCAATCGTTAACCATTTTGTTTTTCGATTATATATAATGACTCCTTGATACAGACATCGCGTCGCAGAAAAAATGGTTACAAAAATAAGTACTTGGTATATGTGCTTAACTTGAAATGCCATTTCATCACTTATTCCAAACACAGAAGCAATGATCCATGTACCTGTAGGGGTAAAAGCAATAAAAGCTGCTAATAAAAATAAACTCGTGACAACATAGAGAAATACATGAAACATCTGTTGAAAGGAGCGTTTATCGCGCACTAACGCCGAACAAGTTTGGCGAAGAAGAACTGCAACTCTTTCTGTGAAAACAAAAATACTCATAGCGATCGCATAGCTCGCTATGATAAACTCAGCATTGTTCGCACGAGCTAGCGTACTATTAATAATAACATGCGAGACTGTAACAAGGCTTGCTGATAATCCAAGAGGAATAAAAAAGAACAATAACGTTTTTATACGAAGTTGTTCACCTTCATCATTTCCCATTTCCCATCACCTTCATGTTTGTTAATTTTATGAACTACTTGTAATATAACAACGTTGTTATTGTATTACAAGATATATTTATAGAGATTTTATGTCATTGTATAGAAGAAGAGTCCTATTAAGTCTTTTTGTGTACCCTGAAAATACACGTATCAATAGCGTTTAACTTATCTAGTATTTCTAATGTTGTTGATTATTATTCCATTCGTTTCAGCCCATTCGTATATAGTTGAAAGTACTAAATACGCCTCAGCGTATTTTTGTTCTCCATCGTGCAAGTAATTATTCACTTCCCTACCTCCACCGAATTCTCCTCATACGTAATCCAATCACTCCAGCTACCTGCATATAGCTTCGGCTTCAATCCCAACTCTGTTAACGCGATGATATTTGCACATGCAGTTACACCGGAACCGCAATACACGATTAACTGCTTCCTATCATCTCGGTACTTTCCTAAGTCCTTCTCTAAGTCTTCTTTTGATTTCCACTCACCTGTCTTTGTCAACCGATGCTGCCAATCTTCATTTACAGCTCCAGGAATGTGACCTGCTACAGGATCGATGGGTTCAATTTTTCCAGTAAATCGTTCTTCTGCACGAGAATCAATCAGAAGTACATTTGGATCATTCAACGAATCCATTACTTCTTCCTTACTTTGAAGCATGTTGTATTGTATGTTTGGTACAAAATTAGTAGGTTCGCTTTCTACGACTTCCTTAGTAGTAGGGTACCCCTTCTTTTTCCAATGTGAAAATCCTTCGTTTAAAATAGCGACGTTGTCATGCCCTACATACTTTAGCATCCACCATAACCGTGCTGCCATTGCTCCACCTTGATCGTCATAAGCAATTACCTTTTTCGACGAATCGATACCAACCCTACTCAACAATTGTACAAATTTCTCTATGTTTGGTAGCGGGTGTCTACCGCCATGCTTACTGATGGTAGCGGAAAGATCTTTTTCTAAATCAAAATAGAGTGCCCCAGTTAGATGATCCTTGTTAAATTCTTCTAGACCTTTTGTAGGCTCACCAAGCTGAAAACGACAATCTACAATTACCACTGACTTATCTTCTACTCTATCTCTTAACTCTTCTGAAGTAACGATATTTTTGTATATCATTAGCATACTCCCCTCTCTTTTCCCTACCTAGAAGTTCGCTAATAATAGACCATTTCCTCTAAAATAATAATTGTTTATATAGACTAGACCCCCAATATTAAAAACGGGATGGATAAATAAATATTTCATCTAATGGGAATAATACCCTTAGGAGGTGCAATGTTTATGACAAATCCTTATTTATGCCCAAGCTGTAAAACAAATCGATCTCGTTTTAATATTATCGAACAAGTAGCAACACCAGTAAAATTAGATCCACAGTCAGGAGAGGTTGTCCAACAATTCACGAATGATAACCTAGATCCATTTCACGTTGCTTACAAAGGACCTGCACAAAAAATTCAATGTGGATCCTGTGGCTTAGTAGAAGATGAAAAAATGTTCGTTAGTTTCGCTTCCAGTAATAAACGCTAATTTACAGGGGCATTCTCCTCTCCAACACAGAAAGAATGCCCCCTATATGAAAAATTAATTAAACGTTTATTTAAAACAACACATATAGATATAATAAAAAATATGCCTTCCATCCCTCACTATATCTGACCATTTACACAACCAACACACTCCAAAACAATTTTTTTACAAAGAAAAAACACTAAAATCTAAAAACTTGAATAGACATGTAGTAAGAACTGAGGACCCGAAAGCGAACTTTTTCTGTGTCTTCGATAGAACATTCTATTTTAGTAAATCATCTTATGAAAAGAGAGGAAAGAATAGGTGTTTATATGAGGAACCTAAGAGCTCTTAACTACTCATTTGAAAATCTGCATGAAAAAAATATGACGTTTGAACAAGTGTTCGAAAGAATTGTTAAATTTATGAATCGTGATCCAAATGGCACATACCGACTCATGTTTGGTACGGACTCTCAAGTACATCCGAAATACACAAGGTTCGTTACTGGCATCGTCATCCAACAAGAAGGAAAAGGAGCATGGGCTTGTATTCGTAAGGTGAATATACCAAGACAAGTAAATAATCTTCAAGAGAAAATCTCATTAGAAACCTCGTTAACAGAAGAAGTTGCATCCATGTTTACAGATGAAAAAAAAGATCGGCTCATCAACATAGTTCTTCCTTATGTGTACAAAGGTGCCTCCTTTACCATCGAAGGTCATATTGATATTGGTGCAAAGAGTCGCAACAAAACGCGCATTTTCGTAAGAGAAATGGTATCACGCATTGAATCTATGGGTTTAGAACCAAAAATTAAGCCCGACTCGTTTGTAGCAAGCTCGTATGCAAATAGATACACAAAATAAGAAAAATACAGATCTATTCCCGTACAGCAAGTAACGGGATACGTCCTTTATATTTTTCAACCAAAACGGAATTATGACCATCTGCACCCTCTAAATTTCCACTTAAAAAAACTGGAGGCTCAAAACCGTTGCTAGTCATAATCTTTATTGCTTCTGCAAAGATACTATTTACTATCGTCGCTCCAACAACCGTCGACGTGGGTGCAAATGGAACCTCTATTTCATCATGGAACAAAACCGCATCACCAATCTCTGAATGATTATTAATCACTAGATCGACTACATCACCTAACCGCAGCCCCAGCTTATGACGAGGAGGCTGACTTTCTGAATATGTAATCGATGTAACACCAATAACATAAGCCCCTTTTTGTTTAGAAAACAAAGCAACATCCACTGGAACCGGGTTTCTTCCTGACGTAGATAAAACGATCATACAATCGGTTTCATGAATATCCTCACTTTGTATAAAAGAAGCAGCATAGTCATTTTGCCTCTCTAATTGGGAAGATCTGACTACGCCTTCATGGAGCATTAAAGGCTCATGAAAAATAGGCTTTATAGGAGCTAATCCCCCTGCTCGATAGAACACTTCCTCGGTTAAGATATGAGAATGACCACAGCCAAACAATTGGACAATCCCACCCCCTTGAATACTTTCCGCAATCTTCTCTGCAGCAAGTTCCATCTGTTTTTGTTCGTTTAATAAGACCATTTTAAGCTTTTCTTCTATCTTTTGAAAATACGTCGTTATCATAAATTCACCTCGTTTTTCAAAACTTAGTTTATTATAGTAGTTTCTACACTAAAGAAAGGTCTTCCTTCTCGAAAGGACTAAAGATGGCACAAATTGGTTCCTGACGTCTTTTTTCACACGTATCTTCTCTAAAAAAGACGTGACAACGTCATAACAGGTTCCGTTACCTATCGCAAAACTATCATTTACGTACCAAAATGTATGTGGAAATGTATATTAAATTGCGCTGTATTTAGCAGTGCTTTTTGTTTTAAAAAAATAACCCAGTTATACATGATTGGACCCACTCGGACTAATAAGAAAATCAGCAACATGGGTTGATATAATAGGGGGAGAAACTACCCTTATTTCCCCCTATCCAAGCTATATTCTGAAGCTTAAAAGGAAAATCTCCCCTTATTTTAAGTATCTTTGGTAATTCAAAAGGAAAAAACTTCGTATGTTGCAAAAATCAATCTTCACAATCATCCCCACTAGCTTTAAGTGCTTAATTTCACAATCTCTGGTTTCTCACTACTATCATTTTAACGTAAAAAACCATACTTCCTTTTGACAACAAGGGAAAAAGATAGTTGGGGTACATTGTCCAGTGCAAGTTTACATTTCAATCTACACTTTTGTATGTTACTTGAGTGTATAGAAATATATTGTAATATGGAAATGAAAGGACAAATGGCTTTATATCACAATAAAAAAGTGACTAGAAATTACAGAACAATTCAGTAGTCATTTTACGTTACATTTTTAATGTTTGCGATAGGTAACTTAACCCGTTACACAACGTCACACTCTCTTTTTTTCAAATCAATAGGCATCTCGCACCTTGAGGAAACTAAACATATATGAAAAATCAGCTCTCCTTTATTAAATAACGAAAGAGCACGAAACATATTGTTCGTGCTCTCACGCTGTGTGTGTATACCTGAGCTAATTGTTATTGTTACTCATGTTTTTCCCATAATAAATCTCGTCCATCTCAAGCTGTAGACGTTCTGTTATCTTGTTAATTTCATCATCCTCTAACTGATCTTTTTTCTTACCAAAAAGATAATTATTTAGATCAAAATCCTTCAACTTACATTTTGTATGAAAAATGTTTTCTTGATAAATGTTCACATCGATCATGTCGAACAATTGTTTCACTTCGTCGGGAATATAGTTTTGAATGGAGCTAATATCGTGATCAATAAATAACTTATGACCATTAATATCACGTGTAAAACCACGAACACGATAGTCCATCGTCATAATATCCGTATCAAAGGAATGGATTAAATAGTTAAGCGCTTTTAACGGAGAAATTTCTCCGCAAGTGGCAACATCAATATCTGCACGGAACGTACTAATGCCTTCGCTCGGATGATATTCAGGGTATGTATGAACAGTAATATGACTCTTATCTAAGCTCATGGTCACCGCTTCCGGTAAAGGACCTGGTGATTCCTCGAAACGCTCCGAAGGAACCTCCACAACGGGTCCTTCGGAAACTAACATAGTCACACTTGCCCCTTGTGGCACATAATCCTGCTTTGCCACATTTAGGACGTGTGCCCCAATAATATCCGCCACATTTTTCAGTATGTTTGTTAAACGATCGGCATTATACTGCTCATCAATATAAGCGATATAAGCTTCTCGATCTTTTTTCGTTTCTGTATAACAAATATCATACATATTAAAGCTGAGTGACTTCGTCAGGTTATTGAATTCATGTAATTGTACACGTTGCTCCGGTGTTAATGACAATGTGAATTTCCCCTTTACAACTTTTTATGATAAGCATAGTTACAGATAGTTCTCTGTTGTCCTACTTCTATTTATGTATGATACCCAATCATTTCCGGAAAAAAACAAGAATTGATATCGAAACTGATAACCATCTGGAATTTTAATATACTATTTGGAAGGTCTGCTAAAATATGGTTTAAATCAGTTAGTTAGTTTACATAATATTAATTATGAAAACTAAATATCTGATATTAATTTAAGAATATTAAAAAAATGGTTGAAATTATTTCTGGATCATGTATACTGAAATGGAAATGAATAGCAATAACTAGGGGGGTCCAATGAGTTGGGCTGAGAAAGAAACGCTACGAGGTTTCTTGACCCTTCGGACCTGATCTGGTTCATACCAGCGTGGGGAAGTTAGAATATGTAGTGTTTTTACATACACTTCGATCATATAAGCCGGGTCCAGCCTTATTTTTAAGGTTAGTTCCGGCTTTTTCTTATGATCATTTGAATGTCATCCCCTGCTGTGTTCTAGATCTCGTCCTTTTCACTACACAAAAAAAGGAGAGATTTTTTTATGTCCACATCATCACTTAACGAAGCAAACATTTCCATCATGTCTAGTTTTACCGGAAGCAAAAAGGTTTACGTTCAAGGCTCAAGATCAGATTTACAAGTACCAATGAGAGAAATAGCACTATCCCCTACAACAGGTAATTTTGGAGAAGAAGAAAATGCACCTGTTCGTGTATATGACACAAGCGGCCCTTACACAGATCCTGCATACAACATCAATATTCATGAAGGACTTCCCCCTCTTCGTCAGCAGTGGATTGAAGAGAGAAATGATGTTGAAGCATATGATGGTCGTGAGATTATGCCGGAAGACAATGGATATAAAGATCAACAAGATCCAAGAGCGAACCACAACGTTTTTCCAGGATTAAAACGGAAACCATTACGTGCGAAATCAGGACAAAACGTCACACAGCTGTATTATGCAAAAAAAGGAATCGTCACTCCTGAAATGGAGTTTATCGCAATACGCGAAAACTTAGATGCTGAATACGTTCGTGAGGAAGTGGCTAGAGGTCGTGCGATTATCCCCGCGAACATCAATCACCCAGAAATCGAACCAATGATTATCGGACGAAACTTCCATGTGAAAATAAATGCGAATATTGGGAATTCTGCTGTCTCCTCTTCTATTGAGGAAGAAGTAGAAAAAATGACGTGGGCTACTCGCTGGGGTGCAGACACAATCATGGATCTATCAACAGGGAAAAACATACATACAACGAGAGAATGGATTATTCGCAATTCCTCTGTTCCCGTGGGTACAGTGCCCATTTATCAAGCACTAGAAAAAGTGAATGGTGTAGCGGAAGACCTAACGTGGGAAGTGTATCGTGATACGCTTATTGAACAAGCGGAGCAAGGAGTGGACTATTTCACGATTCACGCTGGCGTTCTCTTACGTTATGTTCCATTAACAGCGAAACGACTAACTGGAATAGTGTCTCGTGGTGGATCTATTATGGCGCAATGGTGTCTATTCCACCATAAAGAAAACTTCTTATATACTCACTTTGAGGAAATCTGTGAAATTATGAAGCAATACGACATCTCCTTCTCTTTAGGAGATGGGTTACGTCCAGGTTCTATTGCAGATGCCAACGATGAAGCGCAATTTGCAGAGCTTGAAACACTTGGAGAGCTAACAAAAATTGCGTGGGAGCATGATGTTCAGGTAATGGTGGAAGGACCTGGTCACGTACCGATGCACTTAATTAAGGAAAACATGGATAAACAATTAGAAATCTGTAAAGAAGCTCCTTTCTATACCCTAGGACCATTAACAACGGATATAGCGCCTGGATATGATCATATTACTTCTGCCATTGGTGCTGCGATGATCGGTTGGTACGGAACGGCGATGCTGTGCTATGTAACACCGAAAGAGCATTTAGGTTTACCAAACAGAGACGATGTTCGTGAAGGCGTAATAACCTACAAAATTGCAGCACACGTAGCGGACCTTGCAAAAGGACATCCAGGGGCTCGTAAACGTGATGACGCACTCTCAAAAGCTCGTTTTGAATTCCGCTGGAGAGATCAATTTAACTTATCGTTAGATCCTGAGCGAGCAATTGAATATCACGATGAAACTCTACCAGCAGAAGGTGCAAAAACAGCCCACTTCTGTTCTATGTGTGGACCAAAGTTTTGCAGCATGAGAATCTCTCAAGATATCCGAAACTACGCTAAGGAAAATGAGCTCGATACAGAGGAAGCAATCGAAAAAGGAATGAAGGAAAAATCAAAAGAGTTTAAGCAAACAGGAGGAAATATATATCAATAATACGAGGAGGTTCTATTCATGAAAGCACAAATGCTGGAAGTGGAAATCAAGGAAGTAAAAGAATATCTTGCTTCTTTGGAAAAACAATTACAGGAACTCCAAGAAAACTGTGATCACCACTTTCAAGAAAACACATACTACGAAACATGTTTGAAGTGTAATAAGGTGAATTCTTTGTATTATTAATTGTTTCCAAAGGGATGGAAAAGCTCATTAGCTTTCCCATCCTTAATCATTTTTAAACGATCGTTTAAATTGCGGGGGCTTGTCATGCGGTTGCTGTTGGTCCATAAATTAATCAACACTAAGAACAAACAAACCAAGTCTTATTCAAATTAAGACTTGGTTCGTACCCTTACACTATTGTTTTCCTATTAAATTACTCATCCTCGACAATGTATATATTGCCATCTTCGCTATAAGAAACATTTACGTTACTTGGAACTTTCACAAAGAGAATAGTATCCCCAAAATGTGTTGTACTTGTCTCATGGTTATCATCCATCATACTCCCACCTGTGAACTGATTTATGGTAAACTCTCGGTCGAATTTAGCAAAGCTAATTTCTACTCTGTCTGGGTCAGTGATAAGTAGGCTATTATTTGCTTGACGAACAGTTGGTGGTTGTAATAGCTCCGTATATTCTATACCGCTCTGAAATGCTCTTGTTGTGTAAAAAGAAACATCAATCGTTTCATCGCTTGTTTCTTTTTGCTGAACTCGCACCAAATGATAACTACTCGTAAATATTTCTAGTTCTTCGTCTGAATATGGAAAGGACCACTCCCCCAGTTTTACTACTTTGTCACTTTCGTCCAACTCTTTTGGATCTTGAATATTATAGAATTCGTTAACATAGTTGTTTAATTCGGAAATAATTTCTGTATTATCTTCTGAGCTTACGGTTGATAACTGGGTTTGTAATATATAAAACAAGCCAGTTGATAGAATGAGTATCGAAATGTAAACAATAATGGTACTTTTTATTCTTTGACGATAGCCATTAAAGAATGGAGTTTTTCCTTTCGTGGAAAAGAAAATTACAATGATAATGACTGCTAATAATACTATGCTTATTCCCATTTACCTCACCTCCAGTTGATCTGATACAAGGATGGAAGCAATAAATAACGCAGTTGCAGTGACAACCACTTTCCCTGAAAACATGAGTAGTGATGTTTCCCCAATATAAAATTGGAATAGCTTTGTTATCATTCCATCCTGTCCAGGACTAGTGAATAAGAGTCCAAAGAAGACAACAGGAATGACAATCTTAAATATGCTATGAAGCTGAGAAAGTGTTCCCACGAAATAGCCAACAGATGTGAGCAACAATACGTAAAGGATTGCAGCGATCAGACCAATCAGTATTTCTCCCATGGAAATGAAGCTACTTATAATCTCTTCGGTTCCATAATAGAAAACGAGAGCTACTTTAAGAACATTACTAGAAAGCATCGAGGTTAATCCGCCGATAATACTCGCAGTAATAAGAAATGCGATGTTTGATAGATTACTTGTTAACCGATTCGTAACGAATGTAAAATCCGAATTCCGGTATGCTTGTGTCGTCATAGTAATACCGATTACGAGCCCCCACATCATCGTAAAGGCAATAACAAAGTTAGAGGAGTAAGTCTTTAAAGATAAAGATAAGTTACCAGAATGGTATCCCGAAGATCCTACCCCTAACAAAGATAAAAGTAATGCCACAATTTGAACAGCAATCATAGCTGTGAACGCGTTTAGATACGCGTTAAGTTTATATTTATATTGTCTCTTTGTTACTTCAATCTTATTATCCTCTGTTATAAACATCATCGATTCCTCCCTTCGTTTTGCTAGTGAGGTAGACACATAGATCTTCTGTTGCAACGGAACTCACTTCAATGCCAGCCTTTTTCATATTTTGGAGAACGGATTGGTTTATGTTTTTTTCAATAACAACGTAAGCACTGTTTCCAATGGAGCTTTCGTGTAATACTTCTGTATGTCTCGTAAACTGGTTAATTGTTTCTCGATTTCCTTGTAATCCTATTGCAAATTCCTTAATATCACTGATGGACTTATGCAATCTTATTTCTCCTTCTTTCATAAGCATGATATCTTCTAGAATATCTTCCACCTCATTTACTAGATGGCTAGATAAAATGATCGCTCTTGGAAATTCAATATAATCTTTTAAAAGAGCTCGGTAAAAGTCTTTTCTCACAGATGAATCCATACCTGAAGTTGGTTCGTCTAAGATGGTTAATGGGCACCTTGCTGCTAAGCCGATAATCATATTAAACGTACTTCTCATTCCTTTGGAGAGTCTACTATGATACTGCTTTTTCGAAAAACCAAAGTAATCGAACAACCGTTTTGCTAAATCCTCATCCCAGTTTTCATAAAACGTTCCTGCAAATTGGAGAATTTCTGCAATACTCAATGATTCAGGGTATGTCATGTGTTCGTCTACAAAAATAGTATTAGATGAAACTTTCAAATTGTTAAATGGATTTTCGCTGAACACTTTTAGTTCACCAGATGTTTGTTTATGAAACCCTGCAATCAGTTTTAACAATGTAGTTTTCCCCGCACCGTTACGTCCGATAAGTCCTGTAATCTTCTTTCCTTCTATAGCAAAAGTCAGATTGTCTACTGCTTTCCCCGTATTGTATTTCTTTGTAAGATGCTTTGCTGTTATTACATTCATGACTGCCCCTCCCCTTCTCGTATGACTGTTGTAATCATGGAAATCAATTCTTCTTCTGCAACACTTAATCTTGTGGCTTCGGAGACTAGGTCCTCGACCATTTGCTTCAACGTTTCGTTTTTCCGCTTCGTCATAATCATTTCTTTCGCATCTGTTGTCACAAACATCCCTAACCCCCGCTTTTTATAAAGGATTTTTTCATCGGCCAATATATTGAGACCTTTTGCTGCTGTCGCCGGATTAATGTTGAATATCTCAGCTAACTGGTATTGAGAATAGATTTTTTCGTCTGGCTTGAAGCTTTCTGACAGTATTTCTGTTTCCAGCCATTCCGCGATCTGGACATAAATTGGTTTATTATTTTCTGTATTCAAAATCACAACATGGACACCTCCTTATGAGGATAAGTTGAATTACTAACATAGTGCATTAGTGATGTAATGTACTGTGTAATTAGAATATAACTCGTGAGAAAAACTTTTGCAAGCTTTTTTTGGAAAAAAATAGTGTTAGGTTTTCGACAATATCACCGTGAGGGGTGAGTTGACTGAATAAACTCCTTCGTACTTTGTGATAAGCTAAAATAATTTATTTCGTGTAACAAAAAGAATGCCATTGAAAGGTGGTAAGAGCCTTTCAATGGCATTCTTTGAAAAAGGTTTATCTACTTATTACTTCTGCAGTAGTTCTTTCTACAATGAGCTTATATATCGTGAAAAATTCCTTCTCTATGATAGTATCTAATTCAAGATCTTCATTTGTACTAAGGTGGATCACCATTGGTTCTCCATTTGATATTTTGAAGGTAGCAAAATCCACTGGTCCATTTTCGTATTGTGAATAAAAAATCGGCATGTTTTGAACTGTATCAATAATCTGCACTGTATCGGGAAACTCTTCAAAATAGATCGTAAGTTCCTCGATCCACTCTTCATAGCTATTTGACTGTTGTAGTAAGTCATACTGGATGCTTTGTGGTGGGAGCAAGGAAGCACCGATGGAAATATTCATACTTAATTCTGGTTTAATGAAAAACTCTTCTTCATTATAGTGTGCTAGTTCCCAATCCCCTGGCTTTACAGAGTGGACCGTTCCTGATTCATTTTGAATTGGTTGAAAGTCATACTTTCTTGCATCATCTTGTAGTATTGTAAAACCAAATATGCCACCAACTAGAATAGCAATTACGATAAAAGGCAGTATTTGTTTCCAGAGTTGATTCGATGATTCCTTTTGCTTTTCCGTCATATGCATCTCCTTACATAGAGTTTTTTATTATTATAATTTTATCGTGTTCAAACTTGACTAATCAACGAAAAAGGTTTGGAGAGATGATTCACAAAAATAAAAGGACCACCTAAGCGGTCCAAAAGCAAATCAACTCTATTCTTCTACTAATTCTACTCTAACAGCGCTAGCTTGCATCGGGTATGATTCCATTAACGTACCAGTATGCGATACCTTCACTTTATCTCCCTTTTTAAAGAAGTCGAAATCTACTTTTTCTCCATCACCATCTACTAAAATTGCATCTTCTTCCATTGTAAATGAAATGGCGTTATTTCCATCCCATTCCTCTTGGTCTATGTCTACCGATTCTATCCCTTCCACAACTAACATGCTTCGCTCATCTTTTGAATAAATTAATCCTACGATATGTGGTTCTTCAACAGGTTCTGTACAATCAGAACCCGTATTCAAGTCATCCCCACTCCCGCTACCTACTCCACAAGCTGCCAAAAACGTAAGACTAATGAATAACATTCGTAAGAAACATCTTTTTTCCATTTTTTTCTCCCCTTTTTTTGCTAACCTTTCTGTATCTATAAGACGTTCTTTTTAAAAAAAGAGGTTCATTATCTTTATAAAAATTTTCTTCACTAAATGGAAAATGGCATGTATGATGAAATGGTAAATAATTCATAATTGTATCCTAATACAAAGGAGTGTGTATTCATGTCTACATTGTTTAATAGAATTGATACAGTGTTTTTACAAGTTACGGATATGGAGATATCCATTAAGTGGTATACCGAAGTTCTTGGTTTTCAGTTGCGATGGTATCACAAGGAAAGTGGATACGCAGCAATAAATATAGGGGAAACACCATTAACTTTAGTACACGCTAATGAAGTTACTCCAGGAACTCATGCCCCATTTAACTTTTATACGAGCGATATAAAGAAAGCATACGAAACTCTCGTCAATCTTGGTGTTGAGGTAGAAGATATTGAAGATCATGGAGATGTGATGTCATTTCATTTCAAAGATCCAGATAATAACCTACTTGGGGTATGTTATTTCGAAGAGTAATACGATTTTTCATAAAATATTAATTTAAAGTGGAGTAAGTAGAAGAAATTTCTATTCACTCTACTCTTTTTTTGTAACAATTTTTATAATAGTATAGGTATTATATAAACAAAACATTTTTCGACAATAATGAAACTTGTTCTTATATAATGCGTCTTATGTTGTGAGGTGATATTTTGAAAAAGGTACTATTCTTGTTGTTAGCTTCAGTAATAGTCATCTTTGCTAGCTGTAATACAGATAGTAACGGTGTTAATAATGTGAACGAATCCGTTGAAAGTCTTAACTTAACCACGGAAGTAGAAGTAATAGACGGAGATTTTGTTTATCGGCTCGTTACGGAGAAAGATGAATATGAAGAACACGGTGATGTGACTATTTATGCGGAATTAGAATATATTGGTGAAAAGGATAATATTACAATAAATCATGCTGCTTCTCCATTTTATTTTGATATTCATGAAATAACTCGCAATTATACAATTCACCATGCTGTGGATACTCCGTTGTTTAGCACTATCCTTCACAAAGGAGAACCTTATCGAGAAGTATATATAAAAGCTGGAGGATATTCAGAACATGATGAGGACGACTATATACAGTTTCTCATTGAATTCTGGGATTATGGTTTTCCTACAGGTGAATATGTTGTAGAAGGAGTTGCGGACTTCTTTACAGAAGATAATGAAAATGTAAACCATTTAATAGAAGGGAAAATAAGTTTTACAGTAGTAGAGTAGAAAAAAAGGCATTGGTATGCCTTTTTTCTATTTACTACTATTTTTTTATCTACCTTTCGTTACTTCCCTACTAGAAAATAAAATGACTTTATCCATTTTTGTTAATATTGTCTTAATTTTTCCTTCGACCTTTCTTTGTTCTTATTTAGTCGATATAAGAAAGTTGTTTCTGCCATGATAAATGCAACAAAAAGAGCCGCAAAAAAAGGTTGTGGGGATTCTAAGAAGATAAATAAAAAAATTGATAATACGAAGAAAATCAAGCCGATTAAGAGTGGCAGTGTTAACTTATGTTTCTTCAAAATCTCCACCCTTCCTTTCGTTTCTTTTTAACATCTATTATTATTTTATCATAAATTTCATCTTTAGGAGGTAATTGGGAATTGTATTTGCAAAAATTAAATGATAACTCGTACTTTCTTCCTATTCAATCTAAAAAGGATAAAGAAATTCTGTATCCTAATAACTCACTCTTCTCGTGAATAATCAGCTAGTCGCACAACGATATTATCAATTATAGATATGGCGTTACCCTGGAAGTAATTATTTAATATGATAGAAAACATTAATTCTTCTCCGTCTTTAGTCGTAACATAACCAGATAACGAAGATTTAGAAGTTAAACTTCCGGTTTTGCCACGAACATTTCCTTCGGCTGGTGTTCCTACCATCCGACTTCGTAACGTACCTCCGACTAGCCGATTGGTAATGCCTGCAATGGGAAAGGAATCATAAAATACATTAAACCATTCTTCGTCTTTAACATGATGTAATAGCTTCGTCATTTCTTCTGGTGGAATGGCATTTAAGTGTGACATACCGGATCCATCTCGAAGATGAATACCATCCATATTCAATCCTGCTTTCTGCAGATACGACTCTACTACTGTTAGACCTGCATCCCAACTGCCTTCATCATGTACTACTTTTCCCATCGTTTTCGTTAAAATTTCTCCGATGGAATTATTACTGAGCTTCATATAAGGATCAAATATATCCTCCAACGGAATTGAAATCCGATTAACTAATTCATCTGCTCCTGTTGGGGTTGTTCCTAGCCGAGCATGACCTTCTACCGTTATTCCATGATCTAATAACGCGTCGTAAAATAATTGTAAAACAAGCTCTGTTGGCTCCCATACAGAAATCCACTTTCTCCAAATGTTTCCATTTTTGGCCATTGTACCATGAAAATGCATGTTATTATTTCCGTGTTCTCTATCCCAATCAATATAGCTGTTTCCACCTGTTGCGACAGTCTCTACATTATTAATGATTGTAATATAATCGGAGTCTGGATATACCGTTATGCTAGCCTCTTCTCCTACATCCGTTCCAGGTCTGACCTCTACAATGACAGAACCTGCATCAAAATCTCGATCAGGAGATACAGATAATGCAGAAACCTGTGCTCCATACACACTACGCTGGTTTGCCCATGAAAGGTCAAGAGATAGTCTTACATCATCAAAATAGGTATCATCAGCAATCACATCACCTCGAATGGTTGTTATTCCAAGATCTGCAATTTCTTCAGCCAACTTTCGATAATCTTCTGGTAGCATTGTAGGGTCACCAGTTCCTTTTAAGTATAAATCTCCTTCCAATGTGTTACCTACCTGTTCCGAAACCGTATAAACTCCTGTATAAAAGGTGAAATCTCGTCCTAACGTATCAAGTGCAGCAGCACCAACAAGAAGTTTTTGACCTGATGCTGGTACAGCGCTTTTATCACCATTAAATGAATATACTTCTTCTCCTGTTTCTGCTCGAATATGTACTGCTGCTAGTGCATTTTCAAGTCTAGAGTCTTGTAAATAGGTATCCAGTTGTTCAGTTAATGTGTAATCCGTATTTACAGGAAGTTCTACTACTTGCAAATATTCTTCATCTATAGGATCGTCGATTAGGTTCTTTTCTTCTTTTAATTCATCTTCTTCAATAGATTCCCTATTCTCCTCCAAAGAAGCAACCTCTTTACTAGTCTTTGCTGTCATATAATAGACAGAACTTACGCTTAGAATTAATAATAGAAGAGCAAACCATAGCGGCACTTTTTTTCGAAAAAAAATTGAAATCACTTCCTCTTTTGTTAGAATAATCTATTATTTCATGTGTATTAACGATAACAAAAATATATGAATTTGTATAATGAAACCTAGTAGATAATATGTCTTCCCAAAGTACTTGTATGAATATCTACCAGAATTAAAAATCGTTTTTTTCCATTAGGAAGTGAGGAGCTTATCCTGTTTAAAGGTGTCAGAAAATTTATAATTCAGTAAATGATCAATAGGTGTTTTCTAATTTCGTTGTTTCGGCAACCGAATAATCTGATTGAGAAAATATCACTACAGCTTTTGGGAAATTTGATGTAAAACAAAAAAGGAACTCCTACTAAAGTCGTAGAAGTTCTCTTCTTAATATTTTATTGTTTCTTTGCTACCAACTTTTTCACACTACTGATTTGTACACATAAGCAAAGCACATCCATCGCTTTTTCTAATTCATCAAGAGATGGGAATGTTGGTGCAATACGGATGTTTCGATCACGCGGATCCTTGCCATAAGGGAACGTTGCTCCAGCACCCGTTAATTTTACTCCTGCTTCTCCAGCCATTCTTACAACATCTTTTGCACAACCATCTAATGTATTTAAGCTAATAAAATACCCACCATTTGGTTCGTGCCAGGATGCGATGTTTTTCTCTTTAAGCTCCGTCTCAAGCTTGTTTAATACCATATCAAATTTCGGTTTAATAATTTCTGCATGCTTACGCATATGTTCATGTAAGTTCTCCATATTTTTGAAGAAACGTACGTGACGTAGCTGATTTAATTTATCTGGACCGATTGTTTGCATCGAGAGTTGTTCTTTAATAAGACCTAAGTTTTGTTCGCTTGCAGCCATTACACCAATTCCAGAGCCAGCAAACGTAATTTTCGAGGTGGAGCTGAAAATAAAGACTCTATCTGGATTTCCGACTTCCTTACAAGTTGCCATAATATCCATTAATGTATCAGGAGAATCTGTTAAATGGTGTACGTTATATGCATTATCCCAGAAGATTCGGAAGTCATTTGCCTTTGTTTCCATTTTTGCAAGTCTGTCTACAACTTCATCAGAATATGTAATTCCGTCTGGATTGCTATATTTTGGTACACACCAGATTCCTTTAATAGATTCGTCTTCTTTCACCAGTCTCTCCACTTCATCGATATCCGGACCGTTTTCTTTCATATCGATGACAATCATTTCAATGTTGAAAAGTTCACAAATAGAGAAATGTCGGTCGTACCCTGGACTAGGGCATAAGAATTTTACTGATGGAAGCTTCCCCCAAGGAGTCTCACTTCCATACACTCCAAATGTCATGGCTCTAGCTATAGCATCGTACATCATATTTAAACTGGAGTTTCCACCAATTAAAATTTCCTTTGGACTTACTTCAAGCATATCTGCAAAAAACTGTTTCGCTTCAGTGATTCCATCCAATCCACCATAATTTCGTGCATCTGTACCAGATTCATCCTTTAAAAGGTCCTGAGATGAAACAACATCTAACATCTCATTCGATAAATCAAGCTGTTTTGGACTAGGTTTCCCTCGGGACATATCCAAATTTAAGCCTTGGCTTTTGAATGTCTCCAATTTACTTTGTAGTTGGTCTTGCAATTCATTCAATTCTGCTACTGTTAATGTAGTAAAATCACTCACATGAATACCTCCTAGTTTTTCATATTACTATAATAACGTATATTGAGTAGTAAATGTTAGTATATTATGGCAATCTTTTTACGTATTCAATATTACATCCTCGTAAAAAGAGAAAAACAGACCCCGAATTTTTCGAAGTCTGCTTTATGTTTTGTATATATTATACTTTTGTTACGTTGGTAGCTTGAGGGCCACGTTGTCCATCTTCAATGTCGAAAGAAACTTCTTGACCTTCATCTAATGATTTGAACCCGTCACCTTGAATCGCTGAGAAGTGAACGAATACATCCTCTCCACCTTCTCGCTCAATGAATCCAAATCCTTTTTCGCTATTAAACCATTTTACTTTACCACGTTCCATTTTCCTTTTTCCTCCTAGCATGTAACTACATGTTGTTTTGCAAAAATTGCTTGCCTAATTAATATTACCAATATAAAACAATTCTAAACATGTGATTAGTGTATATTTAAAACTATTTTAAATATTAAATGGGTTATTCCTTTATTAAAGACTCAATTAATGACATTGGTAAGCTTAATTTTTCCTTATTATCTTGAAATTCATTAACTTCTTCTGCATTTCTAGCATCTTTAATTTCATTTATTTCTTTATGAATTCTCTCCATTTTCCTGTCCAGTTCAGCTGCTGAATCTGCCGCATCCTTTAAGTCCTTTAGCAATCTACCTGGAACGTCTTTATTATATTTATAAAAAATTTTATGTTCTAGACTTGCCCAAAAATCCATGGCAATCGTACGAATTTGTACTTCTACGCATACTCTTTCTTCTCGATCCGACATATATACAGGGATTTCAACAATGACATGTAGACTTTGATATCCGTTAGGTTTAGGTTTTGCTATATAATCTTTTACTTCTTTTATTTGAATGTCTTTCTGAAACGTCAGCATATCATATAAACGATAAATATCACTTATAAACGGACAAGAGATTCGTATACCAGCTATATCGTTAATATTTTCTTTTATAGACTGGAAAGATAACTCGTGATTTTTACGATATACTTTTTTAACGATACTTTCTGGTGTTTTAATTCGAGACGAAACATGTTCAATGGGACTATATTCATGAATAAATTCAAACTCTTTCTTTAGAATGTCAATTTTCGTATTCATTTCATCTAATGCAAACTCATATGCCATAATAAATCGTGTAATTTCGTTTTTAAATTGCTTCAACTGCTTCATGTTAACGTTTTTTGTTAATTCCATATGTAAAACTCCTTAGAAATTTATTATACTCATCTACTATTTACGTTTTTTCTAGCAAAAAGGTTCACTTATTTATAGAAAAACATAATGTTATAAGGAAATTCAATAATAATTTGGTACCAGGATTATGAAATTATTTAAATTTTTAGTGCTTTAGCGCTTATTAGGAATGAGCGATGCCTACAAGTCTCCAGTAGGAAATATAGTAGAGGGGGCAGGCAGCAGTAAATGTAATTTAAACCAACAAAAGTTAGAATTACTAGGTAGTTTGACTACAATACCACTGATTCACGTATTTTGAGCTAGAAAACTCAAATTGGTTTCATATTTTATAAACAATGGTACTTACATATATAATAATCGTTTTTTGTTTCAGTAATATGAACACAAATGAAAGATTTCATGACAATTTTAAATCTGATATTTTAGTCATAAATGGAGGTTAACATGCCCAACATCTCAAAAGGACTAATCATTATAGTAGGTATTACCCTTATCGTTATCCTGTTCATTTATATGGCATTTTATTTCTTACAAGATAGGATTCTTTTTTTTCCCCAAGGAATAACGGATGGCCGGACATCAGAAATTCAAACAGAATATTCAAATGTAGAAGAAGTCACACTTCGTGTAGATGATGAGATTTCGTTACACGGTTGGTACATTAAAAACGAAAAAGAACCCTCTTCTCCCCTACTCATTTACTTTGGAGGGAATGCAGAAGAAGTTTCTCATTTAATGGATTCCGTAACAAATATCAGTACTCATTCTGTCGTCTTGATTAATTATCGAGGGTATGGAAAAAGTACTGGATCTCCTGGGGAAGCAGCTATGTTTTCAGATGCTTTAGCTATATACGACTATATGGCTGAAAAAACAGAAATCAATAAGGAAAGGATCTCTGTTATGGGTAGAAGCATGGGTACGGGTGTTGCAGTTTATTTAGCGGCAGAGAGAGAGATAGATCACGTAATTTTAGTTTCTCCATATGATAGCTTAGTAAATGTTGCAAGAGACCGTTATCCTTTCGTTCCAGTAAGCCTTTTATTGAAGCATCGTTTTGAGAATATTGATCGTGCTCCACAAATTGAATCTCCCCTTCTAATGTACATCGCATCTGAAGATACCTTAATTCCACCTGCTCATTCTGAACGCCTTGCTGAGCATTGGAAAGGTAACAACGAAGTGATTTACTTTGAAGGATATGATCATAATAATATACAAACAAGTAATCGATATTGGGATGGAATAATGGAGTTTTTAGAATAGTAACGGTGATATGGAGGTCTTTTATGAGATATTACACGAAATTCTTTCATCACATTTAACATCTTTGTGGAAAAATAATATTATGTGGTATCTTGTCTTTTCCTGCGCTTTCCCGGAAAATAAAATATAATGGATAAGAACGATGTGATATTATACATATTCAGTTTTACACAAGAAAGGGCGAATTGCTTTTGAAATATAAAATGATTGTACTTGATATGGATGACACACTATTGCTTGGTGATAATACGATTGGCTCTCATACAAAAAATGCGTTAATGAAGGCTCAAGAAATGGGAGTGAAAGTTGTTCTTGCATCAGGAAGGCCTGTGAAAGGAATGAAAAAATATGCAGAGGAATTACAACTAGATCATTTTGGAAGTTATATCATGTCCTATAATGGAGCGAAAATTATAAATTGTCGTACGAAAGAAGAGTTATTCAGCAGCATGTTACAACCTAAAACTGTTCACCATTTATACGAGCTAAGTAAACGTGAAAACGTTTGGCTTCACACATTTATTGATGATCGAATAATTACGGAAGAAAATAATAAATATACTTCTATTGAAAGTGAACTAAATAATTTACCGATTGAAGAAGTTAATAACTTGGTGGAAACAATAACAATACCAGTTGTAAAAGTTCTTATGTGTGAACATCCGGATAAATTAGTCGTTGTGGAAGAAAAATTGAAAAAAGAATTAGGAGATGAACTCTCCATTTTCCGTTCTAAACCTTACTTTCTTGAGTTTATTGAGCATGGAGTAACAAAGGGTTCAAGCCTAGCAAAGTTGTTAAAAGAAACAGGCATGTCGCCTCAGGAAGTCATTGCAGTTGGTGACAGCTATAATGATGCTACAATGATTGAACTTGCAGGCTTAGGGGTAGCTATGGGAAATGCTCCAGATGACATCAAACAGAAAGCAGATTATGTAACAGATACATTTGAAAATGAAGGGGTTGCCACGGTGATAGAGGAATTTCTCTTGAAAAAATAGTGAACGAGACATACAGAATTGGAAATCGTTATATAACTCTAAATTTGTATAGAGTGGTGCGATAATCCCTTTCTATTTGTATTCGTTTATTTTCGGATTACTGTAAAATCCTGTATACATATAGATAAGGCTGAGACAAAAGTGTTTCCATCCCTGAGAATTCTGAACAAAATGATACTTGCGTATAGTAAGTATTCACCACGGAAATATACTTCGCGGTCCGCGGGCGGCTGGTGAGCCGCCGAGTGCTTAAGCGCTCATGGGGTCTCACCCTTGCCTTTGATCCCGCCGGAGTCTTCGTATATTTCCTCCGCTAAGGTTACCTATCGTTCGTATTTTCATATTTACACTTTCGTTATGTTCCAGCCTCAAAAAGCTCAATTTAAGTCTTATCTAATACTTCGTGACAATGGCGGCACCGTGGTTCATACGATTCAGATGATCCTACCAGTATGATTGGATCATCATAGGTAACAGGTTGCCCCTTTATCAATCTTTGAGTTCTAGTAGCTGCTGAACCACAAGAAATACAAGTTGCTTGTAGCTTGTCTACCTTCTCCGCTATTGCCATTAGTAAAGGAATACAGCCAAATGGTTCTCCTCGGAAGTCTTGGTCAAGTCCTGCTACGATAACACGAATTCCTTTGTTTGCTACATGTTGAACAACATTAATAATATCGTTATCAAAAAATTGAACTTCATCAATAGCAACAACATCGACGTCTTTCTCTATTCGAATTAACATCGAACTTGCAAATTGCACTGGTTCAGCAAGTATTTTTGTACCATTATGGGAAACAACATCTGTTTCGCTATATCGTTGATCAAGCATAGGCTTAAAAACTTGAACTTTCAGTTTCTTATCATGCGCACCTTTTACACGACGGATTAATTCTTCTGATTTACCAGAAAACATACATCCACATAAAACTTCTATCCAACCATTTTTTATGGACCCACTCATGTATTGATTCACCTATTCCTTTCCTAATAAATATTTATATTCCATACCGAACACTTACTTAGGGGAAAATATTCTTATCCTTTGTTGCATATAATTAAGAAAATCTCAAGTAAAAAAGACACCATATCCTGTAGGTGAGCGATTTCGTGCCGATATTCTTTTTTCTAGTTCCATTCCATGCAAATGTTCTGATGATTAAAAATTCCACTCTTCACTTTTAAATCCACTCCACTTTTGACACTTTCCGGTAGCACGTGAACCTATAACTCGATAATAAACTTATACTCTTTATTACTTAAAAATTAAGATTTAAAATAAGAGGTGTTTCATGAAAATCCTATATATCTCTTCAGGTTATGGTCAAATCTATCAATCTTTTGACTTATCCATTACTAAAGCATTAAAACAATCAGGTAATGAAGTAAAACCTATTTCTCCTTTTGAAACAGATAGGATAATTAAAATAATAGATTCTTTCCAACCTGACGTTGCACTCATTTTAATTGGATTTAAATTACCTATACAGATAGTGCAGTTGTTGAGAAGCAAAGGGGTAATATTGGTGGTGTGGATGACGGAGGATCCATACTTTATCGATCATAGTCTAAAGCTTATACATCATTATGACTACGTTTTTTCAATTGATCTAGCTGCGTTACACGTGTATAAAGAAGCGGGACATAACCATGCATATCATTTACCTCTTGGAACGGACACGGATATCTTTTATCCAACTCCTTGTATAAAAGATTTTGAGTCTGATCTTTGCCTTGTTGGCTATCCGTATCCAAACCGATTAAGAATGATAAAACTACTTCTAAAAGAAACTGATTATTCTATTCATCTTGTAGGCAGTCAATGGAAAAAACAATTTTTCAAGACACAACATCCAAAGTTATCAATTCATCCTCACTGGATTACTCCCCAAAACGTTAATTTTATTTATAATAGTGCTAAAATTAATCTCAACACGCACCGTCCTTTCAATTTAAAACAAAATAAAAACAAAAAGGGGATCATGCCACTCAGTATTAACAACCGAACCTTTGATATTGCTAGCTGTCGTTCATTTCAATTAATAGAATGTAAAGAAGATTTATCACAGCATTTTAATATTGGAAAGGAGATAATTTGCTTTACCTCCATGAATGATCTTGTTGATAAGATTAATTATTATATAACTCATGAAAACAAACGTGAAGATATTGCAAAGGAAGGGCAAAATAAGGTTAAGTCACAACACACTTTTTTGCACAGAATGAATGAAATGATTGATACTATTTGTTTATAAATAGACCATTCTATAGAGGGAGGGTGCCCATATTCCGCATATTATCTGTCCACGTTCTGTGGGAACGGTGTAATGGCGACCGCCTGTCTCCCATCCAAATGCAAATGTTCGGGGCTTACTACTAAATGATTATTCCGGTTGCCATCTACGAAGTAAAATGTTTATTTACTTTTAAATCAAATAGGCTAATTGTCACGAGGTGATTGGTGCCTAGAGCTAGACAACGATTAGGAAATTTATACTTGCTTTAAAAAAAGCGCTGCGATTCTTTTTCACTAAAAAAGTCCATGTGTTATAGGGTAACAAAGTAATGTCCATTCCACATGCTGTCTCAGTGCGACAATTACTTAGATTTATTTGATTTAGATATTTTTGTTTCGAAGAAGATGCGGTTGGATAAACAATTAGATGAATTGCGATAAGAATTAGTTGTTATTTTTAAACTTTCCATTTGAATATGAGAATCATAGAATTTTATTTTTAATGTAAGGTAGACATTTTTTACGGAAATTCATCCCCCACTTACTGTTGGGCTACGCCCTTTACATCATTAAGTGGAGGATGAATTGTCGAAAGTAGATGAAATGGGAAGGCTACGAAGATAGCTTAGAGTCGACTTGTGCTAATATGGCTTCTTTATACAGCGGAATCATTTCGCTACTGTTCTCATCTTCCGTAAAAATCCTATTATCATATGCAAAGCACATCAAAAGTATTGATTAAATATTTCGAAATCTTATAATATTTAGATCTCTATTGTTTGCTTGAACATTAGTAATATTGGTTGCTGTAGTTAGTACTACTCGGACTTCATATGTGGTGGTTGGCGAAGGTGCTGGTGGAACAGATACAAAAGTATCAGCAAGTGGAAATCTTTGTGTTGCTACACTTGCACCACCTTGAGCTTGCCTTGACACTATTCTGGAATGAATTTGAGTTCCATCCCTATAAAGTCTAACTTCAAATTCAATATTATAATTATTCTGTGCTTGAGCATTAACATTAATTGCTTCATCAACTTTTAATAAGTCCCCTACTATTACAGGGACTGTTACAGAATTAACTGTAACTTCAACTCCAAGTGGTAAACTAATACTACCAGGAACTTGATCAAAAAACAGGTCAGTAGTCTGCGTTACTGGTCCTTGATCCCCTTGAGGCCCTTGTTCTCCTTGAGGTCCATCGTCCCCTTGAGGCCCTTGTTCTCCTTCAGGTCCTTGATCCCCTTGAGGTCCTTCGTCTCCTTCAGGACCTTGCTCTCCTTGAGGCCCTTGATCCCCTTGAGGTCCTTCATCTCCTTGCGGCCCAACGTCACCTTGTGGGCCCTGATCTCCTATTGGTCCTTGCTCTCCTTGAGGCCCTTGCTCTCCTTGAGGCCCATCGTTCCCTTGAGGCCCTTGTTCTCCTTCAGGTCCTTGATCCCCTTGAGGTCCTTGTTCTCCTTCAGGCCCATCGTCACCTTGAGGCCCCTGATCTCCTATTGGTCCTTGCTCTCCTTGAGGCCCTTGATCCCCTTGAGGTCCTTCATCTCCTTGCGGCCCATCGTCACCTTGTGGCCCCTGATCTCCTATTGGTCCTTGCTCTCCTTGAGGCCCTTGATCCCCTTGAGGTCCTTCATCTCCTTGCGGCCCATCGTCACCTTGTGGCCCATCGTTCCCTTGAGGCCCTTGTTCTCCTTCAGGTCCTTGATCCCCTTGAGGTCCTTGTTCTCCTTCAGGCCCTTGTTCTCCTTGAGGCCCATCGTTCCCTTGAGGCCCTTGTTCTCCTTCAGGTCCTTGATCCCCTTGAGGTCCTTGTTCTCCTTGAGGCCCCTGATCCCCTTGAGGCCCTTGCTCTCCTTGAAGCCCTTGCTCGCCTTGAGGACCTTGCTCGCCTTGAGGCCCATCGTCCCCTTGAGACCCTTGCTCGCCTTGAGGCCCATCGTCCCCTTGAGGTCCTTGATCTCCTTCAGGTCCTTGATCCCCTTGAGGTCCTTGTTCTCCTTCAGGCCCTTGATCCCCTTGAGGTCCTTCATCTCCTTGCGGCCCATCGTCACCTTGTGGGCCCTGATCTCCTATTGGTCCTTGCTCTCCTTGAGGCCCATCGTTCCCTTGAGGCCCTTGTTCTCCTTCAGGTCCTTGATCCCCTTGAGGTCCTTGTTCTCCTTGAGGCCCATCGTCCCCTTGAGACCCTTGCTCTCCTTGAGGCCCTTGCTCGCCTTGAGGCCCTTGCTCTCCTTGAGGCCCTTGCTCTCCTTGAGGCCCATCGTTCCCTTGAGGCCCTTGTTCTCCTTCAGGTCCTTGATCCCCTTGAGGTCCTTGTTCTCCTTCAGGCCCTTGATCCCCTTGAGGTCCTTCGTCTCCTTCAGGACCTTGCTCTCCTTGAGGCCCTTGATCCCCTTGAGGCCCATCGTTCCCTTGAGGCCCTTGTTCTCCTTGAGGCCCTTGATCTCCTTGAGACCCTTGATCTCCTTGAGGCCCTTGATCCCCTTGAGGTCCTTCGTCTCCTTCAGGTCCTTGATCCCCTTCAGGCCCCTGATCCCCTTGAGGACCTTGATCTCCTACTGGACCTTGTTCTCCTTGAGGTCCTTGCTCACCTTCTAGACCTTCTTCATATAATTCTGAGTAAACAAGTCGATGCGGAACCGTTAAAGCACCAGATATTGATTTTCCCCATACCGAAATTTCAATTTCTTCTTGTGCAGCACCACTTATTGTAAAGTTATATTCAAAGGCATTTACATTTGAAAAGTAATCTCTTGTAATCACTTGATTAGCTGCAATAGAAAATGTTTCATTCACATATAGAACTCGAGCACCATTTAAAATATATCCCTGAATAGTTACAACTGAAGAATCTACTTCACTATCATTAGTTATCTTGATTGTAACAAGACGAGAAGGTCTAACACCGTTTACTGGATTATTTTCTATTGGACCAGTAGATAAATTTCTCACATGCTTTCTTCCTTTCTAATACTCTAATAATTGATCTTAAATAACTCATAATAGTATCTTGTTATGTTGATAACAGTAACCCTTTTTCTCTACTAATACGTGAACTGTTACTACTCCCTACGTTATTCAAAAAGAATTAAAAATAATTCTAGATCCTCCGATACATGGCCGTGTATTATAACTAGTTGACTTGCAGCATTTTTTGGCTAATCAAAAAATGAGAGTTTATATTCATCGGTTCCTTTTGTTGTATTCTCAAATGCATATGCAGTAATGTTGGCTGGGCAAGTCTCTGTTATTGGATGATTAGTACTCACTGCAACAAATTGATTAACATATAAACTCTTTAACTATTTAATATATACCAATGGATTAGTACATTAGTTGAATTGACAGAGTCTTAATTTATGGTTTTTACATTTACTTGCTGAGTTGGCATATTTCCACTAACAGGGTTGTTTTTAATTAGTCCAAAATAATAGAGAAACGCAATAGTTTTACTTCTTTCTTCTTTTTGTTAGATAGAGTGTCTTACGCTCAATATCTTTTATCTTATTCCTCAAATCATATTTTGATTGAGTGGATGCCCTATGTACTAGTCTTTTTTATTTGGAAATTGCTTTATTTTATACAAAAATAATAAAACAACCTTGATTATGAGATCGTTATTTGTGTAGGTATAGATCTTTGTTTTACAAGGAGTATAAATTGGTTGGGTTGATACAACAATATAGCCTTAGAGAAAACTATTGATGCAGTTATCGGAGGATTAATCGATTCCGTGTTCATCCTGAGTTAAAGGTGATGTTTTGTCTCTTTATTGAGGGAACAAAGATTGAAAGAATGCCAATAAGGTTGTTTTATGAGATCTTATAAAGTATATGTTTTCGAGGATTGTACAGGATGTCCATTCCGATTTCAATGTACCAAAGCGAAAAATGGAAATAATGAAAAAATACAATTTAACAACTTCAAATTTTTGAAGGCTAATTTTTGGATCACTCGTATGGAGGTGAGAGGAAAGAGATTGTAACAACTGAATTAGACTTTGGATTATGGTGTTGATCTTGTACACCGCTAGAACGTGTCAGTCAACTATAGATAATGGAACTAATCAATAAAAAAGGTTCCAAACATCCGTTTATGATGTTCGGAACCTTTTTTATTTTGGGCTATTTGTGTTCCAACTTCTTTATTTTTACCATTCTTCAGTTACACGTAACACTGCAGATACGTTAGAGGTTCCAGAGAAAGTTCCAACTACTAAAGACACACTCTCCTCATCAGGCAATTCAAAGTCCAATAAATTTGCAACTGCCAAATCTCTATTTGCAGCTCCTGGAACACCTGAAGCAACCCCTTGAAAAACAACATCTCCACCTGTAATGGTTCCAGCAGTATTGTTTACGAGTAAAGCAGTTTCATTATCTGGAATGTCTGTTGTCGGTGTTGGAAAGTTAGTAAATGCTGTATTTACGGTTCCTCCTACAATAATTTGAAAATAGATATCTGATGCTGTAACAATATCTACACCTTCTAACGTCACACTTACGGAGTTCGGTCTCGCAGAACCTGTTGGAAATATAGCCTTCCTCTGAAATGATATAACTGGTACACCAGCTTCACCTACTAAAACAGTTCGCCTTTCTGAAGTGATTCTAAATTCAGGATTAAATTTACCAAGAATACTATATTGTCTTCCTCCTACAAATAGATTTCGAAGACCTTCCGTAGTACCATTATTTTCAATCTGTGCTCGTAGTGGTAAATTTGGATCTGTTAAACTTGTTTCATCTATTGGACGGAATCGGTGCACGGTCACAACTTCTTGTGCTAGTGTAGATGGATTTTGCACGACAACGTTAAACTCAATGACACCGTACCCATACCAAGTAAAATTTATATGAAAGATGTTACCTAATGCTAAGTTTAAGGTTAATCCACTCGTTCCTGTACCATCCAATTGATCTACATTCCAAGCCGATTGAGGGATGATTGTATCTGCACCCGCTCTTCTAATTGCAACAAATATTCCATCAGCTACACTTTGACCAAAGAAGGCTCCGTTCTCGTCATCTACCATACCCCAACGGAATACTTGGTTATTTGTAGGGGGAAGCGGTATTCGAACTCCAATACCAGCTTGACCTGCATATCCTGGCATATATCTGCCTCTTTCCACACTATCTAGTGTGGCACTATCTGTATCGGCAGTCGTTGTCTCTACTTGATATTCTACTGTTGTATTCGTTACCGTTCCAGCCCCTGTTGTTTCAACTAAGTCTCGTAAATTTGATAGACCGTATACCGAAGTCAATTCAATGACGGGAGTTCTTCTTGAGACCATAAGTTCATTGAATTGAGAACTAACATTAGGTCCGACATTATTAATTGAAACCATAAAAATCCTCCTTTCGTTCAAAATAGCATCTATTCTTTACCATTCTTCATTTACTCTGAATACTGCTGATACATCTGTTGATCCGGAGATTGTTCCGATTACTAATGACACTGGTTCAAGATCTGGAAGTTCAAAGCTTAATAGACTTGCTGTCGCTAACTCTCTGTTATTCCCTTGGGCTCCTGCTCCGACACCTTGGTAGACGACTTGACCGCCTGTTATCGTTGAAGCAGTATTGTTTACAAGTAAAGCTGTTTCATTATTAGGAATGTCAGTGTTCGTAGAAGGGAATTCTGTGAATGCGGTATTTAATGTTCCTCCCACTATTACTTGGAAATAGATATCTTCACCCGCAACAATATCTAAACCTTCTAACGTCACACTTACAGAGTTCGGTCTCGCAGAACCTGTTGGAAATATAGCCTTCCTCTGAAATGATATAACTGGTAGGCCTGCCGTTCCTACTGTAGCATTTCTCCTTTCTGAAGTGATTCTAAATTCAGGGTTAAATTTTCCTAGAATACTATACTGTCTTCCTCCTACAAATAGATCTCGAGGACCTTCCGTAGTACCATTATTTTCAATTTGAGCTCTTAGTGGTAAATTAGGATCTGCTAAACTTGTTTCATCTGTTGGACGGAATCGGTGCACGGTCACAACTTCTTGTGCTAGTGTAGATGGATTTTGCACGACAACGTTAAACTCAATGACACCGTACCCATACCAAGTAAAGTTTATTTGGAAGATGTTACCTAAAGCTAAATTTAGGGTTAATCCACTCGGTCCTGTACCATCCAATTGATCTACATTCCAGGCCGATTGAGGGATGAATGTATCTACACCCGCTCTTCTAATTGCAACAAATATTCCATCAGCTACACTTTGACCAAAGAAGGCTCCGTTCTCGTCATCTACCATACCCCAACGGAATACTTGGTTATTTGTAGGGGGAAGCGGTATTCGAACTCCAATACCAGCTTGACCTGCATATCCTGGCATATATCTGCCTCTTTCCACACTATCTAGTGTGGCACTATCTGTATCGGCAGTCGTTGTCTCTACTTGATATTCTACTGTTGTATTCGTTACCGTTCCAGCCCCTGTTGTTTGAACTATGTCTCGTAAATCTGATAGACCGTATACAGAGGTTAATTCAACAATTGGTGTCCTTTCTGCGGTATTCAATTCATCGAATTGGGAGTTAACTTCTGGACCAATACTTTCAATTATAACCTCATCGTTAATTGCTCCTTGTTCTCCTTGTGGTCCTTGATCTCCTTGAGGTCCTTGGTCCCCTTCAGGTCCTTGATCCCCTTGTGGCCCTTGTTCTCCTTCGGGGCCTTGTTCACCTTCAGGCCCTTGATCTCCTTCAGGTCCTTGATCTCCTTGAGGTCCTTGATCTCCTACTGGCCCTTGGTCCCCTTGAGGTCCTTGATCTCCTTGAGGTCCTTGATCCCCTTGAGGTCCTTGATCTCCTTCAGGCCCTTGTTCTCCTTGAGTTCCTTGAGGTCCATCGTTCCCTTGAGGTCCTTGTTCTCCTTGAGGCCCTTGTTCTCCTACTGGCCCTTGGTCCCCTTGAGGCCCTTGTTCTCCTTCTGGGCCTTGCTCTCCTTGAGTCCCTTGATCTCCTACTGGCCCTTGTTCTCCTTGAGGCCCTTCGTCCCCTTGAGGTCCTTGATCTCCTACTGGTCCTTGGTTCCCATCAGGTCCTTGATCTCCTTGAGGTCCTTGATCCCCTTCAGGTCCTTGATCCCCTTCAGGTCCTTGATCTCCTTGAGGTCCTTGATCCCCTTGAGTTCCTTGATCTCCTTCAGGCCCTTGTTCTCCTTGAGTTCCTTGAGGTCCATCGTTCCCTTGAGGTCCTTGTTCTCCTTGAGTCCCTTGATCTCCTACTGGCCCTTGGTCCCCTTGAGGTCCATCGTTCCCTTCAGGTCCTTGATCTCCTACTGGTCCTTGGTCCCCTTCAGGTCCTTGATCTCCTTGAGGTCCTTGATCCCCTTCAGGTCCTTGATCCCCTTCAGGTCCTTGATCCCCTTGAGTTCCTTGAGGTCCATCGTTCCCTTGAGGTCCTTGATCCCCTTGAGGTCCTTGATCCCCTTGAGGCCCTTGTTCTCCTACTGGGCCTTGTTCTCCTTGAGTTCCTTGAGGTCCATCGTTCCCTTGAGGTCCTTGTTCTCCTTGAGGCCCGTCGTTCCCTTGAGGTCCTTGATCTCCAACGCTTGCTCCTAACAGTTCCTCTGATACAAGACGGTGAGCAGTAACTAATTTCCCTGAAGGAGTTTTTCCCCAAACAGAGACTTCCGTTACTTCCTCTGCATCTCCTCCTGTTGTAAAATCAAACTCGAATCCATTTGCATTTGCAAAATAGGTTCTTGTCGTTACCTCATTAGGTGCTAGTGAAAAAAGTTCACTTACATATTGAGTTCGTGAACCATTTAATACAAAGCCCCTAATGAAAACAGTTGAAAAATTAATTGAACTTTGATTTTCAATTTTTACTGTTACTTGGGCGCTAGCACGTACCGCACCCACTTGATTATTTTCAATGGGTCCAGTCGAAAAAAATGCCATTAAGAGTTTACCTCCTTTACACTATATTTTTTGAACTACTTCATAAAATGTTGATTATTTTCTATGAGAAATTAGATTAATTAAATTGCTAGAAAATAATATATAGGAGAATGAAAAAGTAAAAGTTGTATAGTGAATAAAATGGATTAAAATCGAAATTGTACTTAATCTTTCCAATGTTATCGTTAGTAACTAAAGTTTTTATCCTAATAAAGTAAAAAAAGTGTATTAAATGTCAAGTTCCTCTGAAACAAGTCGATGTGCAGCTATTAATTGACCTGCTGCATTTTTACCCCAAAACGAAACGATGGTATCCTCTTCAGCGTCACCACCCGTTGTAATAATGAATTCAAATCCATCTAAGTTAGCAAAATAGTTTTTTGTCATTACCTGATTTGGTCCTACAGCAAATACTTCTTGAACGTACAAACTTCTTGTACCATTTAGTGCATACCCTTGAATGAATATAGTAGATGTATTTGAGGAATCGTTATTTGAGATTTTAACAGTTACTTGTTGAGTTGGCCTAACACCGCTAACAGGATTATTTTCAATAGGTCCCGATGAATAAATGGACATTAATTACTCCCTCCCTCCTTAATTAGAAATCTTAAAAATTCACTATTACATATAGTAAATATAGTTGTATGACTATTTTAGAAAGAAATAAATTTGGTCTACAGAAATCTACTAATGTTTGAGTGTCGTTTATTTTTTGATATCGAGATAGATTACCAAACTCAGACTGATTAAATCTATTAATTTCCAATCAATTATCGATATCTTGTTCCCATCGTATTCAATCACAGAATTATTGATTGAGTATGTGCCCTGCGCAGTAGTCTTTTTCTACGGCCTGTTAATCGTCAATTGTTGCTTATGATTTGAGTGATACCTTCAAAAGAACAATATCTATTAAATATTTTTATGGATTGTGAGAAAGCTACATATTTGTCCAAACCAACAGTCTTTAAATGAATAGCATATTATTATTGTTTGTTCCTTCTTATCATGTTTTATGGATAAGTGTCTTCTGTTTTTTAACTATGATTTTTAAAAGGTGTGGATGGAAAATGAAAAAAGAGTCTTTGCATCTGAAGTATTTAGACTATCGTAATTTTTGTGAAGTAAAGGATTTTAAAGAGTATAAGAAGGGAAAATTACGTGAAAATAGCTTATATGTTGTTATACCTCCAGAAAAAAACAACTTAACTCTCCCGGTTTTTACTCCGCAAGAAAAAATACATCTGCCCAATTTCTGCTCAACGAATGAAATTTATTTAGCTAGTATAAAAGATGGCTTATGTTTAAAAAATCAGGTAATTATTTATGACAACAAATATATACTACCTGATAGTTTCAGGCATTATCAGTATATCTCTCCACATAAGGGGTTAAGGTTTAATGAAGTTTCGAATAAATTTACTACAAAAGAAAGAATCAGTGAAACGAATTACCAACCAGGGGATAGTATTTTTTTAAGTGGAGAAATTTCACAAGGATATGGCCATTTTTTATTAGAGGTAGTTTCAAGATTATGGATTACTCAATATATGGATATAAGCCGATATAAATTTATTATGAATCCTAATGATAATAAGCGGTGGCAGCTTGATATTTTAAAATCATTAGGAATCTCAAAAAAGCAAATTTTATTCTTAAACGAACCCATAAGGTGTGAAAGACTTCATATTCCTGTTCAAGCGTTTGTTTTAAGAAAGTATACATCATCGTATGCCTATAACATCTGGACAAAAATTGGTGAATATTATAATAGAAGTGTTGGTCCTAAAAAAATTTATGTATCGAGATCAAAGTTAAATAATAAAAGACGACAGTTAGTAAATGAAAAAGAAGTAGAAAAAATATTTGCTTCCTTTGGATTTCGAATTGTTCATCCGCAGGAATTGAGTGTAGGGCAGCAGATAAATCTTTTTAAGAATGCCAATATAATTGCTGGTCCTTCTGGGTCTGGTATGTACAATAGTGTATTTCAAAGAAAATCAAGAAGAAAACTAGTACTTACAACTAGGAACTTTGTAAAAATGAGTGATATTTTAATCAACACTTCTACAAGTGGCCAACTAAACTATTTTTTTGGAGAAACGATAGAGAATCATAAGTCTATCCATGAAGCAAAATGGAGAATAAATATTTATAAGTTGAGGAAATTTTTGAAGTGCTATTTGTAGTTAATCTGGTATATGAAAGGAGTGAGTGATGTGAAACAAAATATAATTATTTATGGTGCTTCCGATAAGGGAAAAGAAGCATATAAATTTCTAGTTAGGACGTATAATGTTGTTTATTTTTGTGCCTATGATGAAAGTAAGGCTGGGAGCTTTGTAAAGGGTATAAAGGTATTGTCCACAAACCAGCTCTTAAAATATAGAGACTATAAAGTGATTATTGTTTCTCCGAATTATGATGAAATAGTATATGAATTGTTTTCATCAGGTATTTACAATATCGAGGTTTTTGATAAGAAGTATTATATAGAAAATTGGAAAACTCTGAGAGAAGTAAAACAAGGACCCCAATTTTTAGGAATTGGTGCACAGAAATCTGGTACTACTTGGTTATATGAGAATCTCCGAATTCACCCTGAACTTTATTTACCAAATATCAAAGAATTACATTATTTTAATAAATCGATTTCCCGAAATATAAATTATTGGAAATTTTTTGAAGGTAACAATAGGTTAAAAGGGGAAATTACACCAGCATATGGTATTCTATCCTACGAAAGGATTAAATATATTAAAAAAATATTACCTAATCTTAAAATTATTTTACTCTTAAGAAATCCTATCGATAGGGCTTGGTCCCATACAATAATGCATTTCACTAAATTTGAAAAAAGAAGTATAAATGAAGTGAGTGAAAGAGAAATCATTAACTTCATGAGATCCTATGATTGTATCATGAGATCAAATTACCTTCATATAATTAATAATTGGAAGTCAGTATATCCTGAGTCCCAAATCTTTATAGGTATGTATGAAGATATTGAAAGAAATCCCCAAAAATTGCTAAATGATATTTTTAAATTTCTCGGTGTGAAACAACAATATGATTTTACCAATTTTCCTTACGACAAAATAATTTTCAATGGGGAGTATGCTGGAATACCTTCACAGTATAAAAAAGAATTACATGCTTTATATAGTTTATTTCTTGAACAACTTAATAATTGTGGTATTAGTTTTACGTAAAGTAATTATTCCTATTACATTTTACTACAATGGTAGCCTCACAGAGTAATAGTTGAATAGGGAATGGTGTCTTGTCGTTCTGAAAATAGATTGTAGACAATACACCGTTGCCTAAAGAGAGAGATACTTTTTCAAGAATAAATTTTATCTTAGTAAGGACAAATTACTCAAAAACTTATAAAAAACACGTAAATTACTTCCACTAAGGATACTACATACATAAGATAATTGTACGAGGTTGGAAACATTGATTTTCAATTTTTCTGTTACACAAATAGCGAACTTTTGATGAAGATAGTAGAATCAACTATTTTACTATTTATTCGTTAAATTTGGTAATTTGTCAATTGAAAGGAAGTTATGAGATGCCATTGACTAGTATTATTATCTTAACGTTAAATAATTTAGCTATAACGAGAAAATGTCTACACAGTATATACAAATATACAAAACAACCTTATGAAATTATTATAATAGATAATGGATCCGATAAAAGTATGATTAAATATTTAAAGAAATTACAAGATATAAAGCTAATATGTAACGAAGAGAATCGAGGGTTTTCTGGTGGATGTAATCAAGGTTTAAAGGTAGCTAAAGGAAAACAGATACTACTACTTAATAACGATACAGTGGTCTCACATAATTGGTTGAAAAACCTAAGTAGTGCACTATACTCAGACAAAACAGTTGGCATGGTAGGACCTGTATCCAATGCAGCACTTCCTCAACAACTATATCATGCTAATTATTCCAATTTTATTGAATATCATCGCTTTGCATCAATGCACAATATTCACAATCCAAATAGATGGAAGTCAGTGGCAGTATTAAGTGGATTCTGTCTACTGTTCAAGAAAGAAGTATTGAAAAAAATAGGAATACTTGACGAACGTTTTACTTTAGGAACATACGAGGATATAGACTTTTCTTATCGTGCTTTTCGTAGTGGGTATAAAATGATTGTTGCTGGCGACACCTATGTACATCATGATGGAAATACATCATTTAAATCCAATAATATAAATATGAAGGACATATCTCATATAAATGAAAAAAAGTTTATAAAAAAATGGGGAATTGAGAAGCCTGAGGAATTACTTTATATAAATATTTAATACAATGTGTTAAGGAGAATAACGATATGGATATAAATAGGGATAGAGCTATCTGTGTTTCTGGGATGCACAGAAGCGGAACGTCTGCTATTACAAGATCAATTAATCTTCTTGGAGTTGAAATTGGTGATACAAATACATTGATGAAACCTCATATTCATAACCCCAAAGGATATTGGGAACAGAAAAAAATAACTCAACTAAATGATCAGATTTTAGATCTTATAGGACTTGCTTGGGACTCGGAAGAATTCATTAAAGGTAGATGGTGGGAGTCTAAAAGGATCCTTCCATATAAAGACGAGTTGAAAAAGATGATAAGGAAAGACTATGGATCTTATAAACTTTGGTTATGGAAAGACCCTAGAACATGCTTGTTGATGCCATTATGGCAAGAGGTTCTGAATGAGTTAAATATTGATATAAATTATATTATTTGTATTAGGAACCCGTTAGATATATATAAATCTTTAAATAGTAGAGATGGTTTTTCTTTAGAAAAATCAATTCGCATATGGTTTGTATATACCTTGTCCATTTTATATTGGACTATCAATAGTAAAAGGTCTGTAGTACATTATGAAGATATACTGAATGCTCCACTAAGTACAATACAATCAATAGCTAAGGCATTAAACTTACCAAAAGTAGATATAAATAATGCGAGTATGTTGAATAATTTTATACAACAAAAATTGAGGCACCACCAATCAACATATGAAAATTTTATGAATCATCAAAGGGTACCAAAATCTGTAAAAGACTTATACTCTACCATTATTAGTGATAGAAACATAAATAGTAAAGAATATAATAGATACATTTCACAGCTTTATTTGTCTCAATGAAGATATATAGTTATGCTTGAATTTATTTTACTTAATAATGAAAGGCTGCGTTATTATGAAAAATAAAATATTTTGTATTGGATTTAATAAAACTGGTACAACGTCACTAAAAAAAGCCTTTGATAATTTGGGATTTAACGTTGGTAATCAACATTATGCGGAACTTTTAATGAATGAGTATTTGAGTGGAAATTTTGATGCGATAATCAAATACTGTAAATCAGCACAAGTATTTCAAGATTTCCCTTTCAGTGTACCTAATACTTACAAGTACCTTGATGATGCATATCCTGACAGTAAGTTTATTTTAACAATACGTGATAGCCCTGAACAATGGTACAATTCACTTGTAAGATATCACTCTATACTATTTGGAAATGGAAAAGTACCAACCAAAGAGAATTTAATGGATACTAGATATGTATTTCCAGGTTGGATGTGGAAATATAACAGAATTTTTTATGGGTTACCTGAGAATGATCCTTATAATAAAGGAATCTTAATGAATCATTATCAAAAGTATATAGAAGGAGTAAAACAATACTTTAAAGATCGTCCAAACGATATATTAATTATCAACCTATCTGAAAAAGAAGCATATAAAAAGTTTTGTTCTTTCCTCAATATAAGTTCCCCTTTTAATGAATTTCCTTGGGAAAATAAAACCAAAATATAAAGTTATAACGATTTCATAGGAACTTTCAAAGAACCATTGTCTACTAAAAAACTACGCTTAAGCCAAGGAATTTATGCTTTCATCCCTTTTTTTAAAAAAGAAGCCTCAACCCTTTGTACAAAAGGAATGGAGGTTTCTTTACTTGATTAATTTAACTTTAAATCAGAACAATGAACAATGAGAACTTGTAAATGTAACCGAGTAGTGTGCTCTGTAGTTGACACTCCCCCATTCATACAATTGATGTATTGGAAACTAACTTTCACTAATTTCTATTCCCCTCTTTCTAACCCGTTATTTTTTAAGGATTTTTTCACTCACTCTAGATATTGAAACTCATATTACTTATCTAGTTCTATATATGTTCCCTCTCCTCACTCATTTTGAACTTTCATTCTGCAAATACTACTTTTAACAGAGTTCTAATTCTATGATAATAAGTATGATTATTTTTTGTTATATTATATGCTTTCTTCGCAACCTGCTTCCTTTCATCCTCATGTACTAAATAGTAATCTATCTTTTCAATTAATTCTAAAGGAGATGAATATGTTTCAATTTCCTTACCTAGTTGAAAATAACGACTTAATTCTTGGCGTATATCTGTTAGTTGAAATGCACTACACGCAGATATTTCAAATGTACGAGGGTTAATTGACAGACCTGGAAGCTTATTACTGTTTTTGCTGAAAAACGTACTATCATCAAAGGAGCGATGATGGTTAATCACAATTTTAGATTGATTTATAAGGCTGGCTGATTCTTCGGGAGATAATATTGTATGACGGACCTTCTCAGAAAGTAAATGATAGTTTTTCATTCGATTCCAATGATACCCGACGATAATAACATTTTTTTTTGCAAGTGAGTGGGCAATTTCATCGAACATAGAAAGTCTATTATTCCAAGCTGCTCCCATAAAACAAACGTCTATATTTTGATTATTATTGTGTTGATAATGAAAATATTTCGTATTACTTGCGAGAGGTAAATAATGTACGTGAGGGATTCCAAGTAATTGATACTGGGAAACACAACTAATCTCTTGAGTGAACACGTATTGATAATAGGGAGCTATTTTACAGGAGACATCTGAAAAATAAGGGTCATCAGTAAACCAAACTGCTGTTTTGATACCCATTTCTCTAATAGCTTTTACTTGATCTGTAGGAAATGTATCACCCAGTAGTACCAGCACTAAGTCTGGTTTGATTTGAGCTGCTAGAATTACAATGTTCTCCTCTTGTTTTGCTATATATACTTCACGAACTTGATTTTTTAGCTGGTCCATTATCCCTTCATTAATAACTTCGTAAGTTCCTCTATATATTTTAGGAACGTATAGTACACTTTTATCATACAAATACTTTTCAACACCCGTTCTATTTACATCATCAACAAAATTTTCCATCTTCGCTTATCTCCCATCTTCCTCCTCATACAACGATGGTAATTATATTAAAAAATTAGTTATTAATAATTTTGATTCTACATATCTTTGTAATTAAAATTGTTTTTTACTCTTATGGAATCTTTCGATTAACAAAATAACTATTATCGTGACCTATTTCTTAAATGTTGTTTAATATGCTCTCAATACGTTCATTTACATCTCCAAACTTCGGATGGTTCTTAATTCTTCCACGGTATGTGAGAAGTGCAGATTTATATAAATCGTTACATTCAAGAAATCCATCTTCTCGTGCAGCAATTAAGATGTCTAACCATTCCTTGAATGAACTTGCTCCTATTTTATTGCTCGTTTGATCGGGATGTAATCGAAAATAACTTAGTGCTTCTGGAATGTATACGGCCTTTCCTTTGGATAGAAGTGATAACCAAGATGCTAAATCATTGACAAGTGAATATTGGTTTCCTTTATATATTCCGAATGGTTCAGTAAGATCTTTCTTTCTAAATAAAACAGTCGTTGGTTCACCTATCACATTAAGTCCACGGGTTAATGCCACATTCCCAAACATCGTTCCATCCATGATTCTCGTTTCCTGATAAAGTCTTGCCGTAGCCCATATTGGTGGTATAATGTCTCCTTTATTATTAATCGTTTGTCGATACGACGTAACAAGTGTAATATTATCAAATTCGTTGAAATAATAGAGCATTTTTTCAATTTTCTCTTTATGAAATACATCATCATCCATTAAGTAATTAATATATTCTCCGTTCGCGTGGTCGAAGCATTTATGCCAATTTTTTAGAAACAAATTTTGTTCGTTTTTATAATACTGAATAAAAGAATATGATTCTAAATATGGCTCTAACATTTTTTGAACTCGATCATCTGTACTATCATCACAGATAATAATTTCGATATTAGAATAAGTTTGTTCTAAAACACTTTTAATGGCTATTTCTAAAGTATCGGGACGGTTATAAGCAGGAATAACTACGCTTACTAATGGGAGTTTCACTGTGAACCCCTCCTTCTGCAAAGAATTATATTAATTTTTTTTTAAATTTTGCTGGAACACCTGCGCACATAGTGTGCTCAGGTACATCTTTATTGACAAATGCTCCCCCGCCAATGATGGACCAAGAGCCAATTGTAGTTTTTTCACGAATAGAAGAACCAATACCAATATAAGCACCTTCTTGGATTGTTACATTTCCTGCGATTTGTACACCAGGTGAAACTGTCACATAATCTTTCACTTTTATATCATGACTAATATTTGCTCCTCGATTTATAATTACAAAATTCCCTATCTCCACATTTGTTGTGATAATCGTTCCTTCGCAAATAATATTACCAATTCCTATTCGATTTCGCTTTGAAAGGAACACAGAAGGATGTACTATTGAATCAGCAAACTCAAAACCAAGATTCTCTGTTTTTTCAACAAAACGTTTTTTTAAATATGGGTCACCCACACCTGCACATACAATCTTCACATGATTTTTTAACGAGATGATATCTGGTAAATCTCCTAAAACCGGAATGCCATCCACGACTTGCCCTTTAACATTAGGGCGTTCATCTAAAAATCCGGTCACTTCCATCCCGATTATTTCACAAAGATGAAGAACTTCTCGTCCATGGCCACCACAACCCCATATTACGAGTGGTTTCAAGTTTAACCCAACCCTTCCACAATTCTCTGAACATCATCCTGCGTCATTTCTTCCCATAAAGGAAGACTGAGGATTTGTCTTGAGATTTTTTCCGTAACTGTTAAAGGAGTGTGAGGATACTTCTTAAAAATGGACTGCTGATGACAGGGTGGCGAGAAATATGTTCTAGCTTCGATGTGTTTCGTTGCTAGTGACTGAATAACAGCATCATTTTTTATATCTAACGGACAGCAAATCGGCATAAACTGATAAGGAATTTCTCCTTTCGTTTTCTGTAATTTCCATTCTTTCTCCAAAAACGCCTTTTGGTCGAGTAATTCAAAGTACCAAGTGTAGATTTGTTTTCTTGATTTTACTTTTTGTGGAAATTCATCTAGCGTGGATAAAGCAATGGCTGCCGTGTATTCCGACATTTTCCCATTTATCCCCTGTATAGTAGCTTCTTTTGTAGACGAAAAACCAAAATTCTCAGCTTGGCGAACCTGGGAAATTAAGTTCTTATTGGCGCTATAAAGTAGCCCTCCTTCACCTACACCAAATGCTTTAGTTGCATGGAAGCTAAACACAATACATCCTGGGAACCCCTTCCCAAAATAATTGTTATTCTCATTGACTCCGAAGCTAGAAGCAGCATCTACTACTACTGGTATACCAGACTCATGAATGTCTTGGTAAAAATCGAGGTTTATGTTTGTACCAAAAGTAGCATATGGAACAATTGCAGCAACTTGGTCACCGAGAGTATGTACCAACTCGCGAACTTGATTTTCATCCATACACCAGTCGTCTGGTTTGATATCTACAAAATAAGGTTGTAAACCACACCATAATGCAGCTAAAGGTGTTGCAGCAAAGGTGAAACTCGGGAGTAAAACATACTTCCCAATTGGTCTTTTGCATTGTGAAATTGCGGCTATTAATCCGATTGTCGCATTATTAACCGTTGTAACCGCCCCATCGCATTCATAATACTCTTCCAACACTCTTTGTTCGAAGCGGGAATTAAGGGGGCCGAAATTACTATATATTCTAGACTCCTCTATTTCTGTTAAATAAGGAAGCAGTGTCTCCTTTTTAACAAGGTTAGGTCGTAAAAATGGTGTTTGTTTCATAACGGACGAGATTTCAGCTCCTTTCTTCATCAAAAGAATGGAAAGAAATAATAGACAAAAACCTATTATTCATTTTCCATGATGAACGTTTTACGTTGTTACTCATACACATATCTATATGAACTAAATGGAATAATGTGATGATGAAGTGCATGAGTTATAGGAATAGTGTTCGATACCTAAATTTAGTTCGAACAATTTGAAAGGAGAATAGCCATGTCTATCGATCAAACGCCATTATTGACAATCCATCTTTTTATTTCTAAACAAAATACAACAGAAGAGTTAGAAGCACTGATAAAAAGGTTAGCTGAAAGCCACCTCATAGTAAAAATGTATGGACCTGAAGATAAATTATTAGACAGTCATCCCAAAAAACCTCGTGTCTATGTATCAGTAGGAGAAGGCTGGGAAGAATTTAAAACACTAATCGCGTTACCATTACATGAGAAAAAGCGTTGGCTACATTTTGATTCCCTTGCTAAGATAGAACCTTTCCATCTATTTTACTGTTGGCTCAAACATACCGACCCACTTCCTAATAAAAAGACGATTCCATCTACCCGTTTTAATTCCAATACACCATTAGTATCTGTGTTTACAGCTAGCTATAAGACCAAGGAGAAAATTCAACGGCCTTATCAGTCTTTACTAAAGCAAACGTATCCGAACTGGGAGTGGGTAATAGTAGATGACTCTGGCGATGACGATGAGACATATAATAAATTCCTTCGCCCATTAGATGATTCCAGAGTACGAAGATACCGCCAAGATGCCCGGAATGGTTACATAGGGGCAATTAAGAGGTATGCTGCAAGTTTATGTACTGGAGAGATATTAGTGGAGTTAGATCATGATGATGAGCTCACTCCTAGATGTTTGGAGAAAATCGTTCATGCATTTCAAGAGCACCCCGAATGTGGGTTTGTTTATGGAGATTGTACGGAGGTGTACGCAGAGAGTAATCATGCTCATTGGTACGGTTGGGACTGTGGTTTCGGATACAGCACCTACTATAGGGTTTGGCTACATGAAATGAATCGATGGCAAAATGTGCAAACACATACTACGATTAATTGGAGTACAATTCGTCATTTAGTGGGATTACCAAATCACCCTCGAGCTTGGACAAAAGAATGTTATCACCTGTTGGGTGGTCATCGTGATGAGTTGCTTGTTGCAGATGATTATGACCTACTTGTTCGTACGTTTTTATGTACGAAGTATGTGGCTATTCCAGATTTACTCTACATCCAATACCGAAATGAAGGTGGAAATAATTCTACTTTCATCAGAAATAAACAGATACAGATTCTTGTTAAGCAACTAAATAAATATTACAGCGATAGAATAGATAATAGATTGAAGGAACTGGATTTACCTAATCAGTTACCATATAGTCGTGTCTGGGAAACTCCAGAAAATAGTCCGGCTAGAAAATCAGCACATATTATTAATGAAGATAATTCAAAAGTTTCCATCTTGTTTCCTATTCCCCACTCAGATGCTACAAAAGAACATGATCAATTATTCAAGACACTTCAAAAAGGTTTTGCATCTGGATTTAAAGAAATGGAAATTGTTATTGTAGGACATATTCCAGAATCCGTTGAAGCATTTGCAGCGAAGGCTCCTATGGGTGCAATACGATGGTGGCCAATGGAGCTAACTGACTCAATAGAAACATGTATCCAATACGCTAAGTTTTGTAGCTCATGTAAGGAAAAAATTGTTGTTATACCCTGACCTTCTAATTCATATTAAAAAAGCTGGTTTCTAAAACGGAACTGGCTTTTCTCTATTTAAGAAGTTGAAACAGTTAATTTATAAAGACATTCGTCAATAAGAAACTCGCAAGGCGCCTGGAGCTAGACAACTATTAAAGTTCAAAAAAGTTATACTTTCTTGACTTTTTAATCAAAACTAAGAACAGTTCCCCAAACCAAATCATCTCCAATTACATAAGATAATTGTACGAGTTTTTATGACAAAAGCCTTTTAAAAAAGATGGTGAAAGAATGCTGAAAGTAAGTTGTATACTAACAAGCTATAATAGACCAAATGGGATACGTGAAGCTGTAGAAAGTGTACTAACGCAGACATACCCCCATTGGGAGCTAATCATAGTGGATGATAATTCCAACGAAGTTACAAAACGGGTAGTAAGAAAGCTTGTTAAGAAGGATTCTCGAATAAAACTAATTCAATCTGGAGTTAGTGATGAGGATCGGAATAAGACTGTTCGCTATGCAACCTGCATTAATCTTGCTATACCCCACATTACAGGAGATTTAGTAACATATTTAACAGATGATGATATATATTACCCTCAAAGATTTAGGAAAATGGTGGCAGTTTTTAACAAAAATCCTCACATACATGTTGTTTATGGTCGGCAACGTGTAGTACGTATGAATAATAAAAAAATTGTTAAAATATCCGTTCGACCATCTTTTGGGATCACTAAACGTCCCATGAGTAAGGTTGATCACAATTCTTTTATGCACAGACGTAGTTGCTTTGATAAAGTGAACGGATGGAACGATGACCCTCAATATTGGGGATATGCAGATGCGGTTTTCTTTAAAGAATTAGTTAATTATTGGAGCTTTCACCCTATTCATTATATAACAGATGAACACAGGATCCATCCTAAAGGAATTCAAGCTAAAATGAGGAAAAATAGAAAACCATGGGAAGAAAAAGACGCTGAATAGTTTTTAGCTGATTCTTGCTAGTATTAAAATGTAAACGTAATTTCCTAATTTAATTTTAATAACCACCTAATTTTTTTGTCTTGTGAGTTACGTATTTAGTTTTCGCAACATACACTACCAAAAGATAACTTTAAATATTAGGGGGTTATAAAATTGAAAGGGATTATTTTAGCTGGGGGTAGTGGCACTAGATTGCACCCTTTAACTCGCTTTATCTCCAAACATCTACTACCTATTTATGATAAACCAATGATATACTATCCCCTTTCTACACTAATGCTAGCTGGTATAAAAGAAATTTTAATTATTTCTACTCCACGGGACACTCCACATTACAAAGAATTATTAGGAAATGGTACAAATTTAGGTATTTCTATTAATTATGAAGTACAACCATCACCAGAGGGAATTGCACAAGCCTTCATTATTGGAGAGAAATTTATTGGTAGCGACCAAGTAGCGCTAATATTAGGTGATAACATATTTTATGGTTATCAATGTCAAAAGCTCATAGCTGAGGCGGTTAATCAAAAAAAAGGTGCTACTGTATTTGGTTATTACGTAAGTGACCCAAAACGGTTTGGAGTCGTTGACTTTTCAGAGAATGGAACTGTTACCTCCATTGAGGAAAAACCTTCTCAACCAAAATCGAATTATGCAGTAACTGGACTATATTTTTATGATAATCAAGTAGTAAATATTTCAAAGAATATCAGAAAATCTGCTAGAGGTGAGTTGGAGATTACAGATGTTAACAAAGCTTATCTTGGCAAAGGAGAACTAACAGTTAAATTACTAGATCAAGATAACTTTTGGATCGACACTGGAACACACCAGTCCTTATTTATGGCTTCCCAGTTAATAAAAAATATAGAAGAAACTCAAAATAAAAAGATTGCTTGTATTGAAGAAATAGCATTTGAAAAAGAGTATATTTCAAGTGGAAAGTTATATGATTTAGCGACGCCGTTAATGAAAAATGACTATGGAAATCATCTTATGAAGGTGTTGGAAAAAAGAAGTAAGTAAGAGGTGAAAAATGAATATAATAGCTACGAAGCTTCAAGGTGTATATATATTAGAACCTGCTGTGTATGATGACAACCGTGGTTTTTTTATGGAAAGCTATAATAAGAAAGTACTAAAAGAACAAAGTATAGATGTGAGCTTTGTTCAAGATAACCATTCCCTATCCACAGAAGCAGGAGTATTACGTGGTTTGCATTATCAGCTAAACCCTAGAGCACAGTCAAAGCTTGTTCGTGTGTGTTCGGGTGCAATTATTGATATAATTGTTGATCTTCGCCAAAACTCTGAAACTTTTGGTCAGTGGATTAGTGTTATGTTAAGTGAACAAAATAAACATCAAGTTTTCATTCCAAAGGGATTTGCACATGGATTTTGCACTATAGAGCCAAATACTCAGGTATTATATAAAGTAGATGAATACTACGAACCTAAACATGATCGAGGAATCATTTGGAACGATCCCTCCATTGGTATTCAATGGCCTACATCAACACCGATTTTATCTGAGAAGGATAGCAAACTTCCCTTATTAAAAAATGCGGAAATGAACTTTCTAATAAAGGAGTAAAAACCGATGAAATTACTTATCACAGGTGGAGCAGGATTTATCGGAAGTAATTTTATTCATTATTATCTTGAAAAGTATCCAGATACAGAAATTATAAATTTTGATAAACTGACTTATGCTGGAAATTTGGAAAACTTGGCTTCCTTACAAGGTTTTGCAAATTACTCCTTTATGAAAGGTGATATTACAAACAAGGAACTATTAGAATATGTAGTCAATATGTACAATATCGATATTATCGTAAATTTTGCTGCTGAATCACACGTTGACAGAAGTATTAATAGTTCAAAAGAATTTGTTACATCGAATATAGTTGGTACTCAAGTAATTTTAGATGTTGCTAAAGATAACGATATTCGCCTCATACAAATTTCAACGGATGAAGTTTATGGCTCTCTTGGACCAAGTGGTTATTTTACAGAAGATACCCCTTTATCTCCAAATAGTCCTTATTCGGCCAGTAAAGCAAGTGCTGATCTATTGGTCAGGTCGTATCATGAGACATTCGGCTTACATGTAAATATTACTCGCTGTTCAAACAATTATGGACCTTACCAATTTCCTGAAAAATTAATACCGCTCATGATCATTAACGCTTTAAAAGGAAAGAAGTTGCCTGTTTTTGGAGATGGTAGAAATATCCGAGATTGGCTACATGTGAGAGATCATTGCTCAGCAATTGACTCGGTTATTCATAAAGGAAAACCAGGTGAAGTATATAATATCGGTGGGTCTAATGAGCGTACGAATATTGAAATAGTAGAACATATTGTTAAATCTTTAGGAGTTTCAAATAAATTAATTACTTTTGTTAGTGATCGATTAGGGCATGATTATAGATACGCGATCGACTCTAGAAAAATAAGAGAAGAACTAGGTTGGAAGCCCCAATATTCATTTAACGAAGGAATAGTTGAAACCATTTCGTGGTACAAAACAAACGAGAATTGGTGGGGTAAATTAGTAAATTCTCAGAAAAACTTTTAATTAGATCCTTCTGTAATACCTACTATATATTGAGGTTCTTAGGTTATACTAGACCATAATACTGAGGTGAGTTAGATATTTCTACAGTACTTGTTACAGGTGCAGATGGTCAACTTGGATCAGACATTGTTTTGTTATTAAATCAATTAGGTTATAAAGTGCACGGAATGGGAAAGACCAAATTAGATGTTACTAATATGGATGAGGTTACAAAAGTGGTTTCTTTCTTACAGCCTGAGATTATTATTCATTGTGCTGCCTTTACCAATGTAGACAAAGCCGAGTCAGAACAAGACTCTGCCTTTCTTGTTAATGGAATTGCTACACGTAATATTGCCATAGCGGGAGAATTACATCACTCGAAGCTTGTTTATGTTAGTACAGATTACGTATTTGATGGATTTTCTACTGAACCGTATCATGAATTTTCACCAGTAAACCCCATCAATATCTATGGGAAATCCAAATTAGCTGGCGAAATGATGGTGAGAGATTTTCATACAAAATTTTTTATCGTCCGAACTTCGTGGGTATTTGGTAAGAATGGTAATAACTTTGTGAAAACGATGCTGAAGCTTTCTAAAGAAAGAGAGAAATTAAAAGTTGTAAATGACCAAATAGGATGCCCAACCTATACAATAGATCTTGCTAAGTATATTATCCAGCTGATGGAAACATCAAAATATGGAATTTACCATATAACAAATTCAGGAAACTGTTCTTGGTTTGAGTTTGCTGAAGAAATCTTTCGAGAAACAAACACTCCTATCAAACTTGAACCTTGCAAGACAGAAGATTTCCCAAGACCAGCTAGTCGCCCAAACTATTCTGTAATGGACAATTTGTCTCTTCGCATTCATCACTTTGACCCTATGCCACATTGGAAGAATGCTTTATCACGCTTTTTGTTAGATGCCAACTGAAATTAATCGAACATACAAGGTAATATGGAAAATTTATTAAGAATAAAAGAATTAGTGACTTTATATTCCATGCACGAATCATTGAAATCACTAATTCTTTTGACCTCTATTTCTTCTACCTTAGTAGTAAAAGAATACTGATACATAGGTACTAGTAGTGTAGGTGGATATTATATTGACTTAATAAACGACTAACAAGTATAAGAAGGTGAATCAATAGGTTTTACACAACCTTTGATACACCTGAAACATGGAAAATACTTATACTATCCAAATACTTTCTTATATAATAATAAAAGTCTTTTACGAAAATATCCGATACCATAGAAACGTTGAGATGCCTTTCGATTGGATTGAGAAACAGTACTACGAAGTATAGGGTTACATAGTAACCTCGATACTTTATGCTCAAGACCACGAATATTTCCCTTTTTAACAAGGAAGCGATTATTATTTGTTCTATTCATTTGTTCAATAATCCCACCGGAGTGGTATGCAACAACTGGCTTTCCAAAAGCTAGACTTTCTAAACAAACTAAAGAAAATCCTTCATCAACTAAACTAGGAATCACCATTATATCAATAGCTTCATAAATTAAATGAACATCCTCTACAAAAGAAAGTACATGGAACTTTTCCTTATGTCCTAAACTTTCCATTAACTTTTGACACTCCTCATAGTAAGCTGTATCTACAAGTTTCCCTACTATCAAGAAATGAACGTCGTTAACTGTATTACACAAAGAATTAGCCATTTTAATATAATGATCAAACCCTTTAAGCGGGGAAACGTAAGCAGCCATGCAACATACTAACCTATCAGAGTCTTTCAACTTTAGCCTATTTCGTAACTTATGCCTATTACCTTTTCTATAGTTAAACTTCTTCTCTTTCATATCAAATGTAGGATTTAACTTATAGAGCTTTTTTGTAGTACTTTCCTTTTTGAATGGACCCAACACTGCATTAGAAATTCCCACTATAAAGTCAGAGTAACGATTTATTAATTGAACAGCATCTGATGTAAACTCATTAACTTGCATCACCTCACACAAAAACCAAACAACAGGAACTCCCGCTTTTTTCGCAGCCATTGCTGGCATAGGATTCACAGTTGTATTTGTTATAACTAAATCTGCTTTCTTTTTCTTTATCATACCAGTAAGTTTTTGTATCGAATTATCTGAAAGGAAACTCTTTTCCTCTTTTAGTAATTTATCATTTGGATTCCAGATAGACCACAGCATAGGATATGGAATAATTTTCACTTCTACACCTAATTGTTCTATTTTTGCAGTTAACATACTCTTAAGAGGAGATATTAAAATACAATGATATTGACCTCTACTTTCTTTAATAACCGTAAATAAGTAATTTTCTGCACCTGTTATATGCGAATCTCCACCATTATGTGCGAAGAACAAAATTGTTTTCTTTGTACCATTTCTAATCTTCACTAAAATTAATCCCCTCTCTTACAATATAAGCCGTGCACTACTAGGTGAGGTCTAATCTCTAGTTTTTCTGTTTCTATAAACTATGCTCCCCGTGGAGATTTTCTTTTTTCGATTTCTCCCTTTTTTTCCCCCGCTTTTATAATAAGTCCATTGAAACGAGTTTCCTTTAGGGAAACATAAACGTTCTTCGTTTGTCATTCGAACCGCCCATTCTTCTTTTATCTTAAGTTTGTTTAGAACAACCTTATCTATCTCATGTAAATAGTTGTTCTGGCTCAGAAAATAACGCTTTGAATCAGTAAACAATATATTATTCGGAAGTATCACTCCCTCATTGTTTAATAAGTTCGATATGATAGGTCCTTCTTCAAATTGATTAAGATAATCTATTTCAAGTTCAATAACTTCTTCCATGGAAAAATGATATTTATCAAAAGCATGTTGATTAAATATCAATCTCTTTTTATGTTCCTGAATATAATAAATTTCATTATTGTTACTCGCGCTTACTAAACGACCATTTGGAAACAAAGAAGGATTATCATAAATACATTGATCAATGTTTGGCCCCATTTTATACTTATACAGGTTTGGATCGGGGATTTCAGTAATCCTGCTTTTATCAAAGCGAAGTTTCGGAAAAAATTCTTCGTCTATTTTTCTTCTCATATTATTTTCTATTAAATACACATCAGATAAGTATCCCTTAACCAATACTCCATCTGGTAACTCTTTTGGTAGATATTCATTTAAATTTTGAAATGAATATGGCGATTTATAACTAATATCTAATATTGAATTTATAGGATAAAACGATGAAAATTGATTAAGTCGAGTCCAGAAGGCAGCATCTCCGTTATGCCAATATATTGGATCATCATCCCAATAACTGTCATATCGCTTGTAGATTGAGTCTGCTATTTTTCTTGTATGCATGACAGAACAATGGTCAACTACATTTGCCGCATTAGTTAATATTCCCTTCGTATATCTAGTTTTTTCTGAAACTACATTTGCATCATGATCAAGTGTAATCACCTTTTGACTTGAATACACAACATCTAATGTAGGATTTGACTCCATTTCTTGTATCATCATTTCTAATCTATTCGAAATATACGTTGTATCATCTGTTAAATAAGAGATATATTTTCCTTTTGTTTTTGGAATAGCCTCATTAATCAATGTAGCATATCGAGTTGTCATATATCGTTTATCATCATCGATATTACTATTAATCACAGTAATTCTTTCATCGTCTACATATGTTTTAATGATTTGCAATGTTGCATCGTCTGACGCATCGTCCATGATAAATAATTCCCAATCTTTTCGTGTTTGATTTATTACACTTTCAATTGCGTTCCCTATAGTATTCGGTTTGTTGTAGCTCGTTAAAATAATTGAAACAATTGGCTGTACCATTGAATCACCACCTTAAAAAAACTCCATTTAGTTTTAAAAATAGTTTAGTTTCATGTATTCGTTAGATCACCTTATTATCATATTAAAAAAGGGAGGAAAGTTTACACTTTATCGCTTTTTTTCTAAATACTTTCTTTTATCTACAAGCTTTCATAGTTGCGCATCTCTATATCCCCTTTAATCAATTCAAGTGTTGCATTATCATAAAAATCTCAATTATTAGGTAATGTAATGGTATTATTTAATTCTTTGTATTATTTTTTCCTATTGATCACCTATTGGGACCTTTTGCTACTTATATACATATAATCTAACTATATAATTATTGGAGGGTAGCAAATGAATATATTATTCTCATATTTTATTCCAAGTGGTGGTGTGGAAACATTGAACAGGCAACGCTTTTATGCATTGCATCCCTATAATATAAATTGCCATTTTTTATATTTACAAGAAGGTAAGGGTCTACAGAATAAGATACAAGCCCCAATATTTATTAGTAATGATGACAAGGAAATAAATCATATAATAAAAAAAGGCGATTATGATGCTATCATTGTTAACACTGATATAAATCTATTAAAAAAAATTAAAGAGAGTGGTTATGAAGGGTTAGTCATATATGAAAATCAAGGATTAGGAAAAAACAAAGAATACGCTGACTACTATATTAGAAATCATGTAGCACCGATACTAAACCAATATTGCGATGCACTATTATATCCTAAGACGGCCCATCTAAAGAGTGCATTCGAAAAAAATTTCCCGAATATTCAAAAGTATTGCTTTCAAAATAGCTTTGACACAAAAGATTTTCACTACAGAAAAATACCTAAACATCCCCATCCAATTATAGGGTGGGTAGGTCGATTAGAAAAAAATAAAAATTGGCGTGAATTTCTTACTATAGGTGCTACGTTAATGAAAGAGAATCACAACATTAAGCTATGGATGTTTGAAGACAGTACATTAGCAGAAAAAGAAGAGCGAATTGCTTTTGAAAAGATGATTCTTAAACTGAAACTGAAAGAAAAGCTAAAAGTCTTTTCCAATCAACCTCATCATAAAATGTCTATGTTTTTATCCGAAATTGGAGATTCTGGAGGGTTCCTATGTTCCACATCTAAAGTGGAAGGGTTTGGATATGCAGTTCTAGAAGCGATGGCTTGTAAATGTCCAGTTCTAACAACTGATTCGGATGGAGTGAGGAGTTTAATTAAGCACAACAAAACAGGGAAATTATACCCTATTAATCATATTTCAAAAGCAAGTGTTGAGGCGAAAGAATTAATGTTTAATTATGAATTAAGAGATAAAATTAGAAAAACTGGAGTTCAACATATAAAAAGACATTTTTCTCCTGAACAGTATGCAGAGAAATTTATAAGAATGATTAATGAATTAAAACAAAGAAATAAATAAGGTACTTCCTATTGGTTAAAACGTTGTGGTAGTAAATTTAGGTATGACCTAAGATGTTTCTTATTTACAAGAAAGTGTAATATAGTAAGAGGTGACCTAAAGATATCTTTTCTTTTAGCCACCCTCTTACTTTTTTGTTGTTAAGGAAACTATATTTTTTTGACCTATGGATAACTAGTTGTGTCATGTAAAGAAGTCCAGCTCCAGAGCCTACTCGCTCGAGGTCAAATAACCTACCAGATAAAAAAGTGTAAGATCGCACTTTTAATCTGGCAGAACATTTATTGGTCGCTCCTGATCTTATAGTTCTTAAGTCGTGATCAATTTTTTCTTCTTTTTTGAGGATTGATTCCGTTCTTAAAATTAGTTCTTTTCTCCCCTTTTCTTCCAACTTTTCTTACAAATAATTTTAACTTCCGAGTATAATATAGTTTCATCGTTTTCATTTCCTTTATACTTTTTCTTAAACTATTATCATTAGTTACTTTATTTTGCGATACTTGAAGTTCCATCATCAGATTATTCAATGTTCTTACATTAGAATAATCATCTCTTTTTCCATAAACAATTGTATGAGGAGTATGGACTAACTTAATTCCCTCTCTAATTGCCATTTCTTCCGTTAAATTAGAAAATATATGATAAGTAATTCTTGGATCAATAATTTGTCTCAAAACTTTCGTTGTATTTGGATCATCACTATAGTCAATGATTAATATATTATAATTACTGTAAGTCTGTTCTAATAAGTTCTCCAATTGTTTTACTGCTCTACCAATCTTTGAATCGACCGGAAAAATTATCGTTACTTTACATGGAATTTTTCTGCGCAATCTCGCTTGTTTCTTAGCTAGGTTATAGAAATATCTCCATTTTCTTTTTTCAACGGTGGAACTATTTAATTGAGTAGAGATACTTAATGGGGAGTTATATCTATAGTCCATTAATACATCTTCTATATGAGTAATATCACATACTTCACTTAGACGTAACCAATATTCATAATCTTCCACTTGCGGAAATTGATATCCGTCAATCATTTTCGCAAAATGTTTTTTATACATAAAAGAGACTCCAATAAAGCAACATTCTAAAAGCTGATCTTTACGTTTTTTTTGAAAATCTAAAAGTGTTTCAGTAGGAATTTCTTTTAAATAGTTACCTGCTGCATCAATATAACGAAAGCAACTATAGGATAATCCAACATTGGGTGACGATTTTTTTAACGTCTCTCTATGTTTTTCTACAAAGTTTGGATAATAAATATTATCACTAGAAACCCACGTTAAGAATTTCACTTCTTCTTTTGTCATTAAATAATCAAAACCTGTGTTTAGTGCACTAGCTACTCCTTGATTTCTCTCCTTAACTATTAATCGGACTCTAGGATCACCATTTGTAACTTCTTTCATCACATTTATTGTTTCACTCGGAGCTCCATCTGAGACAATTACAAAATGAAAATTTCTATAACTTTGATCCAGAACTGTACGCAATGCCATTGTTAGATAGGATGGATCTTGCCTATATACTGGCATTACAATTCCTACATCCCACACTGTAATTCACTCCCAATTTTATTTTTTATTATTTGAATGTTCTTTTCGGAAATATTGAAATACATCGTCTATCGATGTGGAGAATGGTATGGTTGTCGTCCAACCTAAATCTCTCAATTTTCTTGGGTTTATTTGCACAGGTTTTTCCTTTACTTTTTGATGACTTTTAACTTTGAACTGAACCTTTGATATACTTTTCATCGTTTCAATTACATCCATTAATAAATAACTTTGCCCAGAGGCAATTTCATATGTTTCTCCTGAAACTCCTTTTTGGAAGAGAGTATTATATCCTTTAATTACGTCTCTAACATCAATAAAATCTCGTTGTATATATGGATTATTAATCGCAATTTCTCTTGATATTTCTTCATTGTGTTCCATTCGCACTATTTGTCTAGCTATGATAGAGCAAACTCCATTTGAAGGACCTGGTCCAATGATGTTAGAAGGCTTTGCGATAACAACATCTACTCCATATAACTTATTCCAAGACTTTGCAACTAGCACTTGTAAAGATTTACTTAGACTATAGGGGTGAGTAAGAGTAGTTACATCATCTAGATCGAATTGAAGCGCTGATCCTACAACAATGATTTTGCTTGTTATACGTTCTTTACGCATTGCCTCAATTAAATAACTAGTTGTTAACATATTCGCTTGTATAGATTCTATTGGTTTTTCCCAGGAATCCGCTACATGATTTTGTCCCGCTAAATGTAGAACATACCTTGGCTTCGTTTTGTTAATAAGTTTTTCTACTTCAAATTGATCTGTCAAATCACAATACTCTGTTACAATATTATCATTAACAGAAAGCTTATTTCTTTTGACTGCAATTACTTCATAGCCTGCTTCTTCAAAATATTCGCAGGCATGATGACCTGTAAATCCACCTGCACCTGTTATGAGTATTCTCATTTGTAATCCAACCAGTCTTTTAACTCTACTAACATATCCTCATAACTTGGAACATGATATTGAAAGTCTGTTCTTGTGTTTCTTAACGTACGATTAATAACTACACTTTCATCAGGAATTATTTCAATATCCTCTTTTTCAAACACATCTTTCATTAACATTAATAAGTCATACTTTGATATTTTCTTCGGGGAGCATAAGTGATATAGTCCACTCGGATCCTCTTTAATTATTTCATCCATTGCCTTAGCAAGTTCTAGTGTTGTCACACCGTTCCATAAAGCTTTCTTATACCCTTTCACTTTTCCATTCTGCTTCATAAACCATTGAAATAACCCAATCCCATCCTCTTTTAGCTCTGGTCCTATGATGGAAGTTCGAATGGTTACATGTTTATCATTTATTATTTCTCCTTGTTGCTTTGATTTGGAATAAACCGAAACTCCATCGGTTATGTCCGTTTCTACGTAGTCTCCCTTATCTCCTAGAAATACACAGTCGGTGCTAATTTGAATCAGTTTCCCCCGATGTTGCTCCATTATTTCCTTTAATTGCTGAGGTAGTAAACTATTAACATGGAAGGCTAAAGTAGGATTGTTAGCAGCATGGTGATTTAATATTCCAGTACAATTTATGATTATTGTGGGTTTCAAGAATTTAACTAGTTCCTCTAGTTCTTGACGATTAGTCACATCTAAAAAGAATCCATTTTTATCATTAATATCTCTACAAGTATAAAATATTTCATACTCTTTTTTTCTCTGCAAATAGTTAGTAATGAAATGACCTGCCATCCCTTTGCCACCAAGAATTAGTATCCTCATTATATAAAACTTCCTTTTTCTAGCATCTTTTTAATTTCTCCCCTTGAAAGTAAATCGTTACTAGAATTATAATTTATTAGTTTTGCAGGCTTATAGGTAGAATAATGTTCTAGCAATCCATCAATATGAATGGTAGGTAATATAACAAAATACTCATCATCATAGGAAATAGTATGGTCACATTCGTATGATGAGAGAAGTAATTCATGAATTTTTTCTCCTGGACGAACTCCTAAAATGTCTATTTCTAAATTGGATACCCCTGCTGCTTCTGCAAGAACGTAAGCAAGATCAACAATTTTAAACGCAGGCATTTTCATAACAAATGTTTCTCCTCCCCTACTATCAGCGATGGCTTTAAACACAAGCTTCACAGCTTCTTCAATAGTGAGGAAAAACCTGGTCATATTGATATCGGTAATTCCGATTTTCTTTTTTTCCTTTATTTGTCTCTTGAATACGTGAATAACACTGCCGTTAGTTCCAAGTACATTCCCTCCGCGAATACAGACAAACTTAGTCTTTGCTTTCAACGTATTAGCGTGAATGATTAACTTTTCTCCCATGGCTTTAGTTAAGCCATAAAAGTTCGATGGATTTGATGCTTTATCTGTGGATATATAAATGACTTTTTTCACATCTGCTTTTATTGCGACATCGATTATATTCTGTGTTCCAATTACATTTGTTTTTAAGGCTTCAATTGGTTGGTCTTCACATACGGGAACATGTTTTAAAGCCGCTAGATGAAAGATAAAGTCAATATCAATACATGCATCTAATAATGATTCTTTCTCCTTAATATCACCAATAATAAATGAAAGGGTTGCATTGTTATAGAATTCTTGCTTCATTAAAAATTGATTTGATTCATTTCTCGAAAAGATCCGAATTTCTTTCGGCTTATAAGTCAACAGCTGTCTCACCAATTCATTCCCCCATGAGCCAGTACCTCCTGTAATTAGAATTACTTTATCCTTAAACACCATGAAAACCTCCCAAAATAATCTTAGCAACTTTGTCAGAAACGTCCTTTTCCTCATATCCATTTGGTAACAACCAGTTTTTTGGTTGATTGACCATTATCTGAACGGCACTTACAATCTGACTAGCATTAATGCCTGAAAGCATGTTACTACCACACTCAATCGTTTCTGGACGTTCAGTTGTTTTTCTGATAGTAACTGTTGGAATCCGAAAAATACAGCATTCTTCTTGAACTGTCCCGCTATCAGTTATTACACAATAGGCGTTCTTCTCCAGTTTAATAAAATCAAAAAATCCAAATGGCTCATGAAATTCAACCAATGGGTGTATGTTTATTGAATGCATTTCCTCGATGCGAGATTTCGTACGCGGATGTATGCTACAAATAATCCTTTTGTTGAATGAATCAGCTACAAAATTCATCCCTTTTATTATTTCTGCTAAACTATTTTTATTATCTACGTTCTCCGCCCTATGAACTGTTAGAAGAAAATAATCTTCATTATTAAGGTGTAATTTAGATGCTATTCTACTTTGTTCTATCTCTTTTTCATAATACTTAATAACTTCATAGATTGGATTTCCAGATATAAAGATTCTGTTTATGGGGACGCCTTCTCTTAATAAATTTTCTTTACTTCGTTGTGTATAAGGTAAGTTAAATGTGGAAATTGTATCAATTACACGGCGATTTAGCTCTTCTGGAACTTCTAAATCAAAGCATCTATTCCCAGCTTCCATATGAACGACTCGTATCCCCATTCTTTCAGCCAGCAAAGCACTTAGTCCACTATTTGTATCACCTAGCACAACAACTTTATCAGGTTTTTCGTCTATAAAAATCTCTTCCAATCTTTTATACATTATTGCTAGTTGCTCACCCAACGTTTGCTGTTTATTTATAAGTACATAGTCTGGCTTACGAAGATTTAATTGTTCAAAGAAAATATCACTTAGTGAAGCTGTGAAATTTTGTCCTGTATGCACTAATACATGATCAACATATTTATCTAACTTTTTTATAACTAAACTTAAGCGAATTATTTCTGGTCGCGTGCCTAAAATTGTCATCACCTTCATATTTGTTCTCCTTTCTTATTAACTTATAAAAAAGAGACACTACTTTTAAAATATGCAAACCGAGTTCCATTGCTATAGGCTGTTTCATGCTTATTTGAAATATAGATATTCGTTTGAAAGTAGCACACCTTCTATTATCATTGTTCATACCATAGAACATATTGTAATAAAAAAGGAAAGAGTGTGATAAAAATGAATAAAAACCAAATTTTAGTACACTTGCATATGCCAAAAACAGGTGGAACATCATTAAAGAATATAATAAAAAAAAATATAGACCCTCATCGTAATCTTGATGTTTATGTTGAACATGAAAAAAGAGAGAGAATAATGCGTACTATTCACTCTAATCAATTTGATTGTATCCAGGGGCATTTTCCCTATGGAATTCATAAATATATACCATGCCCATTTACGTATATAACAATGCTAAGAGATCCCATCGATCGAATAGTTTCAGAGTATTACTTTATAAAGAATAATAAAAAGCATGAGCTTCATCATGTTGTACAACACCTAAGTTTAGAGGAATACCAAAACCAACCTCAAAACAGAAATCTACAAACAAGACTTATATCAGGTCATATGTCTGATCCATTGACTATTGCCGATGTGAACAAAGCGAAAGAAAATATAGAGAAACATTTTTCGGTTGTAGGTATTACAGAAATGTTTGATGAATCATTATTATTAATGGAGAAAAAGTTTGGATGGAAAAACGTGAAAAATCGAAAACAAAACGCTACAAAAAAAAGACCTGCTCTCACAAGTCTTTCACCTAAGACACTAACTTTAATTAAAAGAAATAATAACCTGGATAATATACTTTATCAATTTGCTAAGAGAGATTTGTTAGTTAAGTTGAAATATCTTCATAGTAATTCCAAAACAAGGGTTTCTACTTCGCCTCATAAAATAAACAAAAACCGAAATGGATAATCTACTCCACTTCGGTTTTTTACTGTAGGATTCATCTTCTCTTTGATTTTTAAACTTTTATTCTTTTTTTGTCTGACTTTCCATTGTGAACTTTTTTTGAATTTGTTTTTCAGAAGATTTTTTTCTACTTAATTGGTACGAGGATCTTGCTTTGATATCACTTTTAGGATGTAATCGATTCAAAGGATTTTTTCCCTTTTGAGTTAAGCTAGCACCATTTGATTCCACCTGAAACTTATTCACTTTATTTTCCATACTAAACGAATTATTTTTAATTGCCTCTTTATTTGGATAAGCCTCTACTTGAGCGTCGAATAAGCTTTTTAGGTTGCTAAAACTTGATGGTTGTTTATTTCTTTGGTCTCGCTTCTGCTCATATTCCCTATTTTCATCCCTATTTTGTGCTATTGTAGTATCCTCTGTTGTTTCTATGAAGTTACTAGATTCAAGTAATTTCTCTTGGTTAGAACTCTCATTAGTTTCTTCTAAAAGCTGATGTTCTGAACGTATTTCACTTGTCATCGCTTTATCATTTTCCAATAAATACGATATATCTTCTTTTACCTGTTTCATAGAACTATTTAGAGTATCTAATTCACATTTAAATTTATCAAGTTCAAGCTTACTATTGTCTAACTCTAGTTTTTCTTTCATAAGCTGAACTTCTTCTGTTAATAAAGATACTTGTTTTTTCAAATCATTGTATTCCTTCTTTGTAAATAAGTATTCTTCTAACACATCGCCACCTTTTACTGCTTCTAATATTTGTCTATAAGATAATAGCTTATCTTTTAACATATCCATACTTACAGGTTTGCTTAAATTATCCAGATTCATTTCATCATCACTCCCTATTTTTATTTTAGTTTCAAATATAAAATTCGTGATCACTATGTCTAGAATATACAAACATAGATGATAGGTCTTAACCTAGATTTCAAAATTATCCCGAATGATGTAACCAACTATTTTATCTCGTCATATGATACAAGTGAAAAGAAAAAATATTTTTATATGGAGGTGTTTGCACTATGCAAGCTGACAAATTAAAGGGCGGCCAAGAGCTTCTCTGTATCAATACTACAAAAGTATATGATTGGATTATTAATGAGGCTGAATTTGATATAACGTTAGATGATGTAGATCTACCAAATGATTTAGACTGTGATGATATTGATTCAGTTACTTGTGAAGTTGAACCTACTGACTATACTGTATTGAGTAGAGAAGATCGACCTTTCGTCATTGATGGAACACAAGTTACACTTCAGCAAGTTTTGATCCAAAAATCGTTCGATGTTACTGTTATAGTAACAACAAACGGGCAAGAGGTGGAAGCTGGAACATTCCCTTTTAGCCGTTGTGAAAAAGTAATACTATGTGCTCCAGAAGGTACAGATATTACTATTGACTATACAGATGTCGATTGCTTCGTATGTGTATTTAATTGTGACGATGCTACTCCAGGAGCAAGTCTAGACTTAGGAATTACTGTTCGACTTTGTCAAAGCATTCAATCAACATTCCCAGTAACGGTTGAATTGTTTGCCGATTTCTGTGAGCCTAGAGAAAGTATACAACCAATTGTATCAGGATGCCCAGAGCCTATTCGCCCACCACAATGTCCTGTACTTTTCCCTACCAATAGTAATGAATAATAATTATTACTATGCATACAGATAATGAGAGGAAATATTTCCTCTCATTATTTTTTTATGGGGTGGAACAATGGAAAAAGTTCAATATGAAGAGGTAAGAAAAAAAATCAAACAATTAAATAATGAAACTTCTTCCTATTTATTGGAAATAAAAAGATTATTACAAACAAGAAAGCAAAAATACGAGTTGAAATTAATAAGTTATTTTAGCTTTTCGTTAAATTTTGCTCATGAAAAAGATCAAGAAAGTCTAATTATTGGTACTTATCATATTCATAACCTAGGGAGTAAATTACTATCAAATCCGTATATATGTATTAAGCTTGGATCAGATTCACCTTTCTCCTTTTCTGGAAAATATATAAATAAGGCTTCCCAATCGATAAAAACAAATAATTCTTGGGAAAGAATAAATGATCAACAAAACAAATTCGAATATTGGCTAAGGCCAACAGATAAAAAAGCAATTGAACCTGGTGAAGTTATTTCGTTTTCCAACTTCCAACTGAGTTGGAGTTATAGAGAATCATATTCTGGTAGTGTCTTAGGTTTTACTTATACAGATGAAATGAAAGATGGTTTACCTGCAGTTAATCAGATTTATATTAATGGTTCTTAAGGCGAGGAGGACAAAATGAAAAAAACTCATCCAAAAGAAAAAGAATTATTATATAAACAAGTATCTCGTCATTACTTACAAAGTTTACTAGTACATTTAAAAGAAAATAGGCAGGAAAATAAAAGTTTTATATATTTAGAAAATGACACATTACATACACTCTTATTATTATTATTGAAAAGGACTAATCTAGAATATGACAACTTGGAGAGTAGAACTTTTCGTGAACATGAAGAAGTACCAAAAGAACTTCTTGATGAACTTACGAATGCCATTAATATTAACAAAAAATATTTTGAGGAAATTATCGAGCACATAAAGAAGGTTAGTTATTAATTAACTACCTTTGAAATATTTATGTAGTATGATCTTCGTTGTGTAGATCACTTACTTTACAAATATTAATAGTATTAAAACGGGGGGGGGGCGGACATCATCGTAAATAAAAGTATGAAATCAGTAGATTCTTTACAACTTCAACAAAAAATCATTTATTATAAAGCAGAATTAGCTAAGTACCAAAATAAAGTCAGTATGTATGAAAATGATTACCACTATTCTCAGCTAAAACAATTAAAAGAGGAAAACCTGGAATTATTAAAAGAAAAAAGTGCATTGCAACAGGAAATTAATACAATCCATGAGCATTACCAAAAAGAAATAGAAAACATCAAAGTGGATGATCTTCATGCTACTAAAGATCATCTGGATAGTAATGAATTAGTGGAACAATTAAAGGATAAAGATGACATAATCTCACAGATGCAGGAAGAAATGGAAAGATTACAGATGAAATATAAGTCATTACAAGCAAACTACGATAAGTTATTTAACGAAAACATAACAAGTGACTTTGCTCATCAAAGCAAAGAAACTAGCTTTCAAGAATTGGAGATTCTGACTAAATTAGATAATCATTTTAAGAATCTTATTGAATTATCTTTAAATAATGATAAAGAAACAAATCCAAAATTTGACCTTATTGATGAATTAGAAATGAGAATTGAAGAGATTACAACAGAGATTAATCAATTACAAAATGAAATTGATTCAACCAACACAAATGAAGAAAACTCATAAAAATTCAGTCTGTTTATTTAACCATTATTCTGAGTAGGGCATTTCTTTTTCTTAACGGTATATTGCCCTACTCATTAATGTAAGAACCAAGAACTTTCAAATCTTAGCGAGGAAAAAATTAGTTGGTCTACATTTTCTTATTCTTCTCTTTTAAGCCCTCTTAAACAGCAGCCTTTAGATTTTACTTTAACTTTTTTAACTTCTTTTTTGGAAACCACCACTTCACTAACTACTTTAGTTTGTCGTTTAACATTTCTATTGATAACAATAGGTTGATACTCTTTCATGTCATCACTCCTTTACCATAATATTAAATTCATATATAATTTTCCTTTAAATAGCATATTCAAAGAACTTTCATTTTGTTTAGACTTTTAGGTATTCCCTACTACATCAACTTGTGACATCTTACTATTCAATCTTTGCTTGAATAAACGATGCTGCGCCAGCAATAGCAAGCAATAATAATACTAGATTTAATCCTGGAATATATTGATAAATCAACACAACGACTAGTGAAGCCCAAATTCCAACACACCAATGGCAGCTAAGTAACATTCCTATCCAATAGTGCAGGCCCCCACGCCTAATTTCAACCGTTTCCAGTAAATCTCCCTCATCATTCTTTTCATAAGTTATCTTTAAAAAAGGATTGCGTATAAAAGTAGTTATTTCATCAAATACAATCAACCTTGTAAGGCGAAAAGTGGCTAAAATTAAAATGATTAACTCCATCCAAGTAATATCACTCATTTTCATTCTCCTCATCTAAAAAGTAATATTTTTCTTTCTTTTCTTTTGCTTCACCAACGTGCCCTCTTTATCATACGATACAATAAAATTTTTGAGACTTTTTTAAGAAAGAATAGGTTATTCTTTTCTTTATTCACTTGGCACTTTATTAATTGGAAAATGGGTAATGCTCCAAACATATCAAAGAAAAAAATGAAGGTGTGGCTTCAGTAATAGAGGAAATTATCTTAAAGAGGAATTAATAAGGTCCGTGGAATATGATAGAATATGTTTCATGCAAATCGAATTTACTGAAATAACCGAATTGAAGGAAGAAGGTTTGAATACCTGAACATATAAGAGTTTTAAAATAACATTTTAAAAAATTATTGCTTTAAGTGTAGCTATCTCCTCATGTCCTGAAAACCGACTTTCTCACTGTTTATGTGAAAACGAAACTCACATCCACAAGTAAAAAAACCCCTCCTCCCTTTAATCGTTTCACTTCACTCCAAAATATTCAATTATTATTTGGGCACGAAAACATAAAACATTCTCATCCATACAGAATACGATAATCATAGAGGGTGTGGTGATGGTGACAAAACATAATCCAGGAGATGAGAGAACTCTCGAAACCATTAGCAGAATACATCGTAATCTCGCCATTATTACCGCAATATTATTATTAACTGGCCAAATATCCATTATGGGGGTTTTTGTAACTCCACGGGGATTTCGAGTTACGATGGCAGGACCCATTACTGGGTTAAGCAGAATTGAAAGTAAAACAGGTAACATATTTGTAAATGTGGGTATATCAGTAATAAATATCCTTATTGCAAAAATGTTATTAATGGAGCAATTTTCCATAACAGGGAGTGCCCTTACTCCTCAAGGTTTTACAATCAATGCAGGCGGACCAATATTAGGTGTACCAAGGGTCAAAGCTAAAATACCTAAAATAGATGGTCTATTTAATGACCTTGATAATATCCATCAATTAACTTGCACATTCCTTGGTGTAGATCCTAAGGTTACAAGAAAGAAGAAAACGAGGTGATAATGTGCCCTTGAATGAAATTCCTGCAATAAAAGGATCTAAGACAACCTCATTTATAATTGGAATGTCAATTATTATCTTCATATACTTCTTTACCGATTTCAAAGACGAACCTTAATGAATTGTCATTAAGGTTTTTCTAATGATTTCCAACAAATAAAAATTTCATAATATTTTCTGTTTATAATACCTTTACTTTATAGTAAATTTGATAGTATACGATTTTTCGTTACATACGCTAATAATAAGTATGCATTTTTCACTATACAGGAAGGACGTAATTACTTTGACTTATAAAATGATTGTTCTCGACTTAGATGATACTTTACTAAAAAATGACCATACGATTTCTCCAAAGACAAAACAAGCCTTAATGGAAGCACAACAAAAAGGTGTAAAAGTTGTCTTAGCATCAGGTAGAGCCACATACGCTATGGAGAAATATAGAAAAGAGTTACAACTACTTGAAAACGAAAGTTACATCTTATCATATAATGGTGCAAAAATTATCAATTGCAAAACAAACGAAGAGCTCTTTAGTAGCGGTCTAGTTCCGGATATCGTTCGTAATCTTTACGATGTGAGCTGTCGTGAAAATGTTTATATTCATACTTATGTAGGTGACTCAATTGTTACAGCAAAACCAAATCAATATAACGAAAAAGAAAGTAGAATAACGGGTCTTCCCCTTATTCATGAAGAAAACTTTGTACAAGCAATACAAGAACCTGTTGTAAAAGTAGTAATGATGGAAGATCCTGAAAAACTGGTTCTAGTTGAACAAACGTTAAAAGAGGAACTATCAGAGCATCTTAGCATCACAAGAACAAAACCATATTTCTTAGAATTTATTGAATATGGAGTCACAAAAGGCTCCAGCATCAGCAAACTCATTGATTTACTAGGCATTAAACGTGAAGAGGTCATCGCTATTGGTGACAGTTACAACGATCTAGAAATGATTGAATTTGCTGGACTTGGAGTGGCAATGGGAAATGCACCTGACGAAATTAAGCAGAAAGCGGATTTTGTTACAGAATCAAATGAAAATGAAGGTGTAGCTTATGTAATTGATAGGTTCATCCTAAAGAAACACTCCTATTATAATTGATTCTCCCCTTCCCTTCTATCCAATTTGATGCACTCCTGCCCATAACTTTTCATAGGTTATGGGTATAGGAGGCGATTTTTGTGAATGTATCAGGTTATACCATGTTTCATGTTTTTTATAACCAACAGATTTTTATTCAACCTTCCACTACTGTTCCATTTATGTTCATACATGTTTATATAGATGAACAACTTGTTCGAACCTACAAACACAATCAAGATATCAGCATCCCAATACACAACATCCCATCTGGTACTCACACACTTTCGGTTTCAGGTGAATACGTACTTTACAATCAACCTTATAAAGCGAATGCTACCTATCAATTCACCATTAATCAACGTAGAGAAACAGAGAAACGGCAGAATAGTGATTACCAGGCTGGTGACATTTTAGTGGCTAGTGATAACAAGTTTGGTATTCCTAATGGCTATATGGGTCATGCCGTTCTCATTATTGATGAAGATTTTATGCTTGAATCAAATAACATAACCAAATATAGTATGAAAAAGATTAGGATTAAGAGTTTTTTTGATGAGCATCAGTGGTATGCGCATTATCGACCTATCGACCCAACTATCGGAAAGGATGCGGTTAGATGGGGATTGGATTATTGTAACAAGTACGAAGACAGCTTAAAGAAAGGAAACAATCGACCGAAATTTTCTTTCATTCCTTCCGATTTAAAAAGTCTTTGGGATCGAATATATTGTTCGAAATTGATTTGGTCTTGTTACTATTACGGTGCGGAATATGAATTTGCAAATAGTGGATTATGGTTCACTCCACAAAACTTAGATGAAGAACTGAGAAGTGATGAAAACTTTAATCTCATCTACAAACACCCAAGACATTCTTTTAAGATAAAAATATAGCAAAACATCTTTCTAACCAAAGGTGATTTTTTCAAATCAGATTATTCGAACTTGAAAAATAGTTATGATATTATGTGATTATTCTTTTTTATGAAAGTAGGTATTTTAATGAAAATAGAGGTTTGGTCGGACTATGCTTGTCCTTTTTGTTATATAGGGAAACGTCGTTTAGAAAAGGCATTTGACCAGTTTCCTAATAAAGAAAACATTGAGGTGGAGTTCAAGGCATTTGAGCTTGATCCTAATGCGAGTAAAGAAACATCATTATTTATTCATGAGCTTATCTCACAAAAATACGGTATTTCTCTTGAAGAAGCCACAAAGATGAATAATAATATTGTCCAACAAGCTGCAATGGATGGATTGGAATTTAATTTTGATTCATTAAAGCCTTCCAATACATTTGATGCTCATCGACTTGCGAAGTTTGCTGAATCAAAAGGAAAAGCAGCGGAAATAACAGAAAGTTTGCTTCAGGCATACTTTACTGAAGGAAAAAATTTGAGTGACCACACTACTCTAGTTGAATTAGCTGTACAGATTGGCATAGATAAAGAAGAAGCAATCCAGTTTTTGCAGTTGGAGACATTTGGTACTGATGTTCGTAGAGATGAAGAGGAAGCAAGAGACATTGGTGTACAAGGAGTTCCGTTCTTTGTATTCAATCAAAAATATGCAATCTCTGGTGCACAATCAGTAGAAGTTTTTCTTGACACTTTGAATAAGGTTTGGGAAGAAGAATCGAATAAACCATCTCTACAACACCTCTCCCCTTCAACTAACGACGGGGTTTGTACGGACGATTCTTGTGAAATATCTACAAACAATAAGTAGTAAGTAAAAAGGAGTGCAGTGTGCACTCCTTTTTACTTACAAATACTCAATTGCTCCTGCAATATCATAATCAGATTTATCAATTGAAGTTTCCTCATTAAGCAAAAGTTTTCCAACCTCTGACCCCAAAAAAGGACCGACAGTTAGACCAGACGCTCCTAACCCATTCGCAGCATAGAGTCCTTTTACGTTTGGAATTTTTCCGAAAACCGGTAAAAACCCAGGTGTAACTGGTCGGAAGCCAACGCGAGTCTCAACAAATGTTGCATCACATAAACCTGGCGCGACTTTCAAAGCTTTGTCTAATATTTCGTGTACACCACCAATGGTGATTCGATTATCAAATCCCATATCATCTTCATGTGTTGCCCCTATCACTATTTTTCCATCTCCAATGGACAGCAAGTACTGATTATTTGGTGGCATCACTACTGGCCATTCATTTGTTTGAACGTCATCTATTTTTAAATGTACTATTTGAGCTTTCTGCGGTTTAACTAAAAACGATATTCCTAGTGGTTTAAGAATCTCGTTCGCCCATGCGCCTGCGGTTATGATAACACGATAAGAGGGGATATGTTCCCCATCCACCTTGACACCTACCACTTCATTCCCGTCTACAACAAGTGACGCACCACCCTGAATAAATGTTGCGCCATGTTTTACAGCAGCAGAAATAAGTGCCTGTCTTAGTGCTCTTCCATTCACTCGTGCTCCACCACTAACATAAACAGAACCGAATTCTTCACTTAATAGTGGGAATTTTTCTTTCGTTTTCTCCGCAGATAAAGTGACGATGTTGCCAATTTCAAGCGCATCTTCTCTTCGTTTGAGTGCTCGTCCCTCCATTTTTGCCAGCTTATTCGCATCGGTATGTAAGCTTATGGCTCCAACTTGTTTATAACCTGTATTACGTTCCCCGTCTTCTTCCAACTGTTTAATTAAGGTTGGGTAAAAACGAGCTCCATTTTTCGCTAGTGTGTACCATGCTTTGTTTCTTCGTTGACTTAGCCATGGACAAATTATCCCCGCAGCAGCATCTGTAGCTTGACCGAGATCCTTTCTATCAATGATTGTCACTTTGACTCCAGCTTTTGCAAGGTAATATGCTACGGTGGCTCCCAGTATTCCTGCTCCAACGACCGTATAATTCTTCATGGAATCCTTCCATTTCTTTATGATTTGTCTTTAATGTATTCCCCGTGTTTGAACGTAATTATTAAGAAAACGAGGAAGCTTACCATTAATATTGTTCCACCTAATATAAAATAAATAAGAGAGAATATTTCAGGAGACCATGCTGGTTGGGAATAATACATCCACATACCAGATGTTAATCCAATACTTCCTAGAAAAGCACTCCATACATGTAGGTTTGCAAGCTTAGAGTCTTTTGGAATTTTAAATACTGCATAAAAGATGGCGAAAGCAAATAGAGATAGCCAACCAACGGCAAGTATATGAGCATGGATTGTTCGTAATATATACCCACCTGAACCAGCCATGTGCCCACCCATAAACGCTCCAATAACCCCATAAATTGCAGCAATTTGAATTAAAAATCTTGCTCGATTCAACGAATTCACCTCATTTTTCATAAATAATATAATATAAAGCTAACATAGCTTGTTTGTGAAAAGAAACATATATGCACACTTTGTTTGTAAATTTGAGAATTTGGATGAAACTGTATACTATATTTTTCACATAACTTCAACTTCTCTTACGAAAAATATATGTGGAAAGGAGTTGTAAGGAATGAGTGAGTATCGTGGCGAAAATAATAAAAATAAGCATTATCCTCAAACTCCAAAAAAGGATATTGCAAAAAGCGATCAGGATTTAGAGGTTGCGAAAGAAATGGACGAAATGTATGAACTAAAATCTCGAATTGGATATTCCCCAACGAAAGTTGTACGAAAAGATAAATAAATTAATAAAAAGAGGTCAGTATCTAGTCTGCCATTCTTTGACTAGATACTGATCAATTATTTTAAAATGATATAAACCCGATATCATCAAGCATGATTTTCCCCGGGCCATTTTTAAAATGAAATGTTATTTTTGAAATATTCGTTGGATCTAAGTCAGCATCTAAAGTTTCAAGAGGTATTTCAAATGTATGAAAAACCGGTTCAGATGATTCACTATACTTTCCATCTCGGAATATATCTTCGAACCATTGAATGATAGTATATTGGGTAGAAATGTTTGGTGTAATAGGAACTTCATCTTCTAGAGAGATGGTATCTCCATCAACCAATTCTACTTCCACTTCCATTACCTTTGTTGGCAATTCTTCTACTTCCATCTCATCTAGAATGTCTCTCTCCATATTAGCGATGGAAACTACTAAGCTATTTGGAATATCTTCAACATTTTCTTCCCAAAAAGAGTCAGATAAATGAATAATATATCTTCCTGATTTTGTCCATTCAAGTACGACTCCATCGGTATTTTTACGATTTCCACCACGATCTTCAGCTGCAGATATTTTCCAAGTGGTAAAGCCTTCTGTTTCTACAACAATATCATTAGGAAATGTATCTTTATTACGGTTTCGATCAAATTCTGTGACTGGAACGAACATCCCATTTTCAAACCTACTTAAGTATTGCGTGGATGGAAGCCAAAGTTGTCCGTAACGGTAATCACGGAAAAGTGAAAGATAATCATCGTTACCATAAAGTGCGGTTTCCAAGAATGCAGCTATATATACTTTTGCAATTTGTCTTTGCTCTTCTGGAGATAATATATTACTGCGACTAAGGAACAACCCTCCTGGTAGACTCATATCCGATCTACCCCAATCTGTATTAAACTGGCTATGGTTTGCACCTGCTATATATAAAGATGCCTTAAATCGATCTGATCCAGGTTTAAAATTAGTGCGATTATATTGACGTTCTCCACGGAAATTATTAACATCTCCATCTTCTGCTCCATGTAAAACTAAGTAGTACGTATCGTTCAAACTCGGGAACTGATTATCAATGCTTCTATCGGTGGGTGCTATTCCTACGACTGCTTGAATTTTTACTTCTTCTAATCCTTGCAACGATTCATCTTCGGCAAACCAAGCTTTGTAGTCTGCGGCCATTGCTGCTGCTTGCCCTCCTCTTGAGTGGCCCATTAAAGCTATTTGATTTAAATCTACTTTCCCGAAAAATGGATTATCATCGATTCTATGAAACTCTTTAATTAGTAAAATATGTTGAAGCAGGTTCCAAGCTCTCATCTCGTAATTTCTTTGTGCGCTTCCTGTCCAATTAGAATAGTTTAGATAGTTTTGGTCGATAGATATGGTAATGAACCCTCTGCTAGCTAGAAGTTCCCCTAAATACTCATATCCTTCATCAGAAAAGTATTCCATTGTATGATTCCCGTGCACTATTAAAACCAGAGGAAATGGACCTTCGCCTTCTGGCATCCAAACACGCCCGTTTAAGGGCAGCTCTGTTTGATCAAACCCCCAGAATATTTCTCTTTCCCGTTTCCATGTTCGGATATAATTCGAAGCATCAACAGAATTGGAAATAAGATCAGCATATTGACCAAATTCGTCACGGTGTAAATCGAGACCACTTCCGTAGGTAAAATAAGTAACAGGATAAGACCCTGGTTGTGCAGGGTTATCAATATCTAACGGGATAATATCATCTATTCCGTATTCTGAAAATACAACAGTAGCTGGGTTACTTGTAAATGGCCAATACAATTGTAAGACCAATAAACATGCTGGTACAAAAATGGCTATCGCTTTTAAATGTAATCTTATTTTTTTGTTAGCCAAAAACAGTAGAAATAATCCAATCAATAAAACTATCAGTGTATAACTAATTGCTACGATGATAGAAAATTGTAACCCAAGATTTGCTGTGTTAAGAACAAAATATGTTACATATCCCGTATAAAGAAAACTTCCCATAAAGAAACGTGGAACTGGTATATACATTAGGGAAAGTAAAAAGCTAAAGGTTGCAGTTACTAGTGTAAACATCATTATGTTTGCAGTAAAATAAATCACTATATCCGATTGAGTACCTAATCCTGTAGGACTACCTAAACCCCCAGTGACGACACTCACACTAGATCCCACAAACAAAGTGGCACTGATGATAATCCAAAATCGACTATCGTATTGATGTATACTCAATGTACGAGTCTTAAACCATAGGAAAACTAACTTTACATAATATAGAAAGCTAGATTTAATGGACATGTATAATACTCCCCTTATTCATTATATAGCTTTGGTTTTGTTAGATATTTGTTTTATAAACCCCTATTACCATTTTTACTATAACATGTTTTGTTCGTCTACTATTATAATGAAACAAACTAGAAAAAATTGCAAAATATAAATATGGTATACTTTAGGTGAGAAATAATTTTAAAAGAAGGTGAAAAAATGGGTGAATGCAAATTAGATCATAGCATGCATGATGTTAAAACAAAACTAGAACAACAAGCTCCTTACTTATCTCCAAGTTTACTGAAAGATGTACAAAGATTTTTAATGAGTGACGTAACACAACATAATTTAAATGAGGTGTTTCACTTATTAAAGAAATTTGACTTATCTTCTAAAGAAGAACAAAGTGAAAGAAGCAACCGTATGCAACAACTTATAAATAGTGATAATGTGCCAAAAGGTTAATTCTTACCTTTTGGCATTTTTTATACGTTAGAGTACGTTTATAAATGTGGGGTTTACTAATCCACCGGGTTATCCCTACATGATGCGTGAAGAAAGTTTGTGCAGGAAAGCTTTTGATTAAGTATATAATTAGAAATTTGATTTTACATTCTAGATTTAAAGAATTTATTAATCGCTAATTAAAAGTTGAAACAATTTTGATCCTATTGTAAATGTGATAATAAAAACCAAATTTAATTAAAATAGTCCAACATCTATACCCCTATATTAAAGTTGAATAAAGTATTAGATAATCTATTTTAGGAAGGATGAATTGAATGCCTATCTTATCCACCGGACCAATAGAAAATAATCTTGTAAATGGCGTCCGCCCTTCGCAACAGGTCACTATTAAAATCGATAATCGAAATTCTGCTAATTTTTCAATTGTTTCCATTCTGGGTTTTAGTCTAAATGCATCAAGAACATTATATGTACAAGAAGTTTTTAGTGTTGCACCTAACCAAGTGATAACAGAGGATTATCTTGCAAATTTTAACGGTTTTGAGTTTATTTTTACAATAGAGGAGAGTATGGAGGATCAAACTCAAATTTCTGTTTGGGGGAAGCGTTCAGATGGAGAATTGGTAACTGCACACCGTCTGGTACCTTCTGAATTGCTAGAAACACCTTTAGAGTCAGCGATAGATATGCCTTTCTCCGATGGTTTCGAATCTTATCCATTAGGTGATGTGAGAGTCAATAATACGCCTTGGGCTGGGGATGCAAACGGTTTTGGATTTGTGGAAAACATTGACGCACTATCTATACGTCCTAGTACTCCTTCAGCTATTTTCGGAAATCAACTGTTACGATTTGATAACCCCTATGCTCCATTTAGTCCTCCTTCTCAAACTATTAACCAAGTAAGCCGACTGTTTAATAGCACTGATATAGGAACAGATTTCCCAACGCCTATAACGTTAAGCTTTAATATTCGAACTATCCAAACGGAAAGTTTAACACCTGGAGATCATGCAGAAGTGGACATTGGACTCCCACGTGCCGGTCGTTTTTTATTGACAACCGATACAGGTGGAACTTTACATGCAGCATTATTACCTGATGATTTCACATTACCTTTCTTTGTTTCAGACCCATTAGTTTTTGGGCAATGGTATCGCATCTCATACCAACTCGACGTCTTAAATAACCGTTACAACTATATTGAAATTGACGGAGTCCGTTATGATAATGCAGGACAGGGTTGGCAAGCTAGTGTAGGCAGATTTGCAGGTGAAATTCAGCATGTTTTAATTATTCAGGGAAGCGAACACGCTGATCAACAAGGTGTATATATCGATAATATATCGATAGAAGCACTAATACGACCTTAGAATAATGAGGTTTCTAATTAAAAGTTAGTAGTTTTCGATCTATAAAAGAAGTTAAATAAAATATTTTTTTAATCTATATAGGGTAAGAAGACTCCCTCTTCATAAGATCAGTATTTTGTGCTCCGATGAAAAGCTACATGAAATATCAATAGTAGTACGTCTAGACATAATAGTCATTCAAGCGGAAGGAAAGGTTATTGAACATATTCAACATGGTTATACAAGATATTCATATAACCTTTCTTTGTCCAAAGGCGAATCCGAACTACTAATTGAAATATGTACCTTGTCGTTTCATTGATGGTTCGGAATTCTCCCTATTCCCTGTGCAAATTGTATGAACGTCTACTATTATGTTCGTCACCTAAATCCTTTTACAAACATATAAAAGTAATATGTCATTAGAGTTCTTCTACATCTTCTTTTTTATTGCTTATTATTAAATAAGGAGTTTTAGTGGCAAGGATATAAATTTTCAAAACTTTGATGCTCGATTTTATTATGAATAGTAGTTTTCTTAAGGCTGTAATCGTACATTGAATTAGTTGATAAGAGCGATCACCCGCTTTTTAGTGACACAATAGAAGATAAGGAGATGTTATATTTGTTTAAGACTGGAAAAAAATATACAGGCTGCTGTCCAATTTATCCGAAAGCAAAATTAAGAAAGAAGAAAAAATGCATCTGTCCTCCTGGACCACAGGGCCCTGCTGGACCTATGGGTGACACTGGGCCTCAAGGAGTGCAGGGCCCCATTGGACCTATGGGCGACTCTGGCCCTCAAGGAGTACAAGGTCCCATTGGACCTATGGGCGACTCTGGCCCTCAAGGAGTACAAGGCCCCATTGGACCTATGGGTGACACTGGGCCTCAAGGAGCACAAGGCCCCACTGGACCTCAAGGAGTACAGGGACCGATCGGACCTGCGGGTGGAATATTAGAGTTTGCGGACTTCTTTGCATTGATGCCCCCTGATAATGCCGCGACAGTTGCCGTAGGTGGAGATGTAGACTTCCCACAAGATGGACCTTCTAGTGGATTGATTACTCGTACTGGACCCGATACATTTAACTTAGCTACAGTTGGCACTTATCAGGTCTTGTTTCAGGTAAGTGTAACGGAACCTGGTCAACTGGTTTTAACACTCAACGACAATGAACTACCATATACGGTGGTCGGTCGAGCAACCGGTACTTCTCAGATAGTAGGGATGGCTCTTGTCGAAACGTCAGTCATTAATTCAATACTCACAGTAAGAAATCCAGCTAGCAGCAGCACAGCATTGACCATTACTCCCCTCGCTGGAGGAACAGAGCCTGTGTCAGCACACCTTGTGATCACGAGACTCCAATAGGCGTCGAATAGTATCTAAATGCCTCATTACTTTGAACTGCCTCTGCTGAAGCACTAGGCATCAAAAGTGAGGAATGTATAAATCAATACAACCAAGAAGAACGCTCCAATTAGATCTGAGCGTTTTTCTTGGTTGTATTGATATGTCTTTAAGCTTCTCTCCTATTCCTAGAATTACAAATTCCAGTATTAGTTTGTTCAATCAATAAAAACTTAAATACTATTTACAGTTCTGGATATCTCTAGTGGAAATAGACTCATTCTTGACTCAAGTACGTTTTGTGAAGTACGAACCAAGTAGCGATTACTTTCAATATAGTATGAACATATGGAAATCTCGTAATCAAAAAAGGAGTCGTAGACATGGTAAGCAACAAAAAGAGTATCATCTTTACGAAATGGTATCTAGAGTGTTTTAATTTGGGCAAAATCTTTTACAGGATAAAGAACGAAATCATTAACCAACTCATACTTAATTATATAACATAATATGTATGGAGTGTTCTTATGTCTTTTGCAGCAATAATTGTTAGCCTTGTTTTAATAATTATGTTCATAAGTCTTATCAAAGAGTATCTTGCTCCCGAGATAACAGTTTTTCTTGCATTATCAATTCTCGTTCTTTTAGGTGTAATTCCTTTAAACAAGGCTTTTGAAGGATTTTCAAATCCCGCGGTCCATACCGTTGCCTTATTAATGGTTATTGCTTATGCAGCACAAAAAAGTGGAGTCGTTCCAAACTTTATTAACAAAATATTAGGTGTAAACAAGAAAATTTCCGTTGTTTTATTTAAATTAATGGTACCTGTTTCAATGTTATCTGCTTTTATGAACAATACGCCGATCGTGGCAATGCTCACTCCCATTGTCCATAAATGGGGAATACAACATAGAATTTCCCCTTCCAAACTATTAATCCCTTTATCATATGCAGCTATTATTGGAGGTACCGTTACATTAATAGGAACATCCACAAACTTACTTGTACATGGTTTATTACAACAAACAGGTCATCCGGGATTTTCCATGTTTCAACTTTCCTTAATAGGGATTCCACTCTTAATTATCAGTATTTTATATATGATCTTTTATGGTCATAAACAATTACCCAATAACAAGGACTTGGTAGATAGCTATCAGTCCACAAGTAACAAATATACAATTGAAGTAAAGGTAACAAATGAATCTTCTTGGATTGGAAAAACCGTTAAACAAGTAAACCTTCGAGCATTACATGATGTATTTTTAATTCAAATTATTCGCGATAGTCATGCGATCACCCCTGCTTCCAATTATGAAGTGATCCAGACTAATGATGTTCTAATTTTTTCAGGAAATATAGACAGCATCTTAAAATTAAATTTAATAAAAGGGCTAAAACTCAACACTCCAAACGAAGACTTTCATTCTGCTTATAAACATTTGGAAAGGAATTTAGTTGAAGTTGTTATCTCTCACTCTTCTCCTTTGGTCAATAAAAAAATTAAAGATACTAACTTTAGAGCTCAATACAATTCAGTTATTGTTGCTATCCGAAAAAAGACTCGGCAAATTACAACGGGAATTGGGAATGTTGTAATCAAACCTGGAGACACCTTGCTTCTCTTAACAGGAAAAGACTTTATAAAGTCTTGGTCAAATTCTCGTCATTTTTATTTAGTATCAGCGGTCGAAACAAGCGAAAGTTCACAACCTGAAAAAGCCAAAATCATTATTCCTACTATAATAGGTGTGATTTCTTTAGCTTCCCTGCAACTATTACCTATACTACAATCTGCACTAATTGGAATCATCATTCTCACTCTTTCCAAGTCTATTACAGCTTCAGAAGCTAAAAAGGCAATAGATTGGGGGATGCTGATTCTGATTGCTTCAGCTATAGGAGTTGCAAATGCTGTGGAAATCGCAGGCTTACCAATACTTTTAACTAATCTATTTAACTTTGAAAAACCTGTAAATATTATGTATCTTTGTTTCCTTATCTACCTCGCAACCTTAATCATGACAGAAATAATTAGTAATATAGCTGCAGCAGCTCTTATGTTTCCTATTGCGATCTCTATAGCCTCACAATCTGGGCACAACCCTGAATTATTTGCCATTATTATTGCGATTGCAGCATCATGCAGCTTTATAACACCAATAGGTTATCAAACGAATTTATTAGTATATGGACCAGGAGGATATAAATTTTCAGATTTTTTTAAAGTCGGGCTACCTCTTAGTCTTTTATGTATGTTTATAACTGTTTTCCTAGCTGTACTTTTTTGGGGATAATTAAAGGAAGTGAAATCATGAATGAAAATATTAAATGGAACGAAACTGTCGTTACAAAGCATGACCGAGAACAATTAAAGAATCACAATGGTATGATTTTATGGTTTACAGGACTTTCTGGATCAGGAAAGTCAACAATAGCGAATCTATTAGAAAAGGATTTACATGATCAAACGGTTCACACGTATTTACTTGATGGTGATAACGTTCGTCATGGCATAAATAAGAATCTTGGGTTTAGTTCACAAGACCGAAAAGAAAATATTCGCCGTATTGCTGAAATAGGAAAACTATTTGTTGATGCTGGCATTGTTGTACTTGTCGCGGCAATTTCTCCTTTTAAAGAAGATCGTGCCGCAGCTAGAGATCTCTTCACGCATGGTGATTTTGTAGAAATATATGTAAAGTGTTCATTGGAAGAATGTGAAAAACGTGATCCTAAAGGGTTATACAAAAAAGCACGTAAAGGAGAAATAAAGGAATTCACTGGAGTGACACATCCTTACGAAGAACCAGTTAATCCTGAAATCATTATTGATACCACCAAACAAAATAGTGAACAGTCAGTTAACGAAATCACATCATTTCTTAAAGAACGATTAAAAAAATAATTCGATTCAACACATGATATTTTAAACTGATGAAGATCGTATAGAAAGGAGCAAGAGCCATGTCTTTAACTGAACCTCACGGTGGTCAATTAATCAATCGTGTCGATTATACCTTTGATTATTCAGCCATTAATAAGGAAATTGAGTTAGATAACATTGCATTATCTGACTTAGAGTTAATTGCAACAGGAGCCTACAGCCCTTTATCTGGATTTATGAATCAAGTAGATTATCTTTCAGTTTTGAAGAATATGAGGTTAGCAAATAATCTCATATGGAGTATTCCTATCACTTTACCAGTCGATGAAGATGTTGCAAAGTCTTTGAAGTTGGGGGAGAAAATAAAACTTTCTAAGAATCAAACTGTATATGGAATCCTTGAATTAGAAGAAAAATATAGACCTGATAAAGAAAAAGAGGCCCAAAATGTGTATCAAACAACCGACCTCACTCATCCGGGAGTAAAAAAGCTATTCGAACGACCTAGTGTATACCTTGCCGGTTCAATCATACTGGTCAAACACCCAAAAAAACTAACATATCAACAATTTTACCTTAGTCCTACAGACACTAGAGAAGAGTTTCACAAAAGAGGTTGGAAGACAGTTGTTGGCTTTCAAACTCGTAATCCCGTACACCGTGCACACGAATACATTCAAAAATCCGCTTTAGAAATTGTTGATGGATTATTTCTAAACCCTCTTGTTGGCGAAACAAAATCTGATGACATACATGCCGATGTTCGAATGGAAAGTTATCAAGTTCTGTTAAAACATTATTATCCCAAGGATCGAGTATTTTTAGCCGTATTTTCCGCTGCCATGAGATATGCTGGGCCAAAAGAAGCTATTTTTCATGCGATTGTTCGTAAAAATTATGGCTGTACACATTTCATCGTAGGAAGAGATCATGCAGGAGTTGGCGACTTTTACGGAACATACGATGCTCAGAAAATCTTTGATAGCTTTTCAGAGGATGAACTTGGTATTATCCCACTTTTTTTTGAACATAGCTTCTATTGTAAAAAATGTGGTAATATGGCCTCTACCAAGACGTGTCCCCATGAAAAAGAAGATCGATTAATATTATCCGGTACTAAAGTTCGTGACATGTTAAGAAAAGGAGAAATTCCCCCTTCAGAGTTTAGTAGACCTGAAGTTATTGAAATATTAATTCGTGGGATGAAGGAATAAATCTCAGCATTAAAATAAAATAATTAGAAGCCACCTTTACTATATTCCAAGGACGTGTATTCTCCTTTCTTAAAGGTGGCTAGTGATAGGAAGACTAACCTCTTTTTGGACAAACTCTAAAATTAAAAACTGTATATAATTGATTCTTTCTCGTTGCACTACGATAACAGACTATTTCTCTAATTTATACCCACCTATCTCTCATTTGCTTTTCCCCATTCATTTTATTCAAAATTACTTAGTACATAAATTATATTTTTGTCGGATTTCAACAACTCAAGTTTTCTTTCGATTATGAAGTTAGGTATAGAAACAATTAAATGCTAATCCAAATGTTTGTCCAATCGTTAATTAGAAATACTCATACAATAGAAAAGAAGCATCTACCATATTCTTCTTTTAATCATCACTAGTTAATTATTTATCTTTTATTTATTCTTAATTAAATTTCAGAGGGAGTGATATATTAAATGGCTATTTTATCAACCGGTCCAATTGAAAACAATCCTGTCAGTGGTCTTAGACCTACTCGACAGGTGACGATTAAAATTAGTAATAATAGTGCCGTTGATTCTTCTACTGTAACCATTCAAGGATTTGCTTTAAACGGTTCTAGAACTTTGTATGTTAGTGAACAAGTCTCAGTTGCACCAAACCAAGTCATTACGAGAACTTATTTTGGCAATCTCAATGCTTTTGAGTATTTTTTTACAACAAGTGGTCCCGCTGAAGAGGAGACTGACATTTCTGTATGGGGGAAAAATGCCGCTGGAGAGCCTGTAGCGGTCCATCGTCTTGTATCTTCGGAACTTATGAACGGGGATGATTCTTTTGAATGGGGAGAAGAAACCATTATATGGGCAGACTCAAGTGCTACGGGTCCAGGAAATGGTACACCTTCTGATCCATATAATTCATTACAAGCTGCTATTACCGCAGCAACTACCAGTCCATTTGCAGTTACTTTCGGTATGAGAGCCCGATTAATTATTCTTATCGCAGCAAATTCTGCATTTGACGAAGATATTGTCATACCTCCCGCTAGACATGTACAGCTTCTGGGTCTTGGACCTTGGGTGCTAGGAAACGCACAAGGAGCAAACTTTTCATCCACAACGCCAAGGAATGTAACTATCCAGACTAATCAAGCAGCTGAAAACATCTACTTTAATCAAGGTCCAGCCTTTGTGGCTAGACCAGTCACTGTTATCGGGACCTTTGATAACGGAACATCTGTAAGTACCCATACAAACTACACAAATGGAGCGACTATAAGTGGAAACATTACATTTCAAAATGTCGCTGTTGGTGATCCATTCACAACCATTGAATTCCAACTATTAAACACCCATGTTGTAGGTAGTATCATTCAATCTGGGCATCAGGGACAAATTAACACGTATGTCTACAATAGCAGGTTGTCAGGTAGCGTGATTCACAATGGTTTACGACTACAGCGTTTGGTAGACAGTCGTACCGATGGTGATTTAACTATTGCTGTATATTCTCATATATCAAATTCGTTGATTCTTGGAAATGTCACAGTGACAGCTGTTTCATTCGATGTACCTCCTACAGGCATTTTTAGTAGTCAATTTGCTAATATAACCTGGACTGGGCCACTTAGATTGGACACGGCGTCCAACTTCTATTTTGTCGATAGTGGTTCCACCTTAGTTGGTACCAAAACAATATTGTTTAGTCTTGCCTAATTGTCATTTGAACGATATTCTTTCGAGCTAGTCCTCTTAATATGCGAGGTTGGAACACAGATATACCGTACTTGACAGTTCCCTCTTCTCCATTTTTCAATCTATTAATCTATTCTTCCTTTCTACCATAAGGAAGAATAGAGATACATAAAATACATGAATGCAAACTAGACTTAATTTTTAATAATGGTAAAGTAATATTTGAACAAAAGTCACCAAATGCAATAGCATATAAATAATGAAAATGTGTTTAAAGGGCAATTCTTACATTTTTGCATATTTTATTTTTTTATAGTGATAAAATGTTAAGTATTCATTACTATTTTATTATATTTGATTTTTTAGATAATGTTTTTATTCTTTCGTCCTAGGACACGATAATAATGGACATTTAAATTAAAGGAGAATTATATATGTCTTTCGATGCTTTTATTATGGGAATTGCTTTTATTCTCATCCACTTATTTGCGAATGAACTTATACCTGATAACAAAATAAAACGGGTAAAATGGTTTTCTTTCTCCGGTGGACTTGCTGTATCGTATGTATTTGTATATGTGCTACCAACATTACATAAAGAGCAGATTTTAGTAAAAGAATACCGAGATTACTTCACAATGGAGTCGGAAATTTATTTTGTAGGATTATTAGGAGTTCTTATATTTTATGGGATTCAGAAGGTGGTAAGGAAAGCTCAGCGAAAAGGTAAGGAAAGGAAAGCTCGGAATTTATTTTATTTACAAATTATCTTTTTTGGTTTTTATAATATGTTAGTGACCTATACGGTTATTTCCCATAATGTATCAGGAATTCAAGCTGTTTTTTACGGACTAGCCGTTGGTCTACACTTTGTAGCTGTGGCCCATGATTTATGGATTGAATATGCTGATTTATACAACAAAATTGCAAGATATGTTCTTGTTTCAGGGATAATAGGTGGCTGGGTTTTTGGCATGTTAGTTGAGCTCTCTCCTCTTATTCAATCATTTATTTTCGCATTTATATCTGGAGCTATGATTTTAAATGTACTAAAATATGAATTACCACCGGATGAAGAAGCACATTTCCCCACATTTGCGATTGGAGTAATTTCATACACTGCGATTACGATGTCGTTGAAATTCTTTTTTCAATGGTAGATTTTCTTAATGGGAGTTGAATTGGATGTTCGATCCAACAGTTTATGATAATTTAAAAGTAGTTTTCGAAGGAGAAATGTACAATCTTGATTTTGCTAAGAAAATCAGTGTAACGAACCGGAAGGATGTTGTGGATTTGGCTAACATGTCTCGAAGGTTTGCTATGGAATTTCGAATTCATAATGCTTCTCTTCCATATCCTAATTGTGAAGTTCTTCTAAAAACTTCGATGGCTGATCTAGCATCAGAATTGCTAGAAGGTGATGAACAAAAAGCAGGTTGTGAAATCGAGATCTTGTTTTTAGTATCAATTAAGGATGTGGAAAAGGATTGCTTTCAAATTGAGAGTTTTTTGAATCAGCTTTGGGACGGACGACCTCTTATCGAACAAACCATTTCCTTTACTTATGGAGTTGAGGGGTTGATAAACACTGTTCGTTTGCGTTTTAATCGCAAAATAAATGAAGATCAAATTGATGATGTACCAACTCTCCTTGTATATAGTATGGAATCATTACACTATTTTCAAGAAAAGTTCAACTCATAAAAATTTCATTCTTTTGTAGAATAAAAAATATGCTCCGCTTTTATTTCTTCTGTGATTGTTAGAACCCCGAATGAAAAGTAAGGCAACTTTCTTTTTTGTGTCGCAGAACCTGGGTTAAATAGAAGTGTTTTCTTATAGTATTGAAGGTGTGGTATGTGGGAGTGTCCGAAAATAATACAGTCTACATCCTCCTTTGAGAATGCTTCTATTGCTCGATGTATTGTCGTTTTCTTCTCTCCATGACCGTGAACGATTCCGATGGAAAAACCGTTTACTTGGATGCTTTTTTTCTCGGGCATACATTTTTTTATGCCTTCTCCATCCACGTTTCCATACACCCCTTCCACTGGTGCATACGTACTTAACTTTTCATGAACCTCTATTGTTTGCCAATCTCCTGCATGAATTATTTTTTCTGCCGTTTTAAGCTCTTCTATTAATCTGGATGGTATATGAAATTCAGGTTTTGAGATATGGGTATCAGAAAGCACAACTATCTTCATTTTACTAATTCTCCCTTTCTATTGTGTGGGGCAAAAGCTTATACTAATAGTTATTTATAACATAAATATATGAAAGACCATGTAATTTGCCAAACTTTATATTATGTGGAAATCATACCATTTAAAGGAGAGAAGCAATATGTTTGGACCTACAGGTTTAGGAGCTTTAGGAACTATTGGAGCATTGGGAACCATGATGACCCCAGGTGGATTTTTGCCAGGCTTAGGAATGCTTGGTACAGGGGCAGGCGCAGGTGGTGCTGGATTATTAGGTGGACTTGCAGCACTAAGTGCTGGATTAGCCGGTACTGGGACAACTGGAACTCAAGGTGGAGGTGCAGCACCTGGAGCTTGGGGTACAGGTCCTCATTCTGGATATGCAGTTCCAACGCGACCATATAGCCACACAGTTCCCTACCCATCATTTCCACAAGGAAATTGGCATTCTCAAGTTCCTACACAATGGGAGCATAGACCTCGTCCACCACATTGGGGAGGAATGAGATAACTATTTTGGAGTAGGAAAGAATGCTCTACCAGGTATGCGCGTGGGCATTCTTTTTTCCGGATCACTATCCATTGATAGAGACTATTAAAAATTACTGATACTCCCGAACTGGTAGCTACAACCTAAGGTATCTTATCCCCTCTTGCTGCCACATACAACGTATACCACTCTTCTCGAGTCATGATTTCCGATTGTCGTACCGCATCTTCACAATTTTTGATACGCTCAGGGTTGGCAGTACCAATTACTGGCTGAATCATTGCTGGATGACGCATTAACCATCCAAGAACAATTGCTTCTGCTGTGGTTTCCTTTTCGCGAGCCATCTTCTCTACTACTTCTTTCGTATGTAATACAGCTTCACAAGGATTCACTAATGAACCACCTGTAAACATCCCCTTTGCTAATGGGCCCCAAGCCTGGATTTGTATATCTTCCATACGACAATACTCCATGATCCCATCTGCAAAATTCACACCCGCTCCTGCCTTTTGATTTACGAGTACACCTTGTTCAACCCAATCAATCCGTTTCAAACTCATTTCCAATTGATTCACTACGATTGGATGGGAACTATACTTTTGTATAAGTTTCATTTGTGCAGCAGTCATGTTGGAGACTCCAAAATGACGTACTTTTCCAGCCTCGTATAACACATCAAATGCAATTGCAACCTCTTCTGGCTCCATAAGTGGATCTGGACGATGCAATAAAAGAACATCTAAGTACTCCACTCCAAGTCTTTCGAGAGTTCCATCTACTGATTGTAATATATGTTCTTTGGAAAAATCATACCGTTGAGGTGCATTTTCCTCTGGAAAACGTATACCACATTTGCTCTGCAACACGATCTTTTCTCGTAAATCAGTACGCTCTCGTAGAACTTTTCCAAACACTGTTTCGGATTTCCCCATTTTGTAAATATCAGCATGATCAAACATGGTAATTCCAGTTGATAACGCAGCCTCCATTGCTTTTTCTGCCTGGATAATATCATCCTTTGTTATGGAGTCATGATTCCAACCCCCACCTAAGCCCATACAACCGTAAACTACGCGACTTGTGGAGATTTCCCGTTTTTGTAGCGGCATCATTTTCATTGTCGTTGCTCCTTCTTTTATATATGATAGGAAAAACACGAAAGGAAATCTAATCGTGTTTTATCTGTAACATCTATGTTAGTTATGGCTAGTATTATAGTATATTACACAGTGAAATAAAAAATTTATTCTGTAGAAGTTACCATTTTCTTTTTCTCCAAAGAAGTGTCAGGTTTTATCTCTTCTTCCTGAGGATATGTTTTTGTAATAAAGAAAGACATTCCTAATCCAACAAGAGACATTCCTGTGATGATCATAAATGCAGTATTAGCCCCAAATATATCAGGATTTGCCACATTAGTATTTGAAGCAGCTTGTGATGATGTGGTCATGACAGTAACAAGCATTGCTGTTCCAATAGATGCCCCTACTTGTCGCATCGTGTTCGTCATTGCTGCACCATGTGGGATCAATCGTTTCGGTAATTGGTTTAATCCAGCAGTTGTTAAAGGCATCATTACCATGGACAACCCAAACATACGGATTGCAAACCATACAGTGATATAGAAAAATGACGTGTTTTCATTCAATATAGATAGACCAAATGATGAAACCGTTAATATTGAAAATCCAGTAATAGCAAGCCACTTTGCTCCCACTTTATCAAAGATACGTCCTGTGATTGGGGACATGAACCCTGAAACTAATGCTCCAGGAAGCAATGCCAATCCCGCTTCCATAGGGGTGAACGACCTCATATTTTGCATGTATAGCGGTATGAGTGTTTCTGAACCGATTAAACCTAAAAATGTAATGGTTCCTAGTATCGACGTTATTGTAAATATATTAAATTTAAACACTCGAAACTCTAGCATAGGACGAATCATGCGGAGCTGCCTACATATAAATAACAGAAGTGATCCAACACCGATTACTAACGAAGCGATAGTAATGGTGCTCCCCCATCCATAATTTCCAGCAGAAGTAAATCCATATAAGAGACCTCCAAATCCAAAGGAGGAGAAAATGATCGACGGTACATCTACCTTTGGATTTTTTAATTCTGTAACGTTTTTTAATGTGAAATAGGATATAACAATATTTCCAAGAGCAATGGGTAATATGATGTAGAATAATACTCTCCAAGAATAATTTACAATGAGAAATCCTGATAGTGCAGGTCCAATTGCCGGTGCAAACGATATAACTAACCCGACGAGCCCCATTGCAGCTCCTCGTTTGTTTACTGGAAAAATCATGAGGAAAACGGTTTGCATAAGTGGAAGTAATATCCCAGCACCTGCAGACTGAATAACCCTTCCTACCAATAAAATCTCAAAATTTGGTGCTACTGCACCCACTATTGTTCCAAGGGAAAATATTATCATAGCCGTTAAATATAGTTGCCTAGTTGTAAACTTCTCTATAAAAAATGCACTAATTGGGATCATGATTCCGTTCACTAACATAAATACAGTTGTTAGCCACTGAGCTGAATTTGCAGTAATATTCATCTCACTCATAATAGGTGGAATGGCCGTGATCATCAATGTTTGATTTAAAATTGCGATAAAAGTTCCTGATAGGAGAAGAGCTACAATTGTAGAACGGTTATAATGTTGCAAATTCATTTTTCCTTCCCCTCCATTCTTTTTGAGTGTATTATGTAAATCGGTGTTGTTTCTTTATTTCGATGTAACTGTATTTTTGTTTTTGGGTATTTCGATGTTTCGGAAATCGAGATATGTAATAATGTATAGCATACATCAGATAGATGGAAATGTCTTAATTTTTTATAATACATATTCGATATTTTTTTAAGTAAAACATAGGTCACACAAAGGATCTGAGATCACAGCGCGGATCGAGCAGTTCTCAGGATAAAACGATACTCAACTACTTAATATAAAAAAATAAAAAAGCCATGATATCATGACTTTTGTTTTTGAATCGACTTTACTAACTCTTCCAATTCAGGAGTAAGACCTTTGATTGCTTTATCTCCAATTACCGTTACGGGTACTCCAAGAAACCCATACCCCTCCACTGTTTTTTGATACTCCTTGCTAGAAAGCACATCTCTTACTTCAAACTCTATATTTTCTTTTGTTAACATTTGCTTTACCAGATCACATTCAATACAATTCGCGGTTGAATAAACAATTGCCTTCGTTGCCACCTCTAAATCACCTCTAAAATAAAATAAATTCAACGTAGTTTCATACTACACGCTAAGAAGATATGGCGCAACGGAAATGCTTTTTATTTCAAATGAAGGGTGTTTGATGAAATCTAGATTTTGGGTTTTGAGTTTCATAAATCTTAGGCTTAATTACATCATTTGCTTTTTGCTTCTAATTACCTTTTTTAATCCAAAACTTAAACACACCTTCATCTTCCTCGTGTCCTAACAGTTCGTGACCTCCGGAAGAAGCCCAAGCAGTAAGGTCGCTCTTAGCACCTTTATCTGTTGTGTGAATCTCTATTACCTTCCCCGCTTCCATTTTATCCATTTCCTTCTTTGTTCTTACAATTGGCATTGGGCATGCTAAGCCTTTAGCATCTAATACTTTATCAACATTTACATTCATCTATAAAACCTCCTCAAAATTGTCGGGGATCTGGTCCCGCACAATATTGTGACATTTCCATACATTTTGCGAAATTTGTGCGGGACCAGACCCGTGGCTAATTTGTGTCTTAGCGTACGGCACATCGGTTTGGTCCGATTTCCATTTCTCGTTGTTCTTCTTCGCTTGGGGTGATTTTCCCCATGTTCGTTTTACGAATTTCTTGATATGCGTTCGGTTGTGGTGGTAAGTTTTCTGTTACTAGTTTTCTAAATTCTTCTCCGTTTTCTATTTTCAGGCCATGATTTTCTTCATATAAGGTTCCTAATTTCTCATAGACACTTCCGTCTTCGTTTAGCTCATCAATAATCATAAAGTGTGCCGGAAGTACTAGTAATTCATTCGAGAGCTCTCTATATCGGTTATAAAGTGTTTCTCGTAAATCAGCAACCCAATCTTGTGCTAATCCAGCTAAATCTGGTCTTCCAATAGAATCGATAAATAGAATGTCCCCTGATAACAAATATTTTTCATCAATAACAAAAGAGGTAGATCCAATTGTGTGACCCGGTGAATACAATGGAAGAATGTTTATCACTGTGTTTCCAATCACTACATTTTTGCCGTCCAATAATGGTTCGTAAGCAAATTGTACTTCCTCTGCATCTTTAGGGGGTAACCAGTAAGTCGCACCAGTTTTTTCGGCAATTTGTCTCCCACCAGAGATATGGTCAGCATGTAGATGTGTATCAAATACGTGAGTGATCTTTACTCCAAGCTCTTTAGCAAATTCAACGTAAACATCCGTCATTCTGGTTGCATCAATAATTGCTGCTTCTCCATTTGAAATAGCCATATAAGATAAACAACCTTTTCCTATACGCACAAATTGATACATTTCTCCACCATCAGCTAACTCTCCTACCTTCACAGGCTCTAAATATTCACTCCAAGTTTTCATTCCACCTTGTAAGTAAAATACATCGAAACCTTCCTCAGACAACATTTCTGCAACCATGATAGAAGAACCTTCCTTCGCACATACAACGACAATTTCCTTAACCGAAGGAATTTGATCCATCACTTCATCCACACCATCTAATAAATCAAAATATGGAACATTTACATAGAAGAAATTTTCTCCTTCTATTTTCCAATCTATAAAATCCTTTTCATTCCGAACATCTAATATGAAAACCTCTTTTTTATTTACTACTCTCTCTGTCATTTCCTTTGCAGTTAGTGGATATACAGCCATCCTCTAATACCCCCTGTAGTATGTTATTTGGTAAAAAAATATACTTTTTTTATTACTACAATGATGATCCTACATTACTTCCCGTTGTTCCTGACCATTTACTCATCCCTGGAACCACATTTGTTACATTAGTAAAGCCATTTTCAGTCAATTTTTGAGCTGCCAAGTCACTACGATACCCTGTTCGACATACAACATAAACCGCTCCATTTTTGTTTAGATCCCCAAAATTTTTTTCCAATACACCAATAGGAATATTTTTAGAACCAGGTATATGATTAAATGAATATTCTGCTTCCTCGCGTACATCGATAATAATAATATCTTCGTTTGAATCAAGCTTTTGTTGTAATTCTTTGTTTGAAGTTACAACCGAGTGTTTTGTTTCTTCTCGTGTTTCTTCAACATCGCTAGCCTTTCTTAGATAATGTTTCAAAACATCTCCCTCTTCCACTGTACCTATATAATGATGTCCAACCCTTTCGGACCATGTTCTTAAATCGGCAGTAGATCCTTTATCTGTAGCTTGAACCTCTAATACTTGGCCAGGTAATAAATCATTCATCACTTTCTTCGTTTTCACAATTGGCATTGGGCATGCTAAGCCTTTAGCATCTAACATATTATCTGTTTTTATCATGAATCTAGACCTCCTATTTTAGTGATACGGACTCTTCCCATAGCATCATTCCGCCAACCATATTCGTTACATCATATCCTAAGAATTGTAGAAAAAGTGTTGCTTGAGCGCTTCTTGCCCCACTTCGACATACAATAATATGTGGTAATAACATATCAATTTCTTGTAATCTAGCTTCAATTTCTCCTAACGGAATATTTATAGAACTAGGGATTTTTCCCTCAGCAACTTCAAACGGCTCACGTACATCAATGATTGAAATATTCTTATTATCTAGCAATCTCTTTTTTACTTCGACCGTAGTAATTTCTTTCATAACCTATACCTCCACATGTATTTAATGACTCCAAGCAGCCATTCCGCCTCTAATATTGGTGATCTTGGTAAACCCTTGTTTTTTCAAAATTTTTGTTGCTTTATTGCTCCGCATTCCACTTTGACAAATGACTACGATTTCTTTATCTTGATTAAGCTCCGTGTGGCGAGTAGTTAATTCGTTTAATGGAATATTTGAAAAGCCTTTAATGTGGTTATTACGGAACTCCATCGGTGTTCGTACATCTATAAATTGATATGTGTTTTTCTCTTCTAACAACTGTTTTAATTTGGTTGTATTACTTTGTTTTATTCCTTTCGTCGGAACAAATCGTTGATAGATAAACCAGAATAATACAGCAACAAGTAGTATGTTAAATATAATATCCATGTGCTATCACCTTTCTATTAAATAAATAAATTTACATTCCCTTCGGAAGCATCCCCTAAATAGGCTGCTACTCCAGCATACTCAATTTTATCAAGTAGTTCTTTCTCTTGTAATCCTAGTAAATCCATTGTCATTGTACACGCAACAAGCTTTACATCTTGTTCTTTAGCCATCTCAATTAATTGTGGTAACGTCATTGCATTATGCTTTTTCATCACATGCTTAATCATTTTTGGGCCCATTCCTGCGAAGTTCATTTTCGAGAGTCCCATTTTATCTGCGCCTCTTGGCATCATTTTGCCAAACATCTTTTCTAAGAGCCCTTTTTTTACTTCTACTGGGTTATCCTTACGTAAAGCATTCAATCCCCAAAACGTATGAAAAATGGTTACTTCATGATCGTAAGCTGCTGCACCATTGGCGATAATGTAAGCTGCCATAGCTTTATCATAATCTCCACTAAATAATACAATGGTTGTTTTCTTCTTTTCTGACATCATTGTCACACTCCTTTAATGTTCTATTACATATACCCGTATAGGTAATGTTAATTTCAAAAAAATATATAGCTACTACATCTATTGGTTTTCAAGAGTATCATTTTATACCCCTACAGGTATAATAACAGCTATTAAAAAAGGTGTCAACACCTTTTTATTAGATAACGTTCATCATATAAAATCGTTAGATACTTCATTGACTTTCCATTGCCAATGTAGTTCAATTATCTACTCTTTACTAATAAATTGACAGCTTCTTGTATCAACTGTTCCGTTTCTTCCCCTTTTTCGATTTGTTCACGAACACACTGCTCTAAATTGGTACTTACTACTAATCCCAGTGTGCGATCTAATGCATTTCTAGCAGCAGACATTTGAACCACAATATCTTTACAATCTTGTTCTTCTTCCATCATACGAAGAATCGCCTTCACTTGTCCTTCCACTCTTTTAATACGATTTTTCATTTGATCATTATATTTCATGACAACATCTCCTAACCGTAATTTGTTCTCTCATATCAAACTTATTTGTATCAACTATAATAAGATATCCAATAACTTCAAACCCTTTTTTTCGTAAAAATCGAATACTCACATTTTTGCCAACGTTATTTGAAGTAACTACAATGAGTTGTTTTCCTATAATGTCGTTTGAATAACGTTTTAAATATGGTAGGGGTATATTTATTTTTCTATTCATTTCAAGTTTATAGGAAATATTATAATCTCTAACATCTAAAACAGTTACAGTAGAGTCATAACTATCTAATATATCATCACTACATTGAGTTAATCCCAATACAGGTATATAACTTTTATAAAGTAAACTTATGATAGCAATGAAAAGTACAATAGATAACATTGCCATTAAAGTCGTCATTTACAACCTACTTTCAAGATATTAATTATTTATTTCTCCATCCCAATCGAGCATACCACCTCTGACGTTCACTAGGTTCTCATATCCCAAATCCTTCAATAGGTTCGCGGCCTGCAGACTCCGACTTCCACTACGACAAATAATAACCACTGTTTTACCATTTGGTACTTGCTCGTACGAACTTTCTAAAACACTTAATGGTATATTCACCATTTGTTTTATATGTGCCTCATTATACTCGTGGACTTCTCTGACGTCCATAAAAAAGTAGTCATGGTTGTCGTCTTCGTTTTGTAACAATCTTTCTAGCTCTTTTGTATCTATCTCAGTTATCGTAGTTCCTGATGAATTTTGACAACCAAAAAGAAGAACGAGTAACATAATCGGAAGGATATATAGTATTTCTCTCATGTCTCTCTGCCTCCTAACATGTCCTATAATATACCCCGAATGGTACTTTTGCAACTATCTACTTCAGTTATTTACTCATCGATCCATTCTATTTCACCGGTTTCTACATGAAATAAGCACCCGATAATTGGTTTCCATCCTTGCTCTCCCTCATTCTTTCGTTTGTAATAATGCTTGATCGATAGACAGGGCGGAATATAAATTATCCTGCCACTTTGCTTTTTTCAATAAGTCTCTCACTGGTCCTTTTACACCAGAAAATAAGAACGAAATTTGATTTTCATGTGTTTTCATTATTTCTTCTAGAGAGTGGATTGCTACGGCATCAATAGAATTTACTCCAGTGAAGTCTAGAATCACCCATTTTGTATTTGGTTTATCTAGTAATCTTTCTTGAAGTTTTTCTTCTAAGAACGTTGTATTTGCAAAGAATAGATCCGAATCGATACGGAATATTAATATTGTAGGATCGGTCTTTGCGTGTGGATACCTTTTTATATTTCTGTATACTTCCTGCTCGGTTAAATAACCTAATTCAGCTACATGAGGATATGCACTTTTCCAAATATAGATTAGTAACGAAAATAGAACTCCTATGATAATACCTTGCTCAATCCCTAGAAGTAATGTTCCAGCAAAGGTGATAACCCATGTCCAACCGTCTAGTGGCCGAATATGAAACAAGTGCTTTGCTTCCTTTATATCAATAAGACTATAGACTGCTACCATAATGATGGCTGCTAATATTGCGTTTGGTAAGTAATAAAAGAAACCGGTAAAAAACAGTAATGTAGCAATGATGATGAAAGCTGTGATGAGTGTAGCTAGTTGAGTTTTTGCTCCAGATTGATAGTTCACTGCTGATCGTGAAAATCCACCCGTAATAGGATAACCTGAAAAGAAAGATCCCCCTATATTTGCTAACCCTAGACCTACTAATTCTTTATTTGGAACTATTTTATATTTTTCTTTCGCAGCTATTGCTTTGGCCATTGCAATTGATTCCATAAAACCGATTAATGAGATGGTGATTGCAATAGGTAATAATGTTAGGACGCTTTCTACTGATATAGTTGGTATGCTAAAAGATGGTAATCCTTGAGGAACATCTCCAACAATTTTTACTCCATGATGATCTAATTGTAAAGTAGCTGTTAATAGAATACTAACCCCAACAATAAATAATGGTGCTGGAATTTTTGGTATTAATTTCTTTATGACAATGAGTAGTGCGATACTTGTAATCCCAATGAGAAATGTAACAATGTGGACCTCTGAAAACCTTGTATATACTTCAAATATAAGTTTCAGTACATCTTTGTCTCCTTGTAGTGGAACTCCTAGTAGGTGCTTTAATTGACTCAATCCGATAATTATTGCTGCAGCGGAAGTAAACCCACTTATGACAGAATGTGATAAGAAATTAACTAAAAAACCTAATCGAAAGATTCCCATGAAAAACTGAATCAGACCAATCATAAGCATCAGTAACAGTACTAAGGAGATGTATTCATTTGTACCAGGTTCGGCGATGGTTGATACCCCTGCTAACACTAGTAACGATACCATAGCAACTGGTCCTACTGCTAATTGGCGAGATGTTCCAAACAATGCATAAATGATAAGAGGCACTGTTGCGGCATACAAGCCAATGACAGGAGGAATTCCAGCTAACATTGCATATGCCATCCCTTGGGGTATTAACATAATAGCAACAATTAATCCAGCGGAGATATCTCCTCGTAAATCATCTTTATTATAATTTTTAATCCAGTCTATTGCTGGTATAGAGCTTTTCATATATTTACTTGCCCCCTTACTTGTCACATCGGAAGGAATTATCAATATACCCATACCGGTATTTTTATTATAAAAATAACTTTTCTTTTCGTCAATAAAAAGATTTTAGCACCCAAAAAATAGAGACACATAAAATACACAAAATACCCCCTATCCTATTTTGTTAGAATGAGATATACTAACGGTATACCCTGTTGGGTATATTTAGAGACGTTATATGAAATAGGAGGATATATCATCATGACAAAGAAAATAATTATTGTTGGTGGTGTGGCAGGTGGTGCTACTGCAGCAGCAAGATTAAGAAGATTAGATGAAAAATCAGAAATTATTATGTTTGAACGAGGAGAGTTTGTTTCCTTTGCTAATTGTGGTCTACCTTACTATATCGGTGGTACGATCAATAAACGGGAAAAGTTATTAGTTCAAACTGTAGAGGCTATGAGTAAAAAATATAACTTAGATATTCGTAATTTTAGTGAAGTGGTAAAAATTGATCGTGATAAGAAATCTGTTCTCATTCGAAATGTGGTAAGTAATGAACATTATGAAGAAACGTATGATGTTCTACTTTTATCTCCCGGAGCAAAGCCAATTGTTCCACCTATTGAAGGCTTGGAAGAAGTAGAGAACTTATTTACTTTGCGAAATGTTCCAGATACAGACAGGATTAAAAGCTTTATTACAGAAGAGAAGCCAAAAAATGCAATCGTTATAGGTGGAGGTTTTATCGGTTTAGAAATGGTAGAGAACTTAACGGAAATTGGTATAGACGTTACTTTAATAGAGATGGCTAGCCAAGTTTTAGCTCCACTTGACTATGAAATGGCAGCGATCGTTCATAAGGAATTAATTACAAAAGGTGTAAATTTGGTTTTGGAAGATGGAGTTGCTTCTATTAAAAATAAAGGTAAATCGGTTACTTTATCAAGTGGAAAAGAACTTTCTACTGATATGATTATTCTATCTATTGGAGTTACACCTGAAAATGAGTTAGCAAAAAGTGCTGGTTTACCAGTAGGAAAACGTGGTGGAATACTTGTTAATGAATTTTTACAAACTAGTGACCCTACTATTTTCGCTGTTGGGGATGCTATTGAAGTAACAGACCTTATCTCTCACCAACCAGCAATGATTCCTCTTGCCGGGCCAGCTAACAGACAAGCCCGAATAGTAGCTGATAATATGTATGGAAAAAATAAGAAGTATTCTGGCACACTTGGCACTGCAGTTGTAAAAGTATTTGATTTAACAATAGCGACGACAGGAAATAATGAAAAAAATCTAAAGCAAAAAGGTGTGGAATATAAGATAGTACACATTCATCCTGGATCACATGCAGGTTACTATCCTGGAGCGAACCCAATACATCTAAAGCTGTTGTTTAACCCTCATGATGGAACTATTTTAGGCGCACAAGCTGTTGGACGTAATGGAGTGGAAAAAAGAATTGATGTTATTGCCACTGCGATTAAAGGCAACTTATCAGTCATTGATCTAACAGAATTAGAGCTATCTTACGCACCACCGTTCTCATCTGCAAAGGACCCAGTAAACATGGCAGGATATGTTGCTTCCAATATTCTTGATGAATCTCTAAAAACAATACAGTGGTATGAAATAGATGACATCGTTAAACAAGGGGGCATACTCATCGATGTTAGGGAACCTTCTGAACTAAAAGGTGGATATATAGAGGGTGCTATAAATATTTCTCTAGGCGATGTAAGAGAACGACTTCATGAACTTCCTACAGATAAAACCATTTATATAAATTGTCAAGTTGGGTTACGAGGTTATTTAGCTACAAGAATACTACTTGAAAATGGTTTTAATGCTGTAAATCTTGATGGAGGTTGGAAAACATATTCATATGCGAAGATGCTGTGTAAATAGTAATTAATAAAATGGAGAAGGAGTTGGTTCACCCAACTCTCTGCTCTCTAAGTTTATTTTTTTATTTGTTTTTTAAGCGTAGATAGTACAACCAAGTTTTCGCCACATTAGATCCAAATATGAGAATTAACAAAGCAAATAAGATAACGTTAATACCATTAATAGTATATATGTCTATATCTCTTCTTATCATCATGTCTATACTACTGTACAGTATATACACATACATGAGGACTAGAGGAAGAAATAAGAGAGAATAAGAGGAAGCAATTTTTTTTGCTTGCTTTAATCTAGTACTTTGATCCGAATATATTTCTGGCTTTTCATCCCCTTTTGTATACTCTTGTGACCAAATCGTCCATTTTTGCATGGAGTATTTTGTTGAAAATACATGCTTCCACCCTACATCTTCATGAATGGAGAAAGAACTTTCCTTTGCAAAATTTTGATATTCTGTACAATAACTCATCATTCTCGGCTTCCCTTTTTGAAAGTAAAAAACGGTTCCTAATCTATTTACACCATAAAGATTATATCCTTGTTCCTCCATATCCTCGAGCCATTTTTCTAATTTATCGGGGGAGTACATCCAATTGAGTTTCCTCTTTTTTATAAGTGTATTCGTTTGTTGCTGAAGTCTTCTTTTTTCTTCTCTTGAAACTATCATTCCCATACTAGTCCTATTGGTATCAAGTACATCATTTGGAACATTCATTTCGTTTATAAGCTGTTTGTTTGTTTTGCCTATTTTCCATATGGAATAGATTGAAATAACAATTAAAGCGATATATAAACCAAACAAAGTGTAGGTGACTGCCCATAAAGGACTTTCAACCACTTCTATCCCTTCACTACTAATATAAGCTGGGATAAGAAACATGCTATTTATGAAAGCGATCATAATAAAGTAAGCTAATAATCCACAATAAATGTAATAATTAATTCGATTTCTTTTAATAATATTCTCTCGGACAGATGACGTTTTTATTTCTTTTCTAGGCTTTTTATTAGATATAACAAACCATGATTTACTTTGAAAGACTTTATCCCATCCATCTTCTATAAGTGCCTTTGGGAGTTGAGATGATTGATATTTATCAAAACAGATTTCATATGTAAACGTATCAGGATCTCCATATTGAAAGTAAAATTGTCGTGTATGCCGTTTCAAACCTGTGAAATGATATCCTTGTTCAGACATTGAGGAAAGCCATTCTTCTGTTTTTATCACATCATAACTCCAAAATGGCCGAAACACTTTCTTGATCATTCAAACTCCCCCTCATACTTTAATGCGTTACTATGCAATTCTTTCAGTCTTTGAATCTCCGTTTTCATCAATGTGTTTCCAAGTGAAGTTATTTCATAAACAGTTTTTCGGTCTTCATCAGCATACACCGTGATAATACCGTCCTTTTGCATTTTCGTTAATGTTCCATATACGGTGCCTGATCCCAAACGAAGTCGAGAATTTGTTATTTCTTCTACATGCTTTACAATACCGTACCCATGTCTGGGCTTTGTTAAGGACAACAAAATATAAAAAGCAGTTTCTGACATTGGTATGTATTTTTTCAACACTTTTTCTATATCCAAAACAAATCTCCTCGTCTCTCTTTAATTTTATATATTATGTCACACCATAACATATATCACACCATGACTATATCACGTCGTGACTCATTTAGCAAATATAAAATTGTACAAAAATAAAAAAAGAGTGGTCGTAATGACCACCCTTTTCTAAGAGTAAATACCGGCTATATGGGGTAAAGTCGATGTTTATCTGCTACAAACACCTCATTTAATTTCGTTTTTCTTCCTAAGAAATGTGATCGTTCAACTACTTGTTCAACGGAAACACCCCTTTAGGTTGTATGACGAATCCCTTTGCTGTATCACTCTTATGTGAAGAAGAAGCAACTTCCTCTTCAAAAATTATTATGCTCAGGTTCTGCACAAAAAATACATTTTTATTTTGGCAAATGATAGGGATTTTTAACCAAATATTATCTTACTTAGATAGCTCTTCTTTTTTTCTTTCTTTTCCTTATAGCGACTAGAAACCATAAAATAAATAACCCCACGAAACCTGCTACAAAATAGGTAAAATACTCATACTTCGTAACTAATACGAATGTATCCATAAATTTATTAAAATAAGGTGTTTTTAGAGAAAATAGTTCTTTATCCTGTTCTTTCTCTTCATTTATATTGGTTTTTTCTTTTTTAGTTTTAGTATCGTTTTCATCATCCAATAGGTCCACATCTGTATCCAACACGTTCTCCTCGGATAGTTCTTCTCCTGTTATAGGTTTGAGTAATGCTGTTATTGCTAAATCAGCAAGTTGCTGTTGTCCAGCAGCATTAGGATGAATATCTCCTGTAATTATATAGGACGCTTGGTTACGTGAAAAAACAGAATATGCATCGACAACTTCTACACTATTATGAGGAGAATGATAATTTGAAATTATATTGTTGTTAAGATCCTTTATCATCTCATCGGCAATAAAGTACACTAGCTCCCAAAGAAATGATTCATCAGAAATAACTGGATTATATATTGTATATAATATGATTGATGCTGAGGAGTCGCTTTGAACAATATTCATAATTTGCTTCAAATTTTTTGAAAATACATCCGTGGCTTCTTGTATATCCTTTTCCATTTTTTCGGGATCAAATAAACTAGGATTTCTTAGAATATCCTCAAGCTTTAGAGCTTGTAAAAAGTCATTGCTACCAATGAATAATGTTATTACATTTGCTGTACTGATTGCTTCTTTATACGTTTCATCAAACAACAAAGCTTGTAAAAGATCCCCTGAGGTCCAACCAGGTACACCGAGATTTTGGACATGATAACGATCCTTATTAATTAAGTAGGGAAAAGCTTCTGATTCTGGATTGGCTAAATTGTACCCTGAGGTAATGGAATCTCCAAGTGAAACAAGTACTCCTTTAGAATTATCCAGTTCAGCAAGAGAAGTACCAGGGAATAACATCAAAAGTCCTAGTAATAGAACCGTGAATCTTCTTTTTAGCTCCATTTTTTTCACACCTTTTTTAGTGCCATTGTTAAGATGGATTACTAAAATCGCGATCATGAAAAGAATAGCTAGATGAAACCATTTTCCTGTATTCCTCTAGGTCACTCGCACGATTAGGTTTTGCAAAAAGAGTACCCTTTTTTCCTAAAACTTTTTCTATTTGTTTAATTTTGATACCTTCCGAGTTCCATTTTTCAATACAAGAGTTCTGTAATTTGTGAAGAGGAAAAGATTCCCTGATAAGTCCATTAAGAATGTCACTTTGATCCATTTTTGTATATCTTTCTGTTACGAACAATGCGTTATTAAAGTTATATTCGTTTAATTTACGCTCAAAAACTAAAATTGCTTTCATATTTCCTATTTTCTCTGCAATGCCATCAAGCTCTTCTTCTAGTACTTCCACTTTGTCATTATGTGTATCTTCGTTTAACATTTCTATTTCTTGAATTTTTTCTTCTATACTTACTTGTTGCATTAGATGACTTTCTATTTCAGCGATTTTTTCTGAGAGATCCTTTTCCAAAAAATATTTATAATTCTTATCAGCATATAATTCCGAAATACTACTTGACCTAATACCCATATGAAACATTACTAGCTGGGTAAAAGTGGCCTTGTCAAATTGCTTCCTAAAACCTATATACTGATGTAACAGTTTTGCTATTGATCCTAAAATTGGGATATCTCTGTCATTAATAGTAACTCTATCTTCATAAATATCCTCCATACTTACAGAAGTTAAATCATCTATGTCTATTCCTGTTTCTAATACAAGACGGAACAACAAATAATCTTGCCACTTAACTCTAAGATCACTGTAGGAGTTATTGTGTAACTCATAAATCTCTGGTTTCCTACTTAATATTAGATTGTTGGTTGTCTCCTTTATACGTTCGTACAACAGTTCCTCTGTATGATAAATGTCATCTTCTTCCTCTACCATAGAGACATCTATCTTATCCTCTATTTTTATGGATATTTTTTCCTTGATTATATTCATTTGTTTATAATGGGCAAAAGTATAGATAACGTATACGTTTTTTTTGATGTATGTTTCACTTTTCCCCTTCTCCTGAAGGTATTGTATATATGAATTGATACTTTCAACAGTAAAAGAAATATTATCATTGGTGTGTAAAGTTATATATTGAAAAAAACGTTTCAGCGAGTATAACCAAGTTCTATCCGCTTCCACTTTTGGCTTATCAAGCATAACTTTAAAAAATATATCAATTTCATGATCATTTGTATTAGTTTGATCTTTTTCTATCACTGATACATCCCTCCTGCCTTTTCTTTTCTATTCTACATTTCAACAAGAATGATAAATATCCTTCAAAAAAAAAGATCATGAACCTTTTAGGACATGATCTCTTTCATTCTAAATATTAAAATAATGTACTTACAGACTCATTCTTTTGTACTTTAATAATTGCTTTTGCTAATAGAGGAGCAATAGATAACGTAGTAATTTTATTAGTACGTTTTTCCATAGGTAAATGAATAGTATTGGTTGTAACAAGTTCTTTTATTGCAGATTCCTCAATCCAATTTATTGCTGGATCAGATAGTACAGGGTGTGTACAACATGCATATACTTCTTTTGCACCATAATCCATTAGTACATTTGAAGCTGTAGTCACTGTTCTTGCAGTATCAACCATGTCATCTATAATTATAGCTGTTTTTCCCTTTACATCTCCTCGAATTTCCATTCGACTAGGTACATATGATTTTGGGCGACGGTTTCTATCAATAAATGCGATTGGGGCATTAAGTACATTACCCAATTGATGAGCTCTAATCACTCCATTATTCTCAGGCGCTACAACTACAATATCCTCAAAGTTCTTATCTAAAAAGTATTTGGATAAAATCGGAAATGCAACTAACTGATCTACTGGAACATTAAAAAAACCTTGTACTTGTGGTGCATGTAAATCAACTGTTATGAGTCTCGTGATGCCTGCCTTTTCTAACAAGTTTGCAATGAGCTTTGCAGTAATAGGTTCTCTGGAACGGGCCTTTCTGTCTTGGCGTGAGTATCCGAAATATGGTATAACACAATTAATTGACTTTGCTGATGCTCGCTTAAGGGAGTCAACCATGATTAATAATTCCATTAAATAATCATTACCAGGGTTGTTCGTTGATTGAATTAAGTATACGTCCTGTCCACGTACACTTTCTTCCACATTCATTTGTATTTCACCATCACTAAACTTCTTAATAGTGCTCTTCCCCATATCAATTCCAATATGCTGAACTATTTCTTCTGCTAGCGGAAGATTGGAATTCAAACTAAATATTTTCATATTAGATGTAGTATTTTTATCTATTATCATAATGTACCTCCATTAAAACAATATCATGTCCAAAGTTAACATGGATTATATTATTATAGCAATAATAGTCTATTTACGACAATCTTTGCTAAAAATAATAATAATAATGAACTTCATAACATATAGTTTCATTATCCAATATCAAAAAAATATAGAGATTTAGAAACATATCCACCAGTGTTGGAGAACAAAATGGAAATAGCAATGAAACCAATTGTTGTAAAAAACATTGTATCTAAAAACAAAATCAAATTGTGTAGATATATAACATAGATAATCGTACATTGAATAATAATCGATAGTCTTAACATACTACAGTTGGAAATCAGAATAAAACAGTATATTCTAAATGATAGATTCTATGTAAGTGGGTTGGAGTTGGAATGATTAGAAAAAGGAGAAGTGGGGTTAATTATAGGGAAAGCGTTTATTGTTGGCATGTTTGTGAATATGATTTTCGTAGGTATCATTCTATATTTCATCACCTATATAACTATAAAAAAGTTTCGTCATGAATTGCTTCGATTCATATATAAAATGTGGAAAAGGAAGAAAAGCGCAAGGTGCCCTCTCAGGACCGAAATGCAAATGTTCTGGACGAACGAAAAGCTTTACCCGCTTGCATATCTGCGAAGAAAAATGTTCTTTCAGTTGAAAAGTGTTTTCTACTTTTCTAACTGGAAGGTTATTTTTCACAGCAGATAGCGGATGAAGCTAGACAACACGAAAAGCGGAATCCGCTTGCACATCTGCGAAGAAAAATGTTCTTTCAGTTGAAAAGTGCTTTCTACTTTTCTAACTGGAAGGTTATTTTTCACAGCAGATAGCGGATGAAGCTAGACAAAAAAAGTGCTTTTTACTTTTTAATCGGCCAGGTTATTTGACACGAGGTCATGGCGCTTGGAGCTAGACACATTTCTAAGTTCAAAAAAATTTTATTAATTCTTATCTTTTTAAAAAGGGATAATTCAAATCGACTAAAAATTATTGAATTATCCTCTTTCTATCCTTTATTAATTCTTTAAAACATCTCTTCCTTCTGCTCTAACAGATGTTTCCATTCAATTCCCCCCTTCGTAAACATTTAATTTGTTAAGGGAATCATTCCATAACAAGGATTTCCCTTGAAAACATCTTTCCTTTTTTTACAACACAGCGGTCCTTTATTTCAAGTCCGCCTTGTTTGCAAAGACTATCCATTGGTTCTAATGTAATTACAACTACTTTTTTAGCGAATTGTCTAACACTTTGCATCATTTCTTGTTTTTCACTATCTGAGATTACAGAACATAAATTATAGGGCATATCAACAATAGCTATATCATACTGTCCTGTTACTTCACGTAAATCCTTTATGGTGACTTCTGTACTATATCCAAAATGAGTAACATTTTCTCTAGCACCAATAACAGCAAGAGGATTAATGTCACTTCCTACGATATTTATACTCATAGAAAGTGCTTCCACCAACACAGTACCAATACCACAACAAGGATCAATGACAGTAACGTTTTTTCCATCAGGTACAGCAATGTTAACCACTGCCCTTGCAACTCTTGTATTTAATGCTGTGGAATAATTTCTTGGTTTCTTTTGGTGTTGAAACCAAATAGACTCACTTTTAACATATTTACCGAAATACCAACGATCTTTCCATACTAAAATTCCGTAAAACTGATCTGGATTTGTTAAATCGGCATTGCCGTTTAGACTGAGCCCCACTTCTCGTTCTATTTCTTTTTGATTTGCGGTGCTTATTTTTGACTCGTTCACAACAACAAATTTCACTTTAAATGTTCCTATGATTGAAAAAACTGCTAATTGAGATAATACCTCTTGTAAGTTCCCACCTTCCAAAAGAACTTCTATCCTTTCTTTCATAAAAGGACTTCTATTTGGATGTACACCAATAGTACTTTCTAATACAGAATTAGAACTGTGATTTTGAAAAAAAGAGCGCATCTCTAACTGACATAAATCTTTTTCTTCCTCAGTGTAGGAAAACGTGTAAATAAATTTTGATTTCAATTTCTTTTTCATTCCCTGTTTTATATATTTTTATATACATTTTTACACTCAAATATAACAAAACTATAGACAATCTGATATGATTATATTTTGACCAAAAAGATAAAATAAAGAAAGAATTATAAATGTAGAGGAGAAATACCATGAAAAAAACAACAAACCTCCCCTTTTCTACTTCAAAAACGGAGAACTTTTTTGACAAACTTGGAGAATTTATTGGGGATGTGTTTTATGACATATTACCAGAGCAAGGTTACGAGCTACGAGACGAGCAGATATTTATGGCATTTCAAGTAGAACAAGCTTTTAAAAATAAGAACATTATTTTTGCTGAAGCTGGTGTTGGGACAGGAAAAACATTTGTTTATTTATTATATGCTATATGCTACGCACGATATATGAGGAAACCTGCAATTATTAGTTGCGCAGATGAAACGTTAATTGAGCAGCTTGTAAAAAAAGGTGGAGATATCGAGAAACTTGAAAAAGCCCTTGATTTACATATAGATGTTAGACTAGCAAAATCTCGCGACCAATATATTTGTGTGAAAAAAGTGGATCAAATGGATACAAAAGAAAATGAATATGAACGTTTGTATGATACAATTCCTTCTTTTGTTTTTAATTCTAGTACTTCAATGAATGAATTTACCCCTTATGGAGACCGAAAAGAATTTTCTTGGCTAACCAATGACTCGTGGAAAAATGTTGCTTGGGATCCGATTATGCAATGCTCAACATGTGATTGGAGACATCGTTGTGGACAGTCACTGCATCGTCAATATTACCGTGAAGCAGTTGATCTAATCGTATGTTCTCATGATTTTTACATGGAGCATGTTTGGACAAAAGAATCAAGAAAACGAGAAGGACAATTATCTCTATTACCAGAAGCAAGCTGTGTGGTGTTTGATGAAGGGCATCTCCTTGAATTTTCTGCACAAAAAGGGTTAACATACCGCTTTCATTCAGAAACATTGAAATCAATATTAACAAATTACTTAAGCCAAGATGTACGAGAAGAATCACTTTATTTAATTGAAGACATACTAGTTCATCATGAAGAATGGTTCGAGTTACTGGAGAAATCAGCAACTTCTGTTGAAGGATCGAATCGACATATTGTTCCTTCAACCCCCGAGATAATATCCATAGCCGGTATATTGCATAAAAAAGTATCCGATTTGTTAGATCAACTAGTATTTGACTCAGAGTTATTTGTTATGGAAGATTACCACTTAAAGATTATTGAAGAGTATCTTGAATTTTTTTCCTATGGACTATCCATATTACTAAAAGATGATCAAGGAATTTATTGGTTAGAACAGGACAAAACAGAAACAAGTTTTGTCATTATGCCACGACTAGTGGAAGATGTGTTAAGAAAGGAAGTATTCTCTCAACCTATCCCGTTTCTATTTTCATCTGCAACCATGTCAAGAGGTGGAGATTTTTCATATATTGCTTCAAGTCTAGGAATAGAAGATTACACTTCCTTTACCGTCTCATCACCTTTCTCTTATGAAGAAAAAATGATTCTTCAAGGATATGCTCAAATAACAGAAAAAGAAAAATGGATTGAATTTGGAAATTCATTAAGGGAATCAAATGGTAAAACCCTTATTTTATTTTCCTCTTCAGAAGAAATGGACCGTTTTAGATTATGGTCGTCAAAAGAGGAATGGCCATTTCCTATATTATATGAAGGTGACGAGGAAATAAGTAAGTTAGTTACTGAATTTCAATTTGAAGAAGCTAGTGTTCTTTGTTCCTTTCATTTATGGGAAGGTCTTGATATTCCTGGCCCTTCCTTGTCAAAAGTGATTATATCATCCCTACCATTCCCACCAAGGGATCCAGTATTTGACTCAAAAAGAAAACATAGTAAAGACCCTATTTGGGAAGTAGATGTTCCTTATATGCTTCTTCGGTTACGTCAAGGGATTGGACGACTTATCCGAACTGCAAATGATGAGGGAATTGTACAACTATGGTTTACCTCTGAGGAAAAAGAAACATATGAACATTCTATAAATGAAATTGTTCCTACGGAAATAACATGGATTAACTTATAAAAAACTTATTATTAACGCTACTTAAAAAGAGATTGAAGTATCTTTTTAAGTAGCTTTTTCTATTAAAATAACAACATGTTTCTATTTATTTAATTAGAAAAACTATTAATTTTTCTACAAGGACAATGAAAAAATGTTGAAATTCGCTTGTTACAATTTTTCACTTTCTTCAACCCACTGTTTACTTATAAGAATTTATAACATATAAAAAAATAGATATTATTTAAACATACTGGATCATTTACACAATATTAATGAAAAATTTTACATTTATTTATTTTATTTATCGAATTTTATGTTATTATTGAGTAAATACCCCTAAATTTTACAAAAAACGAATTTTTTTTCGGTATTATATGGTTATTGTTTTGACAATATGGAATAATACATATAATGTATAAATATCCTATCTGTAGTAACTGTAAAAACGTTGTTTTTACAAATACATAAATATGATATATTAATAGAAAGAGTTCACAATAACTGAAGATTTGGGGTTGAATCTATGGAAACACAATATTCAGACGAAATTTTCCGTTCATGTAGTGATATTGATCATATAATTAGAGATTTCGAGGACGATAGTTATCTAGCAAGAGTATCTTTAGAATACGCTGTTAGTAATAGCAACACAAAGTTATTGGAATATCTTATCGATAAACTATCTAACAGTGATGATGTGATTAGTCAAGAGTGGGCAACTATCTATCAAATCGATAATTTAGTTTGCAAACATGAAATGAGTTTAATAGAATCTATTGATAAATTAACTCACCTTCAATGTCAATCTGCTGAAATGTCTGTGCTAAGGAAAATTTTTCAATTGTATAACTATCACGATTTAAAAGCATTCCAAATGATAGAGATCCTTAGTGAGTTAATTAATGCCGAAATCAAAATGCTAAATGACGGTTATATGAAAGATTCTTTACAATCTCGGTTAGACTTGGCAATGCAAAGTGTTCATATTCACCTGAACCAATTAGAAAAATCTCGAATGTATGGAGAAAACTTAAGAGAGAAGGCTCCTACCCCTATTATGAAAGCAATCGCCTATAAAAATTTGGGGCTTTCTTACTTATTTGAGAATTATGATAAATCTATAAAAAATCTTGAACTATCAGTTGATCTATTGAATGAAACTGATAATGTTAATGAACAAAAAAATATTAAAAGGTCTCTTAACTTTTTACATATCTATTGGAATAAACTTGACAAAGTAGAATGGTCAAATATTCAATTAATTGATGATATCCTAATATATGCATATTGTCTAATAAAAAAAGGTGATAAAGAATCAGCTTCAAAACTCTTAGAAGAAAATAAAGGGAAATTAGATAGCGATTTTCAATTAGGCTATCATTATTATTATAGTGGGCTCGCAAAAAATGATGAAAAAGAATTCTACAAAGCAGTTGAGTATTTCAGTAAATCTGGGGATCAATTTGTTAGACAATTACCTTTGTTAGCTTTAAAAGACTTGGGCGTAGACACTTCGTTGCTTTCAGCATTAAGTGTTTAGCTATATATGTATGATTAATAAATTATATGAGGAGTGAATCTTATGAAAAAATTTCTTATCGGATTAATGTTTGCAACAGCATTTGTAGTCGCGGTACCTGCAATTAATGATGTAGCTGACGAAGTATTAGATGTACAAGAAGTTGCATACATTGATACTAGCTTTAGAGTAAGAAGTGTAGTAGGTTCAGACTTTACATTTTAATAACACAAAAGAGAGTGTGTGAAAGGTTCTATCCCTTTCACACACTCTCTTTCCTTTATTCTAAACTTATTCCTTTGCTTTATGAACTTTTAACTGCTTTCCTTTAATAGTCATATTTCTCATCTCTTTTAAAACATAATTACCTTTACCGTTTAGTATATCAACATACGTTGTAGTTTCCTGAATAGAAATTATGCCTATGTCCTCACCTGTTACTCCATCTATACTTGTAATTGTACCTACGAAGTCTACGGCGCGAAGTTTCTTTTTCTTACCACCATTAAAATAAAGCTTCATAATGTCTTTATTAACTAAATCAGCTTTCATCACTTTTCTTTTAGATACTTCTTTCATTTTTTCTTTAAATAATGTGTGAGCTTTAGCTACTGTCTCTTTTGATGGTGGATCTTCAAATGTTATATTGATTCCTATATAGTTTTCAAATGATGATATACTTTGTTTTTCTTTTGGAGTAATTAGTGAGATAGCTTTACCATATTTACCCGCACGTCCTGTTCTTCCGGTTCTATGTACATAGTTTTCTTCCTTGAATGGGAAATCATAATTAATGATTAGGTTTATATTTTCCACATCGATCCCTCTTGCTGCTAAATCTGTAGCAACAAGATAACGAAAACTACCCCTTTTATAGTCTTCCATGATAGATAGCCTATCCTTTTGAATGAGACCACCGTGAATTTTGTTACACGAATAATTTGATTTCCTTAGTTCCTTATACACATCATCCACTTTATCTTGTGTGTTGCAAAAAACAATACAACTATCGGGGTTTTCCACAATTGTTATATCCTTTAAAAGTAAAACCTTCTCTTTTTCATTACAATGAATGAAGGAATGACTAATCAAATTAATTTGGTGTTCTTTTGCTTCAATCACTACCTTTTTGGGATTTTTTAAATATGTATGACATAGATTCTCAATTTCATCAGTATACGTTGCAGAATATACTGAGGTTACTCTGTCCTTCGGTAATGTTTGAATTATACTCTCTACTTGATCAATAAATCCTCTATTAAGCATTTCATCAGCTTCATCAATGACAGTGTACTTTATTTTATCCAAGGGAAATGTTCCTTTTTCTATATGATCCAATACTCTACCTGGAGTTCCAACAACAACATGCGTTTTCTGCTTTAATGCTAACTTCTGTTTTTCAAAAGGTTGTTTTCCATAAATAGAAATAACATTTAATCGTTTAAAACGACCAATACTAATCAATTCCTCTTTTACTTGTTCTGCTAATTCTCTGGTAGGAGTCAGTATCAGTGCTTGTACTTTATTTTCTTCCCAGTCAATTAGTTCGCAAATAGGAATCCCAAATGAAGCTGTTTTTCCACTTCCAGTTCTAGACTTAACAATTAAGTCTATTTTTTTCAATGCTAGTGGAATTACTTTCTGTTGTACTTCTGTAGGATCCGTATAATGTAGAACTTCTAGTGATTGTTTTATGTCTTCACTTAAATTATATTCGTTAAATTTTTTCATGTGATCCCCTTTTCTTATTATCACTATTGATTGTAATACTTGTTTGAAATGTAATGAAACTTCTATCTATTTTATCATTCTAACCAATTGATTGTTATATAATAGTGTCTACACTGAAAATACGGGTTATCAAGTGGAGTTAAACTATCGAGTAGTAACAACTTTGTTGGTTGTATTCCATTCCCTTCAGTCCAGCCCTTTACGCGGGGAGTTCGCAATTCAAAAAGCATGTAATAGGGTTAAGGTTATACCTATTACATGCTTTTTTTCAAGGCTGTTTTATCATTTTTTTCTTCTGTTTCCTCTTGTTTGAATAAATATATTTCAACCAACTTTCCTGACATTGATGCGAGGAATTGTTGGAAGAGTATTGCTAATACAACTGGAAATGCAACTGTAGGAGGGAAGTATGTGATTGCTAATGCCGCCCCTGCCCCATTATTCCTCATTCCGCTATTATACATAATACTAATTGCAGTTCTTTTGTCCCAATTAAATAAGAAAGTTATTAACAAACCTATCGTATATGCACTACATGAGATTAATAGGACAGTTATTGCAATAGCAACTACTCTCCCATCAATATTTATAAAATAAGGAGAAACAACCGCACCATTTATGATAATAACAAAAATTAATGCGATTTTTGAGAATGGTGCTAACATAGTCGCTGTCTGCTTTGCTCTCTCTTTCAGAAGTTTCGTTATATATATTGCTAACAGTGATGGAGCAACAATCATTAAGAATAAACTTTGCATTAATCCGAATGTATCCATCGATATGTTCGCACCTAATAATAGATTGAGGATGAAAGGAACCGTCAATGGTGAAATAATGGTATTAATAAGAACAATGGAAAGAGTTAGAGCCCGATCACCTTGGTAAATAGAGACCCACATTAATGACACAACCCCTGTGGGAATTGTAAACGCTAATACTAATCCTGTAATAGTATATATATCTCCGTTAAAAAAGATAAAACCTACAAGAAAAGCCACCAAGGGCATTATCACTTGAATAATAAGCAGACACATTACTATTTTTAATGGCTTTGCTATCGACTCTTTAATTTCATTTATATTTAGACCTATACAGCTTGCAAAACTAATGAATGCAAATATCCATGTTACTAAAAATGCATAAGAATGAAGAAAAGATAATATTGTTACTCCTAATATAACAGAAGTAGGTGTAATGAAAGGCATCCACTTTTGTAAAAAAGCATTTAAACGCTGAAGCATAAATTCTCCTCCTTTAGGAGATTGTATTGTAACCCCTAATACCAACGTTGTTATAAATTGCTAATCTTAACTCTTCTTATTTTATCACAACCAATAGTTAACGTCAGTGAACATATTTACAAACATATGAAATAAAAAGACCAACTCGAAAGATAAAAATCTACATCGAGTTAGCCCTTTTTTTACACAACTAATTCTTTTGTAAAATATCATTCTCTAAAATGGCTTGAAGACTTTTCATATCCTTACGTAATTCTGTTAGTTGCTCCACAAAGTTTGCTTGTTCGTTTATGATGTTCTGTTCAAACTCTAAATGTTGCTCGCGAATTTTAAACAAGAGGTTATTATTTGCTTTATCATTGTCGATTAGTATATTACTCTTTTCCTCAGCTTCTCTTTGCTTTATCATCATTTTATTTGAAATACTGTGGATTTCCGTTTCATACTCTTTTTGTAGTGACTCAATTCGTTCATACAGACCTTCTAATAAAAGTATTAGTAATTCATGTTCATTCTTTACATTTGCTTGATTCGTTTCTTGAGTATCCTTTAAATAATTAATACTTTCTTGTAAGCTCTGTAATTGCTTTTCTACCCTTTCTTTTTGATCGCTTTGTAAATTATGAAGTTTATCATGAAGCTGGTTTACACCCTTTAAACTACTTTGACTATGATTACTAATTTCATTCATCACTTTTTGAAGATACTCCGTGGAAGAATGTAATTCCCTTACATTTGCAACAATTTCTTTATTTGTTACTTTTAGCTTATTAACCGATTCTAGCAATTTATTATTATAAAAATATTGTTGGTTATCATCTTTAATTTTCTTTCTTCTCTGAAACAAACCTGGAACAGCTTTAAAAAAGATATTATTTTTCATATTAATTACCTCACCATTTTGGATTTTTCTCTTTTCTAATTAGACGCACTATTACTATATGTACTTAGCAGGGCTAGTGACATAAAAAATCGAAGGACTGGTACAAAAGTCTAGTGTATATAACTATGAATCATCAACGATCTTTGGTACCACCAATTTATGAAAGTTCTGTTCACGTATATGAAGCGTACGAAGCTTTCCTTCATGCACAGCAACATCACTCTCTCAAGAAAAAGTGGAATGTTGATTTCACAACGAAGAACTAGAACAAATAATTCAACCTAATACTTTAAGAAAAGTGCAAGGCGCCCTCTCAGGACTGAAATGCAAATGTTCTGGACGATAAAAAGTGCTTTTTACTTTTTAATCGGCCAGGTTATTTGACACGAGGTCCTGGCGACTGGAGCTAGACACCTTTCTAAGTTCAAAAAATTTTTATAAATTCTTATCCTTTTAAAAACCATTGTAAATGGGCGTCGATACTCTGCTTTCTCTTTGAATGATAAGATAAAGGATCAATTTATGGCTTATCTATAAAAAAATAAAACAATAAGCAAAAAAACCACTGAAAAAGTTATTACTTTCAACTTTTTCAGTGGTTTTATTATTTTTGATAAGGAATAGTTAATAATTCTGGAACAGTGACAAATTCAATACCACCTTGTTGTAACGTTGTAATTATTTCCTGTAAAGATTGAATCGTGTTAGTTCGATCCCCTTCCCACTCTGCTCCATCATGCATTAATATAATCGATCCTGGTGTTGTATTACTTAATACGTTAAACGCAATTTCTTCTGGGGAATCCTCCTGCCAGTCTAAAGAATCTACGGACCATCCTACTATTGTATAATCCATATCACGAAGTTTTTCTACCAATTCATTATACAAGAACCCATATGGAGCTCTAAATAACTTTGTTCGATACCCAATCAAACTTTCAAGAAAATCCTCGGTTTTTTGTACTTCTCTTTCTAAGGTTGCAACCTCCCCCTGCTCTACCAAGTTTGGGTGCCAAAATGTATGATTTCCAATTATATGTCCTTCTTCCACTATTCTTTGAACCAAGTCAGGATGAGCTTCTGCTCTTGCCCCCATAATAAAGAAAGTAGCTTTTACACCATATTCGTTAAGCACATCTAATAATTGCGGTGTAAATCGAGGGTCTGGACCATCATCAAAAGTTAAGGCTACTTGGTTTACTGTTGCTGGACCTTGAAGAACAACTGTCTCTGGATACCGCTGCTGTAGAACAATATTTGACACAGGATTACGAGGTCTTTCTACTTTCTCGGGACCACCTTCTGGATCTGGTAGTTCTTGTTGACGATCCTTATCTCGATCATTGTTCCACCACCATTCTTGATGTATGTCTCCAATAGATAATTCATTTGCACTGACATTCATAAATAAACTTGAAATAGCAAAGAAAAATATACCTAACAAAACCAACTTCATAGAATGTTCTTTCATACTGTTAGCTCCCTTTTTATGTTATGTAATTATTTTTAATCAAATTAGGAAAATTATTCATATTTAAAATTTGTGGTGTGTTGAGTTTCTTCTAATATTGTAGGAGTAAATAATGATATAGAGATTTTCTCTTCTAGTTCTTCACAGCTTAAACCTGTAGAATATGAACGGATTTCTTGCTCAATCTTTCTTAAATCTTCTTTCAACCCCTCATCATCATAACTAGATAATGTATCTTTTAACATGGATCGTGTTTCCAATAAAACGAACAAGTTTTCTAGCTTTTCAACATAAGATAATGTATCTTTCATTCTTTACACCTCCCTTATAATGTTCATATTGTACCCAGTTATCATTTCTAAGTATGCAAAAAAAGTGCTGCGCCTTATAATGTTTCTCTAGACGCAGCAGTTTCTTACTCCTTAGTCTTTTTTTCTTCTGATCTAATATTTGAATCAAGGTTCATTTCAACTTGACCATGGTGTGGAGTGTTATGAAGAATATCATTCATGTCTTTTTTCTCTTTTTTCTTTTTATTCAAGATTACCTTACTCCTTTACTTGTATTAATCTTTAGTCCTAGGTCCTGTTTTAGAACGGTTATGAATATTTCTCTTATATTCTTCATGCACAACCGGTAAACTTTCCTTCGGAGTATGATTATTTGTTAATGCGGCATTTTTTTGACCATGTCTTTTTCTCATTCCACATACCTCCTTTTCTCTTTTATTTTTCCTAGTCATTGTTTATGTAACCAGGAAAAAACTGTTATAGGTGAGTAAATTTTAATTTGAATAATTTGAATTTTACGTACTATTGAAAGGAGCGGTGATATGGAGTTTCAATCAAAAGAAGAATTATTTGATCAATAGATCAAGATATTTTATGTGCTTGTTAATATTAATGCTATGTACTCCAATTGAGATATTGGATTAAACAAAATAAAGTATATTCCTTTAAATCGAAAGGGTAATTCAAGCAAGTTAAGCATTGAACTACCCTTCTGTATTTTGTATTACTTAGTATTTTTTTTCTTTGCAGCTTCATGACCTTGACTAATTACTTCCCCTGCATCTTTATCGTCTGGGGATTGACCTAATGGATTGACACTGCGTGCTGCAGGTACAGCAGGATTTTGACTTGATGTTGATCGATGTTTTCCCACAAATTTCACCTCCTAACATTACTTTGGATTAGCCAAATAAACTCCTCTTTATTGATAGCCATCAAAATAGTAACTCATAGACCTCATTTAACTCTTTTGCTCTTTTCTCGTCTTGCTCTTGCTTTGCATATTCAATCTCATCTTTCATAATGGTATCTAATAATGAGATTTCTCTTGTTGTAAGTTCACGAATAAAATCCTCTTTCGTTTTGTAATCACTGTTATCCAACTTATTAAACATACGCTCACATAATTCATCTTTTTCCGTATAATTCGATAACGATTCTCGTAAGTAAACTAATGAGTTATCCAAATCATCACCCTCTTTTTATTAGGAGTCAATCCATATAACATAGAATGTGATGATTGAAGCAATAATATGAGTCAGTTTTCTTATCAAAATAAAATACAGTATGAAACACAAAATTTACAAGTTTTTATGATAAGGGGAAGAAAAAAAGTAAAGAAAAAAAGTAAAGAAAAAAAGACCCTATTGGATCTTTATCAATTATAATTATAAAAATATATTGTTATCGAAAACCATCAACCCAACCAATACGAATTGCCTTTACTATTGCATCTGTTCGATCGCTGGCATCAATCTTTTTTAATATCACACTTATTGTAGTACTAACAGTCGATTGGGCAAAAAATAAGAGTTCCGCAATTTTACTGTTACTATGTCCATCTAATAATAGTTGTAGAATGTCCTGTTCTTTTTTCGTTAGCTGTTCATTCACTTTTTCTTTATTTAACACTAATTTTTTTAAAGGTTTGTCTCTCTTGTTTAAACGATCTATTTCCATTACAAGATCATAATGGAATTTCGGTTCAAGAAAAACTCCTTTTGTAAGTAATGAAGAAATGACTGTTATAGTGTTATTTTGCAATGTTTCTAAAGTTACAACTCCACAAATTTGTAATGATAAGAATCGAAATAAATTTCTATCAAGTTTGTTAACACTTACAAGAAGTATTCGTGATTCGTTTACATTTAATGATTGTAAGTGATAACGTAGCTTGTCATATTCCTGATTTGAGAAATCATTTAACACATAAAAAATCCAATCTTCACCACTTTTATTGACGGTAGGTATATTGTGTTTAATATGAACCTCTTCAAAAAAATGTGTAACCTCATTTTTAATTTGTGATGAGATATAATTTTGTTGATCTAGATAAATAATAATCTTCGCTTTTGTATGAGTCTTTATAGTCTTTGAACTTATCATCATCTTGATTTCCCCCTATATTTGACATTCGAAAAAGTTGGTTTATCACAAGATTTAAATGGGAAGAGGCAGTTTTTTATACTTTTAACATCTAAAGTATAAAAAAATAGCCCTTTTTTACACAGAAAAAAGGGCTATTACATAAGTAATAAATCTAGTGCAACCGGCTGCCGTTCTATCGTTAGATTAGGCCCTTGGCTTTGCGTCCTTATTTTTCAATAAGTTTGCCCTTTTACAAATATTTAATTCTATCGGACTAAAACTAATGTCCTACTTTATTCTATTTTAATCTATTATTTTACATAATTCAACAAGATTTCTCCTTTTTGTTAAACATATTTGTTTTTCTCTTTTGTCTCACCCTTGTACCAACCATATAAAATTAAGTAAACAGAAAAGGTATACCTTTAAAGGTATACCTTTTTCTCTCCCGTTTTTATTCACTTATGGCTTTATCCTTTTCTTTTTCCTTATATTCTTCTTTTGTGCTTTCTATAACTTCTTTTTCTTTTTCTCGTTCTATCTCTACTACTTTCGGTTTATGAACATTATTTTTATTTGTACCTTTCATTAAACTTCTACCGTAGAAATGTGCATTTTCGTCAATAACAATAGATTTCATTTCTGCAGAGCCGTTTAAAGTTCCTGATTCAAAAATATGAATCTTATTTTCAACTTTAGCATTCCCTTTCATCGTCCCTGCAATATACAGATTTCTAGCAATTATTGATTTTTCCACGTATCCTTCTTTCCCAATTGTAACATCACCAGCTGATTTAATATCACCATAGACCTTTCCATCAATTCTTATGCTGGATTCTATATTTAGAGAGCCTTCCACAGATGTTCCTTCACCAATTAATGTTGAAATTTCATTTACTTTTCTATCATTCTTTTGTTTAGAAAACATATTAGTACCAGCTTTCGCTGGTAAACACCTCCTTATATATTAGGATATGTTCCTTTCTTTTTATCCTAAGTTCTAGTAAGAACATATTGCAAAATTTCTATATGGTATCGTTCATTTATTTTCATGAAATGTCATATAAGTATATGGATTTACATAATTTCCATTACGCTTAATTTCATAATGAAGATGTACACCTGTACTGCGCCCAGTCGTTCCCATCCCACCAATAATTTCTCCTTTTTTTACTTCGTCTCCTACAGAAACAGCAATACTATTTAGATGAGCATATATCGTTTCATATGTTCCCCCATGTTGAATTGTTATCGCTCTCCCTAATGGTCCGTCCCATCCTGCAGTTAATACAATACCGTCAGCAGTAGCGTAAATTGGAGAGTTCAACGGTCCTGCAATATCAATTCCTGAATGAAAAGAAGTTGCTCCTGAAAAAGGATCGTTTCTGTTTCCAAATCTAGATGTTATTCTTCCACCCGAAGTAGGCATTAACGTTGGAATTTTCTTTAGTTCTTCTTCATACTCAAGTAAACGAGAAACTGTTTGCTCAAATTCTTCGATAATTCTTGGTAACTCTTCTCTCATCGCCATTAGCCTTGCAGAAATATCATCATTACTGTCAAAATACTCACTAAATTCAATTCCACCACTACCATCAATACCGCCTGGTATATCCAATTCTAGTTCGGACAATTGTTCTTCATATGCCTTAAACAATTCGATAGAACGTTGAACTTCATGGGCCTCCTCTTGCAGACTTCTGTATTCTTCTTGAATTCTTTCCATTTCATATTGAACTGCTTCCACTTTTAAATCTCTTTTTTCAATTTCTTCATAAAGAGCTAATTGTTGTAAGTCTTTTTGTTCAAACTTATTATTTATAGATTCAGTTATATGAAAAATCACTGCACCTACAATCAATAGGAAAGAGAATAATGCTATTTTTGTGTATTTTGTAATTTTCATTTTTTTTATAGGTGATTTAGCCCCAGAAAAGAGAATAACATTCCATGTTTTCGTATGATGTCTTTTCAATGTTATTTCCCAATGAGTAAAAATTGGGAAGTTCCCTCCTCTCGAAGTATATTAACTAGTCTTGTTTAATGATTGCTTCACAATTTGATGGGTAAAAACAGCAGTTCCTGTTACTAAAACTCCTTGAATAAACGACTCAATACTGAACCCCATTATCAAACCAGCCAACGTTATTCCAATAACCAATAAAATATAGGGAATAGTCCAGTTTGCTACTCGGGGTGTATTTTTTATAATTTTCCCTATAATTATTAGTACAGGAACAAGAATCAATGCTTCTTCTACTACATAGTGATGGAAATCCAAACTATCACTCCTCATTCTGTTCCTTTTCTATTAAATGCTGATTTACATTTATCTATACCTTAAATCTATGAAGATATCAAAAACAACTTGCCTATATTTTTATTTTTTTTATAAAATTGACCATTTAGTACTATTATGATGAAAATTCCTAAACAACTTCGTAAAGCATTTCTTGTTTTCTTCATTTCTTTACTCTTGTATATAGAAACTTTACAGGTTAATTATAAAAAATCTCATATAATAAGCTAAAAAATTCATACTCTTAGAATCTATGTTAAAATCATAAATATTATAAAAGATTTTCTAAGGAGATCGAAATGACTGAAAACCATTCAATAATACGTTTGTTAGGTGTTATTTGTTATATTACTGTAATTCTGTATTTGCTTAATCTTTTTTGGTATTCGCCGCTAATTACCATTACATATAGTATGTTAGGTGCAGTGTTATTAGTATGTTCTTTATTTTTTTTACGATCCATTAATCGATATATTGTAGTAACATTAATTCTAGTAGGTATCGTTTGTTTTTACGTAGAAGAAGTTAGTATATTAGAAGCATTCCTTGGTTTTGGAGAAAATATCAATTTACTTGCTTTATTTTTATTAGTTCCGTTAATAGGTACATTTATGTCTACAGCCGGCTATTTAACTGCATTAAAACAGAAAGTACAGGAACGAGAACGGAGCGGTGGGGAGCATCCATATCGTCTTAGCTTCTTTATGACGAGTACAATTGGATTGTTGTTAAATCTTGGGTCTATGGCTTTAGTTAAACGTATTGCTGATGAAAGCTTTACTTCCTTTCGAGAACAAAAACTTACATTAACAATAATGCGTGGCTTCGCATCATGTATGTTCTGGTCTCCTTATTTCGTGAACGTAGCACTTGTGCTCGTTTTATTTGATCTTTCCTGGCTTGATATTGGAGTATATGGTTTCATTCTGACAATTATATATTTTCTGGTTTGTTGGCTAATGTATAATAGAATTTCTTTTCCAGATGATCCTATCGTTCATAAAAATACCGATACGGAACCATCTAGATCAATAACAACCTTGAAACCCTTTTACTTATTCATTATTGTGCTGGTTAGTTTATCCTTTCTCCTTGATTATTTATTACATGTGAACATGATAACCGTTGTTTCCTCATTAGCAATTATCTTACCTATATTTTGGGCTTTAGGAACGAAAAATATAGTATTTTTTATTCAAGATGCTAATAAACAAGTTCTATCATCTTTTTTACGATTAAAAAATGAACTTGCTGTTTTTATTAGTGCAGGTTTTTTCGGAATGGCTATATCTTACACAAATGTAGGCGATTTTCTATCTACATTGCTATTTCAAGCTTCTTTCGGCTTTGTTTATATATTAACTATTCTATTAGTTATTATTGCTGTGTTGCTAGCTCTAATTGGCATACACCCAGTAATTATAGTTATCGGTATCGGAAGTGCCTTGTCACCAGAAAAATTTGGAGTAAGTGCCGAATATTTTGCTCTTCTCTTACTTGTTGCATGGTCTACTGCAACACTTCTTTCCCCCTTTTCAGGGCAAGTTCTCATGGCAGCTCAATTAATGAAAAAAGATCCAATTTTGATTGTAAAAAACAACTATCAATTTGTTTTACTTTTAATAGTGATTTTAACTACCACGATTTACAGTTTTTATTTATTCGGTTTCCTATAAATAAAAAGGAGACACTAAAAGTGTCTCCTTTTCTAAATAGATAGAAAGTATAACATTTTTGCACTTAGAAAGTTGTCTAGCTCTAGGCGCTTTTCTTATTATACTTTTAGCATGTTAAAAACTTGTTCTACATCCTTGTCGCCACGACCAGATAAATTAACAATAATGACATCGTCCTTTGTCAATTGCTTAGCTAATTTCACTGCATGAGCAACAGCGTGTGAACTTTCTAGGGCAGGAATAATACCTTCTACTTTAGAAAGAAGTTGGAAAGCTTCCAAAGCTTCCTTACCAGTAATTGTTACATATTCTGCTCGCCCAGATTGTTTTAAGTAACTATGCTCTGGTCCAATCCCAGGATAATCTAATCCAGCTGAAATAGAATAGGTTGGCTTAGGGTTCCCTTGATCGTCAAGCAAAGTTAAACATTTGAAACCATGAATGACAGCAGGCACTCCTTCGGTTAAGGTCGGTGCTTCCGCTGGCTCCACCCCAATCAATTTTACACTTTCTTCCTCAAGATAATGAGCAAATGCTCCAATTGCATTACTACCACCACCAGCACAAGCAACTACTGCCGTTGGTAGCTTCCCTTCTTTTTCTAGAATTTGTCGTTTAGACTCTTCACTTATGATAGACTGAAAATGCTTGACCATTGTTGGAAAAGGATGTGGTCCAACGGCTGATCCTAATAAATAAAATGTTGTTTGATAATTTTCAACAAGATCGTTCAATGCAGCGTCAACCGCATCCTTCAAGCGACCTTGCCCTTTATCTACAGAAACAACTTTTGCACCTAGCAATTCCATTCTAAATACATTCAATGCTTGACGTTCCGTATCCAATTTCCCCATATAAATGATACATTCCATATCAAACATTGCACATGCCGTTGCAGTAGCTACACCGTGCTGACCTGCTCCAGTTTCCGCAATCACTCGCTTTGCCCCCATACGTTTCGCTAGGAGAATTTGACCGATAACATTATTTATTTTGTGAGCTCCTGTATGATTTAAGTCTTCTCGTTTTAGATAGATTTTAACTCCACCCAAATTTCTTGTTAAATTTTGAGCTAACGTTAATGGATTTTCTCTTCCTACATATTCTTTTAAATAATACTTATACTCTTCAATAAATTCTGGATCATTTTTATAATGATCAAACTGTTCCGCTAGAAGGTTTAACACTTGTTTTAATTCATCAGGAACAAAACTACCACCAAATTCACCAAAATACCCTTTTTTCTCATCTACTTTCAAACTCATCTCTACTTCACTCCTCTAACCTCAGCTAAATTTTAAAAATTATGTTTTTTATTGTAACATTATCTAAGTATTTTTTCTATTATTTCTTACATTTTAGCCTGTTAAAAACGTTGTTGATGATTTGTACTCCTGATTACTCGCTTTCCAAGGACGAACTACAAATATTTTTAAACGTATCGCTTTTTTTAAAATATAATGAAGGGTAATTTTCATGATATAATAAAAATAGGGTGATAATAATGGATAATAAAAGTATAGAAGAAGAGATTATAAAGAAATACCAGCAGGATGAAAAAATGATGGTACTTGTATTTGCACAATGGTGTGTGAACAATGACTTAAACCCTGTATCCTTATATGAAAAAGCACATCCTAGTCAAAAAGATAATACGTTACTAACGGAAGCAATCCACTTAACAGTATCAAAAGAAGAGGCAGGTTTAATTTCTGATGACACATTACTTGGAGTTTTATCCTTATATGGAAATGACGAACTTGCATTTGTCGTTAGTAAAGAAATGGTAAAAAAAAGATAAAAAGAAATCGGGTTTAAACCCGATTTCTTTTTATCTTTGAATAAACATCTGTGTCCAATGATGGCCATTTGGATCATAACCAACACCAATATGTGTGTAATTACCATTTAAAATGTTTTGCCTATGTCCGGCACTATTCATCCATGATTCTACAACTTGCTCTGCTGTTTGTTGACCTTGAGCTATATTTTCAGCCGCAGCGTTATAGGATACACCAAAATCACGAATCATATCAAATGGAGAGCCATAGGTTGGACTAGTATGGGAAAAATAACTATTTTCACGCATATCATTAGATTTCGTTCTTGCTACTTGTCCTAATTCACCATCAAATTGTAAATCCTGCAATCCATTATTTCGTCTTTCTTGATTTGTTAACTCAATTACTCTCTGCTCCATTGCAGTAATATCATCTTGACCTGGTTCACTTTCATCTGTTTCTTCTGCTTTGCTTTGATTCATATCTGCTTGTTGTTGCTGTTCTTGTGTAGCCCCTTCGTTCTGTGGAAGTTCATTTTGATCTTGTTGATTTTCTTTATTCCAATTTTTCTTACTTTGATTAATTTGAACATTTTTGTTTTGCTGATTCACATCAATTTTGTATTCAAATTTTGCTTCTTGAATTTGCACTGCTTTAGTATGGGGAAAATTATCACTTGATAGTGTCGTACTATCACTCGATATGGTATCCTCATTATTGACCGATCCTTGATCTACATCCATTACTTGGTCGCCTTTTTCATTTAAACCAATATACCTGTCATCAATGGTTTCTTCCACATCAGTATTACAGCCAATTAAGACAAGAAAACAAAGTGTAAATAAGTGAAGATAACTTAATTTTCTAATCATAATGTTCTCACCTCCTACATATATTTTTTTCTGAATCCCTTATATTATTAATGTAAATTTTAAAGGAAATGGTTAAATATACAAAAAAAGAGTCTGGAACAAAAAGTGTTTTCAGCAAAGAGAAATCCGAACGAAATGATTCTTGGTATACTATTCGCTGCAGAAATATACTTCGCTATGGTTACCTATCGTTCGTCTTTTCAATGTTACACTTTCGTTATGTCCCAGCCCTCTTTTAATCAAAAATCTATATGTATAGATTATTTAACCTTTACTTGAAGAAGTCCTAAGCTATTTAGTATAACAAGTATGTGGCTCCCATATCTGCAAATATCGCAATCCATCGGGTTAACAACCTTGAGGAGTACTAACAATAATACAATGGATTTAATCGCCTTGAACATACTCCGCATAAAGGATTATCTTCTGTATCTCCTAGATTGTCCTAAATAACGACTTATCTAATATTATATAAATTCCGAGCAACTAATAATCCACATCAATCCCCATAACACATTTCAGTTGTGGCAACTTTATGTTATAGGAGGATGAATGATAAAAGTTAGATTTTTAATTTTTTACGTATAACTCTTTCTATTATAAAGGAAGGAATAATATTTTTAATTACAGAGACAAATCTTACACCTTTCCCTATTGGATAACGCAGTCTTGGTTTGTTCTTACTACATATAGATGTTATTAGTGAAATTACTAAAGATGGATCTTCAGATTGCTGTGCTGCTTCTTTAGCGTGTTCAAATATTTTTTTTATGAATGAATCATATTCCGATGTAACTAAGCTTCCATCTATAGTATTAAAACTTTTGGACCAAATATTTGTGTTGAATGACCCAGCTTCGACTATACTCACATATATATTAAAAGGAAGTAATTCATACCGTAACGATTCACTATAACCTTCTAACGCAAATTTAGAAGCTGCGTATGCTCCCAGTCCAGGTAAACCAATTATTCCACTAATACTTCCTATATTTATAATCTTCCCTTTCTTTTGTTCCCTCATTAGAGGAAGGAATGCATTTGTTATTGAGACGACACTAAAGAAATTCGTTTCAAATTGCATCTTCCATTTTTCAAGTGAAAGTAACTCCGAAATCCCACCTAAACATTCCCCTGCGTTATTAATTAAAATATCAATTCGACCATACTTTACTTTAATTAAAGATACTATATCTGCTATTTGTTCTTGTTTTGTAACATCAAGTTGCAAAACCTTTATATTATCTTCAATTCCCATTTCTCTTGCAAGCTCCATTAATAGGCTTTGATTATGTATATCTCGCATTGTAGCAATCACAAAAAAATTTTTATTCGCTAGTTTCAAAGTGGCTAATAGACCAAAACCACTACTACACCCTGTTATAAATACAATTTCTTGTCGCAAGTAAATACCTCTTTTCCATTCTGGCTTTTTTCTACATATAAATTTATATTTCATGAAAAAATAATAGATAAAGTAATCCAATATTAATAACTTCTTCCATAAACATATCATGAGAATCATATGTAGGAAATACGTATTAGTAGGTCTTATTATTTTTTTCATGCTAAAATAGATGAAAGTTATTTTTTTACAATAATAAAAGGAGTGAATGAATTGAGTACATATAGTACAAGACAAGAGGTTCCAGAGTATGAAAAATGGGATCTAGGGGATATTTATGATTCTTTACATGATTGGGAAAAAGATTTTAAAAAGTGTGAAGACATAGTTATCGAGTTAAAACAATATGACGGTACGATATTAGACGGAACTATACTTTACGAGTTTTTATCAAAACAAGAGAAGTTAAATTTCATTTTCAAAAAGGTATATGTATATGGCATGCTCCATGTTGATATTGATACACGAGACACTTCTTCTCAGTCCTTATTAGACAAAGCAGCACAATTAAGTGTAAAAATAAGTTCCGCAACTTCATTTTTTATGCCATTTTTATTAAGTCTAGATGAAGCAATCCTAAATAAATATATTGATTCCAACGAGAAGCTTAAGTATTTTGAGAAAGACTTATTTGAATCGTTTCGCTATAAAGCTCATGTTTTATCAAAGGAGAAAGAAGAAGTCATTTCTCAAATGGGAGAAGCTTTATCTTCACCTAGCAAAACATTCGGAATGTTAAATAATGCAGATATAAAGTTTGGTGAAGTGACAAATGAGAATGGAGAAAAAGTAGAATTAACGCGTGGTATGTATGCAAAACTTATTGAAGATGAAGATCGGACAAAAAGGAAAGAAGCATATAAAGCTTATTATAAGCCATATGTACATTTGAATAACTCAATTGCATCTACTCTTTCTGCTGCGATTAAAAATAATGTACTGTTATCAAAAATGCGTAATTATCCATCAGCTCTAGAAAAATCCTTGTTTACTGATAATGTTTCTAAAGATGTATATGATAATCTGATTCAAGCAACGAAGGATAACATTTCTTCCTATCATAAATATACCGCTTTACGAAAGGATTTATTAGGTTTGGAGGAATTACGTCAATATGACTTAAATGTTCCGTTGGTATCTGGAGTAAAACAGGAAATGCCGTATGATGAGGCTTATGATACCATGCTAAAAGCTTTGACACCTCTTGGAAATGATTATGTTGAGACATTAAAAACGTTTAAAGAAAAGCGTTTTGTTGATGTTAGAGAAACTCCTGGAAAACGATCTGGGGCGTATAATTTAGGATTGTATGGTGTACATCCTTTTGTTTTATTAAACCATCATGACGATTTGGATAGTCTATTTACTTTAGCTCATGAAATGGGTCATGCGATGCATAGTTATTATTCTAATGAGTATCAACCACAGATTTCTGCAGGATATACAATTTTTGTTGCGGAAGTTGCATCTACCGTAAACGAAGTATTACTAATTAACTATTTATTAGAAACTACCCAAGATGATAATATTCGTAAGCATCTAGTGAATCATTTTATTGATAAGTTCAAAGGAACTTTCTTTACACAAGTAATGTTTGCTGATTTTGAGAAAAGAACACACGAAATGGCTGAAAAAGGTGAACCGCTAACAGCAGAAAGTTTCAATAAGACATATGAATCGTTATTCCGTGAGTATACTGGTGATGATGTTGTTTTTGATGATGAAGTAAAATATGGTTGGTCTAGAATCCCACACTTTTATCGTCCATTTTATGTCTATAAATACGCTACTGGATTTGCATCTGCAATGTTAATAGCAAATAAATTATTAGAAGGAGATAAAGATACGTTACAAGCTTATCTTGAATTCTTAAAGAGCGGAAGTTCCGAATACCCATTAGACTTATTAAAGAAAACAGGCGTAGACTTAACAACTCCTGAACCGATCGAAAGTGCATTAACTTCATTTAATGAACTGGTGGATCAATTCTCGAAAATGTAATATAAAGAGTCAAAAGGTGTAATTCCTTTTGACTCTTTTTGGAATTGTTCTATTAGCTTTTTCTTGATAGCTCTTGGATGCTCTTAGCTAACAACAAACATCTTTCTGTTAACGACTTAATTTCTAGATATTCGTCTTCACTATGAGCATTACCACCAACTGGTCCTAATCCATCTATTGTGGGAATACCTAATGCTGAAGTAAATGCAGCATCTGATCCTCCCCCTGTAGCTACTCCATCAATTCTTTCTAATCCAATATTACTAGCTATTTTCTTTATTACATTAGCTAGTTCTATTGATTCCGCACTTTTTTCCATAGGAGGTCGTGTTAACCCGCCTTTTAATTCTAATTCTGTACCTTCTACATCTGGAGCTGTACAAATATCTTTGATATCATTTGTTAATTCCTCCGCTTGCTTTAATGTATTCACTCGTATTTCAATTTGAGCTTCTGCGTGAGGAGCGATGGTATTAAGGGTTGTTCCCCCTTTAATTAATCCAACATTCACATTAATACCTTTTTCATAATCTGATAGTTGATGTAGCTTCGTAATCTTATGAGCTAATTCTTCAATTGCACTGGCACCTTTTTCCGGTTCAATTCCAGAGTGTGCTCCGATTCCTGTAACTTTTAAAGTAAACTTACCTCCACCTCTTCTACTAGTAACAAGCTTTCCATTCGCTCTCGATGGTTCCATAATTAAAGCATATTTTTTATTTGCAGCGTATTTCTCTATAATCTTCCTTGAGCTTGGAGAACCAACTTCTTCATCACTATTAAAAATTATTTGAATATTTTTTAAACTAAAGTCCTCATAAAATCGTAATGCTGAGATAGCAAAGTAAAGTGTAACAAGACTTCCTTTCATGTCAATAACCCCAGGTCCATACGCACGATTATTGTCGTGAGTAAAAGGACGTTTCGACGCCGTGCCTTTTGAGAAAACAGTGTCTAGGTGAGCAACGATGATAATCTCAGGATTAACAGCATCTCTATGTTTAACTACCATATGATTACCGAATTCATTTTCGTGTATAGAGACTATATCAAATCCTAGTTCTATATATTTTGAGCAAAAATACGTACCAATCTTATCAATACCGACTTTATTGTAGGATCCACTATCTATGTTAACGAGATACTCAAGCATCTCTAACATTTCTTTTTGTTTTTGGTCAATATACTTTTTCATTTTCTCAACCCAATCCTTGATTCTAATATACTTATAGTTTACCAAATATAATATTCAAAGGAACAATGTACTTTTTAGTAATTTTTATTTACTTCACTACATATTGTTTTATATGGAAATTGGACAAGGAGTGATTGGCAATGAAAGATTGGATAAGTAGCTTTGAAGTAACACTATTAAGTATGGTCGCTCTCCGACTGATGTCAGGAACTTTCGAGATAACTGCAGCTTTATTGATGATGAAGTTTAATAATATTGAACGCGCACTTCAGATCAATGCAATACTGGCTATTGTAGGTCCAATTACGTTAATATTAACAATGACAATAGGGCTCGTTGGAATTGCAGACAAATTACCAGTAACTAAATTACTTATTGTTGGTTTAGGAGTTTTTCTTATTTTATTTGGGTTAAAAAAATAGTGATTTAGACTAATTCCTATTTATTCTTCTATATGCCTTCTATATATTAAAGTAGCCTTATATAATGCGTTATTGAACTTTTAATTATACAATGAATTCCTTCAATACTAAACTCCCCCTCAGCTACTTTGTTTGGTAAATTTGGGCGAGCTTTTCATGCCACAATTTATAATCCAACTTATGAAACCACCTCCCCCTCTTTATAATCATTAGGTTTTCCCTAAAAAATATATGCAAAAATAATGATAAGGCAGTATGTGATTCCTTTTTCAGACCAATAATTGTTACTAGAACATTTTATAGTTTGAGGAAGTGTTAAGTTGGAAAATAGATTAATCATCAATGAAGCTTATTGGTTGCGAGCACTCTCTTGTCTTGCAGTTGTTATCACACATGCTGTCAACACAACTCTTGCTAATTATGAAGCAACAGCAACTCAATTTGAACAATATATATTAATTTTTATACGATTTATGGCCTTTTTCGGTACTCCAACCTTTGTATTTATCTCAGAATTAATTTTAGCTCGTGCGTACCCAAATGGAGTACCAAAACATTTTTTTCAAAAGCGAATAAAATTTTTACTCATGCCTTTTATTTCAATGGCTATTATCTTTGCATTTATTACTACCGAAACACTACAAGGTGCTATATATCAAGCATTCTTAAACATTTTTTTAGCAGGATATTATGGATACTTTATTTTAATTATTTTTCAATTTTATCTATTACACGTAATATTACATAACAAATTGCAACGATGGTCACCAAAACTTATAATTAGTATTTCTTTTCTGATAAACGTATTATATTTAGGTTTTTTTCACTATACTGATCCGATACAATTACTACCTTTTGCTGAGCAAATATGGAAGAAAGGTCACTGGTTACCTTTTCTCGGTTGGATTTTTTATTTTACATTAGGTTTTTATTGTGGAAAAAATTACGAGGTTTTTAAAGCAAAATTATATAAGTTCAGAAAGGTTTTACCAATATTTCCAATAATAACCCTTTTCATCATCATACTTTCAGTTCGAACAGATTTATTGACGGTAGTTTCTTCAAAACGAATGGACATGATTCTTTACACTACAAGCATTATATTTGTTACTGTATACATTTCTTCAACATTAAATAAAGTTCCTAGAGTCATCCTATTTATTAGTAAACATTCTTTTCATATATATTTAATCCATAAAATATTTCTATATTATTTAGAGCCAATACACTTTTTACATCCATTTGTTTATTTTACAGTTGCAGTTGTTTACTCTGTTATCGGTTCTCTAATCGTTTCAAAACTATTCAGTAGGTTTAGATTATCCACGTATATCATTGGTAAGACTTTACCTGTACCTTTAAAAAACAAAAACAGAAAAAGTTGGCAGAAACCATTAGTTCCGAAGAAAAACACTCCAACGTAAAAAATGTATCATTCATAATAAAAGCGCAAGGCGCCCTCTCAGGACCGAAATGCAAATATTCTGAACTATAAAAAGCACATTTTGTTTTAATCGGACAGGTTATTTGACACGAGGAGATGACGCCTGGAGCTAGACAATTTTCTAATTCCAAAAATTTTATGCTTTCTTACCTTTAAACAAAAGCACAGAAAAAGATCGCTTGATACTTTTTCTGTGCTTCATCTACTTAATACATAATTTTGTTTGATATTTCCTAATTAAGTGATCCATTGTTATTTCTTCCGTATTGATTACATGCCAATCCGCTTGTTTTACTCCTTGATGGTTTCCAACCCCTACTGAAAACATAGATGCTCTTTTTATCGCTTTTATACCAGCTTCACTATCTTCTATTACAATACATTTATGGTGTGAAATCCCAAGATAATCAGCAGCTTTCATAAAAATTTCAGGATTAGGTTTCAATTCTTTTATTTTTCTAATATCAACAATATGATCAAATAAGTGGATGATCTCTAAGTTCTCAAGCGTAGTGCGTGCGTTCGAACTCGAAGAAGCAACTGCTATCTTTATGTTCTCTTTTTTTAAGGACATCAAAAAAGAATACATCCCAGGTAAAATATCTTCTTTTGTTAATGTAGAGATCAATTGTTGAAAATACAGATTTTTACGTATTCCTAATTGCTCTTTCTCCAACGATGAGTAATGTTTATTAGTTTGATTTACAAGTGCTTCTATTAAAACAGCTCTATTTTGTCCTTGATATTTTTGATTCATCTCTTCAGTAAAAGGAAGGCCTTCTTCATCAGCAACTTGTTTCGTAGCGTGAAAATGAAATTTTACTGTGTCTGCTAAAACTCCGTCTAAATCAAAAATAACCGCATGAAATGGTTGCTTCATATTTATCATTTATCCCCTTTCACGGTACTTCCACTTTTGCAGGGATAGTCACTCTTACCTTCACTTAATTATTTAAGTAAGTTTTTCCATCTTTCTGTTTAATTTTATCCTCTTTCATGAGTTTTCCTAACGCGCGCTTGAAAGCTGCTTTGCTTATTTTAAATATATCCCGAATTTCATCTGGATCACTTTTATCATGAAACGGCATAACACCGTTATTTCCCTCTAAATATGTGAGAATCAACGTTGCGTCATCATCTATTCCTTCTTGTTTTAATGGGCGTAAAGAAATATTGATTGTACCATCATCCTTCACCTCGATTATTCGCCCTTTTATCCATTGACCTAAACGAGGTTCTTCCTTTCTTTCTGAATGATGAATAAAACCTCGAAAACCTTCTTCCGTAATAACGAAAGAACCTACTTTTGTAGATCTATAAACACGACCACTTGTCTCATGATGTACAATTGATTTTTGGGCAATGTCTCTCTCTTGTTCAATTATTTCTTCTGTAACAGGCTTAGCTAGTAGGCGGCCTTTTTTATCCACTTCTAATGTTACAAACAATTCATCACCCTTTTGTGGCCAAACTCCTTCTAAAAGAGGAAGATCATCTTTTGAGACTAAAATCTCTTTTTGTATACCAATATCTACAAAGACTCCTAAGTGTTTTACGGACTCCACTACCTCTGCCCAATCGTAGGTATTGATTTGGATATCTGGTATGCTCATGGTAGCAATAAGTTGCCCTTTTTTATCTTGGTATAAGAATACTTCGAGCTCTTGATCTACATCTAAATCCCCGTCTGCTTCGTTATTGTGGAGTAATATCTCTTTGCTTTCCTTAAACAATACATAGCCTGACTCAATTTTTCTCAAAACTTTCATTGTATGTACTGTTCCTGCGTGTAAAGTCATAATTAGCCTACTTTCAATATCATAATTTATTATATAAGGTTTTCCTTATTATACCTTAACCAAACACAATATTAAACTTTTCAACAGCAATACAATGGTTCTAACTAAAATATCTCCATTAGTCTTCTATGGAGCAAGTGTTCTCTTACTTAACTGTCTACCCTAAAACCACATAATCTCATTTTATTTGATATGAAGTGATTCATATCACCTCATTTCCCCCTAACAATCATTACAATTAGGTTATGTTCATGAAACATATCTGAGTTACATTTAACCATTAGGGAGGAATAAGTATGAGGATAAGAATGATATTTATTTTGTTATCTACGATTTTGTTTTTAACAGGATGTGGAGGTGGGAATGAAGGTAGTACAAATAGTGATAGTACTGATACTAACACTGTAACAATCGTAGCTTCCGATTGGAAATTTGATAAGGACGAATATAAAGTTCCTGCAGGGAAAGTTACGATAAAATTAAGCAATGAACAAGGTTACCACGGAATAAAGATAGATGGAACAGATGTAGATATTAGTGGTGATGGTTCCTTTACTACTACACTCGAACCAGGAGAATATAGAATATGGTGTAGTATTATGTGCGGTACAGGTCATGACGATATGATCTCGTATCTTATCGTAGAGTAAAAATGTGAGGCTGGAACACTACTAACATGTTAAGATGAGAATCCAAACGTCTTTCTACTTTACATTGTTCGGATTTTCCAGAAAAAAGAACAATTTTGTTCCAGCCCCATTTTTGTTATATAAAAGTTATTTAAATTTTACAGAGTCACCAGTATGTATTTCTCCATTTGTTAGTACTTTTCCAAACGCTCCACCACGCCAATCAGAAAACATGGCGTCTTTCAAGCCTGGTAATGCTTCATCCATTCTTTCGCAAGGTTTTGTTTCACCACAAATTTCAATTTCGCAGTCACCAATTTGCAGAATTTTCCCGCGACTATTTTTAAGATCTATCCCTTTAATCATTAAATTTGCCCTTCTTGTAGCAGGATCAAGGTCTGCATCAAGTGATCTCATTAACTCTGTCCATATTTCTTCCTGGATAATTGTTACTTGTCTTTTTCCACCTTGGTCCGCATTTGTAGCTATTCCTTTGTTTTCAACTAACGTAACTTTATTAGTTGCATCCATCGGCCCACGTTTCATACGTTTTATCCAAATTGATTTAACTTGTCCATCCATGAATAATTCCTTCTTTCAATTTTTACTCCTATTAAAAGACAAATGGAAAATCATCTTTATTATCAAATAGGATTCTTATTAATATATCCTCTATTTCTTCTGTTATCTATACTATATTAGCATGGGGAATACATGAAAATAAAGCACATAACTATAAAAGAAAATCACTGAATAAAAAAACATGTACCAAAACTAGTACATGTTTTCATATAATAATTATTTGTTCACAACCTTGTATTCCTTATGATTTAAAACTGTTCTTGCAAGGGTTCCATCCTTTTGCTGCATATTTAATTCTACTGCAACAGAATTATTATATACAGCAATTACTTTTGCTTGCTCTCCTTTTAAATCCCCTTTTGTTACTTGAATAACATCATCTACATTTACTACAACTGCTTCATTTTCTGACATTCTCTTCACTCCTCTTAATTAATATTTACTTATGTAAAAAAATCATTCACCTAAATAGGATTGATAAATTTTTGCATAAAAACATTCAAGTTTCTATCTTGGTACATACAATAATAGTGGTTAATGGAAGGGAGTGATTTCTAGTGAATAATTACGACTCCTTTGGGTTGCTACATTCACAACATTCCACCATCCTTGGTTTTTTATTTCGACCAATACAACCTTCAACAAATGTAAGTAATAAAGTTGGATTGTGGGGTCAATTAAGTTAAAATGACCCCTATTTCTTTTTGTACTTTTTAGAATTAATACGGGATTAAATACTGCCGAATAGCTACTTAGAAATACTCTAATAATTAAAATAACATACTTGCTGATCATTTTGGTTAGATTATTGAAACTTATTTTTTCTACTTTCAATTTATTGATACATATCCCTAGATCGCCTATTTTTGGCAATATGACATCGGTCACAAATAGCAAACGCGAAGTGTATAGCCAATTTTTTCCCGCAGTGTCTGCATTTCTTTGTCATTTTCTTTACTTCTGTTTGTAAAAACTCGTGCACTCCATCACTGATCTCTTCTCTTATTCGTTCCCAATATATTGCCTCTGTTCTTCTATCTAACCTGTATAGAAACAATAGATGAAGTCCAATGGATCGATATGACAGCTCAAGATCTTCTAAGTTCTTCGACTGAATAAAAGGTTCAGGAAATTCCACTCTTCGAACAATTGCATACATCGTCGACTCCCATTGTTCAATAAGTTTTGGCTCTTTTTTTGAAAAAGGTAAATGTAGAAATCCATATAAGTCCATCATAGAAAATCGAACTTCTATTTCTGTGCCTTTAATTACATCATATAATTCTCGTTCTTCAGCAAGGGAAGCTTTTTTCGTGCCTTTTGGACTTTCAAATTTATCCCACAACTCAAAGAACGTTCCTAAATCGCGATAATATTTCTGAAATCGTTCAAATATGGCATTTGTAGGAGCAATAGCAAAAATATAAATCTGTCGGTCTTCTTGTTGAAGTAGATCTCTCATTAATTTAATATCGGACGTAAAAGCAACTTTACCTATATTATATATTCCTTGTCTACCTGCTCTTCCAGCAATTTGTTTCACTTCTTGCGATGTTAACCTTCTTCTTCTATTACCATCAAATTTTTGATTTTCTAGAAATACGATCCTTTGTATTGGTAAATTTAGCCCCATTCCAATTGCATCAGTTGATACAATAACATTCGTTTCCCCTGAAGTAAAGCGCTGAATTTGTTTTTTTCTTGTCTCAGGTGGCATACTTCCATAAATCATACTAACACGGTGACCATTATTTTCTAAAGAAGATGCAGTTTCCAATACCTTTTTTCTCGAAAAGCAGACAAGGGCATCCCCTTTTTTCGTTTGCTTTATATTAAATTCTTTTCTTTCCACTTTTAACGGTATATCTCTGGAGTATTCATGAATAATTACTTCTGAATCACCTAGAAGTTGAAGAATCATTTCCTTGACGTTCTTACTACCAATGATATGAACCTCATTTGCTTTTGCTTTTGTAATTGCTTTATACCATGAGTATCCTCTATCTTTATCAGAAATCATTTGCGCTTCATCAATAACAATAACATCATAGAATTCTTTTTCATAAAACATTTCAACAGTACACGAAATATGATGGGCACCTTCCGCTTCTTTTTCTTCTTCACCTGTTTTTAAAGAACATGGTATGTTTTCTTCATTTAGTTTATCATAAACCTCTAATGCTAGAAGCCGAAGAGGTGCTAAATACATGCCACTTTTGGCATTCATCATCGATTGAAGTGCATTATGGGTTTTTCCTGTATTTGTTTCTCCAATATGTAAAACATATTTAATATTTCTACCTAACGGCAAGCTATATTCCCGTCCAAAAATATCCTCTAGCATCCTTATTTCCGCTTCTTTCTTACGGATTACCTGTAATTCATGTTCTACCTCGATCTTTTGTCTATCGTTGATGTCTTCATTATACTGTTGTTTATGGACAATTGTATCAAATCGTAATTCAGAAAGTTTAAGTAAATGAACGATATACTCATCAAATAAATTACTCTTTAAATTCCTTTCAGTTTCATATAACAGCTCTTGAGCATACTCATGAAACAGTGGAAAAGTAATAGCTTCTTGAAAGACAGACATATATTCTTTTATTATATTATCTGGTAGTTGTTGAAATAATATTTCACTAATCTCTTCTTCTAGATACGATATCAATATCTGATTATATACATCTTCATATGTTTCATATTCCCAATACATTGTTTTATAAACGTTCCCTGTTAGTTCATATGAGAAATCAGAAAATAGTTTATAATCATCACTATGAAAACGTCCAATTTGCTTTAATTTATCTCCGTACTTTTCCGAGTACTCTATGTCATACTTTTCATTTTGAATATCTCTTGATAACTGATCTGCTATTCTTTTTCTCACATTTACATAGTAGTCTAAATAGTTGTTATCTAGTTGTTGTTCTACAAATTGAAATATTTTTTCATACACTATCCGTTTCTCGTTTTCTCTTTTTTCTTCCCCTTCCTTTTTCAAATAACTGACTCTAGCTTTCTCATATAGTTCCTGCCACTTTTTCTCATCCTGTAAAAATCTCTCGTCGAGCCAATCCTTTACAGAAAACGGGTTATAAAATCTCATTTCATTTCTAAATAACGTATTTAATTCTTTTCTTGATATATGTTCGATGTCTAAACCAAGATCCGTTAAATAAACTTTCTTTTCTTTTTTGGAAATATCATTTGTCGCTTTATTGATCCAAATATTAGTCCAAATTTGATCTATATATTCTTTTCTGTCCATAAGATAATTTGAATAAGAAGGCAATGTTTCTTTATTACCTAAATAATTTACTACATCATCCATTACCTTTTGCTTTGTTTGCTCTAATGCTTTTGGGTATATTTCAGCTAGCTTACTCATATATACTCCTTTCAAAGAATCAACTATGATTTTGATGAATCACTCTGACTCTCACCATCTCGATTACCTTGTTTTTCCTCCGTTTTAGTTTGTTCTTTGTCATACTGTTCGTCTTTTGGATTTTGCTGTCCGCTATCCTCTGTCTCATCCTTACACTGGTTGTTTTTCTCCATGTTATTAATTGTATCATTCTTCATTGTTTTGCTCTTTACAATAATAAACATAAACAACAAAATCATCAATTGAAACAATAAGCCTAAAGTACTCCAAGTGTATATATTAAACTCAAAGTGGTCTGCTTTATCTGTAAATAAAGTAATGGATAGTATTCCCGCTATAATACTTAGAGGTATCTTTGTGAATTTTGTTTTTACGCCTGAAATCAAGGAGAGACTTCTGTTTAACCCATAGATAAGTAACGAAAATTTTGCAAATAACGTTGGGAAATACAATGCAACTAGAATAAAATCCAGTCGATCCAAAAAGTCTGTTAAACGAATTTGCTGAACCAATGTATAAGATGGGTATGCTGAATAACGAACAATTTCTGGTCCTAATACAGCTATTTGTGAAAATATTATTACGAAAAGAAGAAAAACTCCTGATAAACTTCCATATAAAATAGAACTTTTCATTTTATTTATAGGTTCAATAAATCCAATAATTAAAAATAGAACGACGATTTCACCAACCCAGTTTAAGCCAATAAAAGTAGATTGTAAAATAGAAGGTATCATCTCTAACCCAATAATAGGTTCAAAGTTTTCGACTTCAAACTGTGAAATTAAGGAGATAGGAACAAATAATATGACACCAATAAAAAGAAAATAGTATAGCTCTGTAAAACGAGCAATTACTTCTACGCCCCCCCATGTTATATAAAGACTTGTTAATATAATTAACATGGTAATAATATAAAGAGGGGTCAGAGGGAGCAAGGTAACTTCAATAAATCCAGAGACAAACCTTAAATCCCGTAACAATAGATGAAAAATATAAATAAACAGTAATAAAGCTAATATCTTTACCTTCCAATTAGTTTGTTCTGTTGTTAATTTTTCTTTAATAGAGTCCGTGCTTTTTGCTAAAAAAAAGCTAAAGTATATGATGACGAACACATACAATGATAATAGAATAGGAACCAGCCAGGTATTTTGTAATGCTAAATCAATAAGAGATTGAGGAAGAGCAACTATACTACTTGTGACAATGATATTTCCAGCTAGGAATGCTCCTTGTCTAGGAGAGATTGTCATTTTCATTGACTTATTATCCTTTTCGTAAACCTTCCAAAGAAGTAATACAGGAAGGTTGTATAACCTGAGATTACATGATCAAACAATAGTGAAAAGGAGCAAATTAAGGCTATCATCGATGTAGTCACGTACAACATTTTCACTTTTTTATCTTGATTCATCTCCTTGTGACCTAAATAATAGCCGCCTATAAGAAGTAACATAATAAATAAAATTTTTAGCATACATACATCACTCCCTTATTCCAATCCCCTCGGTTACTAAACCAGGTAGTTCCACAGAACTAGATACGTCAACTTCATAGGTTAAAGTTGGTAATAATTCTCTCCAATTACTTTTCCATATATTCCATTTTTTTCTTTCCTTTCTATGCATGAACCGACCTAATCCAAACGAATCTATTCCCTCTGATAATGTTGTATCTAAAATATCTTCTACTTCTTGTTTTACAGTCTCGGCTACCTTTTCATTTATTTCCTGAAACACAGATTGTTCTTTCAGATTTAAATCTGTTTCATTTTCTAAAATAACACCACCTATATTCACCTTAAAGTAGAAAACAGGTAGATCATTTTTCAAAGTATATGAAATATCACATACATCTTTGATGATTTGAATGGATATGTGTTCTCCCTCCTTCATTTCAAACGTAAACGTTTTTCCGTTCTTCTTTTCGAATATCCAATCCACACCAGATGTTTGTTTTTCATTCGTTTTGATGATCATTTTATCATCTTTAAAAATAGCAAGTTTGCTCATCTCAATTTGCTTTGAAACAAGTTCTGAGTCTGGGCTTTCGTTTTCTATAAGTGTTATAACAGGAAGGATAGGGTCATTTCCATCTTGTTGATAATCAGTTAAAAACTCTCGAAGCATTGTATCAAAAGCATTTTTACCAATTTCCCTGATCGATTCTGCTGATATACTTTCTAATTGAGGATTGGTGGCAATCACATTTAACGCATCGCCTTCTGACACAAAAACTTGTGTTGTTAATCTAGATTCTCTCGTACGAGTAAGTACATCTAATGTCTCTCCTAAACCACTTCGTGCTAGATCTTCACTAAACACCGCAACCCGTCGATGTCCAACAGCAATTCTTCTTGACATATGCTTTTGAATATTCTCTATAGCTTCCCGAATATTTCTTCCTTTTGCAGCATCTACATAATAGGATGCTCCACCTGATGTACCTCCTCCACCACCTGAACTACCTGCTCCGCCCATTTCTCCAGGTAACGGGAGTACTATCCCAGCTTTATATGTTTTATCATCTACTTTGTCATAACTTGTTCCCATAACAATGGCAACGTCGTTTATTTCTAATCGATCCCAACATCCTATGAGTGGTATTATTAGTAAGATTGTAAGACATATTATTAGCAGTTTCTTCATGGAATCACACCTGAGTAGTTGTTATTTGTTTTGATCTGGTGAAGGGTATAAATTGTTTTTTTGTCTTTTTACATTGCTTTTTACAAATTCACTTGGACGACGATTATACATCCAAAGAGGTAACCTCATAAATACATCTCTCAATTCCGATAATTTTAATGGGGCTAATGGTGCAAAGTATGGTGTTCCAAATGAACGTAATTGACATAAATGTGCAGTAATTACCATTGTTCCAATTACAATTCCAAACAGACCAAATACGGAAGCAAGAACCATTAGTGGAAAACGTACGAGACGAACAGAAATAGCAAGACTGAATTTCGGAATCGTAAACGATGCAATTCCTGTTAATGACACGATAATAACCATAGGTGCAGAAACAATCCCCGCTTCCACAGCAGCAGAACCTATCACTAGTGCACCAAGAATACTCACTGCTTGTCCGATTGTTTTCGGTAATCGAACTCCAGCTTCTCGTAATGCTTCAAATGAAATTTCCATAATAAATGCTTCTACAACGGCAGGGAATGGGATTGCTTCCCGACTAGCTGCAATACTTAAAAGTAAATTTGTTGGAATCATTTCCTGATGATATGTTGTTACAGCAATATATAGAGCAGGTAACAATAATGCGATCCCTAAAAAAATGAGGCGAATACTTCGTAAAAAGATAGCAACATGGAAACGATCATAATAATCTTCACTTGCTTGAAATTGTTGCCAAAACGTTGCTGGCAATAGTATCACAAACGGAGTACCATCTACTACAATGCCAATTCTTCCTTCCAATAAGTTTGCAGCAACAGTATCTGGTCTTTCTGTAATTTGAACTTGTGGAAACACACTCCAAGGATCATCTTCAATTAATTCTTCAATGTAGCCCGATTCAAGAATACCGTCTATTTTTATACGATCAAGTCGATTATTTATTTCCTGTACTATTTTTTCATCAGCAATTCCATCTAAATACATTACCGCTACACCAGTTTGTGTCTTATCACCAATTATTTTTGAAACCATTTTCAAATCAGTAGTACGTATTTTTCGTCTGATTAAAGATGTATTTACTCTAAGGCTTTCCACAAACCCCTCTCTAGGTCCACGGATCGCAGTTTCTGATTCAGGTTCTGTGATTCCTCTAGTTTGAAATTCTTTTGCATCAAAAATAAGTAGTTTTTCTTTACCATCTATGACAAGTACGGTATTTCCTTCTAAAACAGCTGTAACAGCTTTGTCTAACGTATTTTCTTCAACCGTCTGAGATATGGACAATGTTTTTTCTTCAATATCATGGATCGTCGACACATTTTCTTCTTGCTTAATAAGATCCAATATCACATGTTGTTGAATATCAGTTGTATTAACTAAACCGTCTATAAAAATTAGACAAGCTCTTTTCCCGTCCATTTGAATATTTCGATATAATACATCAGAGCAGTCAGAAAATGCATTTTTAAAAAACGATAAATTGTCTCCTATTTTGCGATATACTAAAGTCACTCGTTCTATTTTTCCCATATAACAAAAACTCCAATATGTAGCAATATTTTTCTTATTTTGACCATTCATGGCTGTTTTATCCTAAAGACAAAAAAAGAGTACCAAAAAGTTTTTTCATAACCTTCTGATACTCCTGCTCATTAAATTAAGAAATTAAATAAATCTTGATCTTTATTAATCTCAATAAACGTAAATCCTTTTTTGTTCATCCTTGCAATGAGTGGTTCATAGTCTTGTTTATATTTTAATTCTATACCTACAAGGACAGGACCTTTGTCTCGATTATTCTTTTTCGTATATTCAAAACGTGTAATATCATCTTTCTCTCCAAGTACATCACTCATGAATTCCCGTAACGCTCCAGCTCTTTGAGGGAAATTTACAATAAAATAATGTTTGTATCCTTCATAAATTAGCGAACGTTCTTTCATTTCTTGCATACGATCTATATCATTATTGCCACCACTTATGATACAAACAATATTTTTACCTTTTATTTCATCTTTATAAAAGTCTAATGCTGCTACAGACAAAGCTCCTGCAGGCTCAGCAACTATGGCATTCTCATTGTACAACCCGAGAAGTGTTGTACAAACTTTACCTTCTGGTATAAGCACTACATCATCTATTACTTCCTTGGCTATTTCAAATGTTATTTTACCAACTTGTTTTACTGCCGCACCATCAACAAACTTATCAATTGTACTTAACGTTACTACTTTATTTTGATCTAAAGACTCTTTCATTGCGGGGGCACCACTAGGCTCCACACCAATAATTTTTGTTGTTGGACTAATATTCTTAATGTAAGATCCAACACCGGAAATTAACCCACCTCCGCCTATCCCCATAAAAATATGCGAGACAGGTTCATCAATACTCTCTAACACTTCCATACCAATTGTGCCTTGCCCTGCAATTGTTAGATAATCATCAAACGGATGGATAAAAGCCATATTATTCTTTTCACAAAACTCCATTGCCTCGTAATATGAGTCATCAAACGTATCTCCGGTTAGAAAAACTTCTATAAAAGGTCCTCCAAAAAATTCAACTCGAGATACCTTTTGACGTGGAGTGGTTGTGGGCATAAATATTCTTCCCTTTACTCCTAAAGCTTTACATGAGTAAGCTACACCTTGTGCATGATTTCCAGCACTAGCACAAACTACTCCATGTTGTAACTCTTCGTTTGATAAACTTTGCATTAAATTGTACGCACCTCTTATTTTAAAGGAACGAACTACTTGCAAATCCTCACGCTTTAAAAAAACATTACATTGGTAACGCTCTGACAAAATCTCATCCTTTTGCAGAGGGGTATTGACTACGATATCTTTTAATACTTGATGAGCTATTATAATATCTTTAATAGAAATCTTATTTTCAGTCATATTCATACCTTTTAAAATCCTTCCTAACTTTGACCTGCTAAATGAATAGATAAAAATATACTAACATAAACATACATATTTAAAAACACGAAATTTTATTAATATTTTATTTTTTTATCTAATTCAAATGCATGGTTTGCTTTATTTAGTTTATTTTTACTTAACATTGCTCTTTTTTTAAGGAGCAGTCAAGTTACTTGCAACCTCTCCCAGATAAGAGAAAACACTAATTGAGGAATGGTACAATCAATAGACGTATGGTCCATGTTCTCCCACCAAGTTACAAAATCAAAATAAAAAGGATATATCAATTAAGGACTAACCTTTTGACATACCCTTCTCTTACCTTCTCTTACCTTGTCTTACCTGTTCTAATAAAGACCAACTTTTAGAAATTCTTCCCTATATTTATCTGTTAACATTTTTTTCTCCCCTTCAGGTAGAAAAGATGCCTGTAAGCCATTTAGTATAAAGTTACTTATGTCTTTCAACGTAAATTTATATTTTTCCATTATTATCTTATATTCTTTCACAAGATTCGTATTAGAAACCGTTAAATTATCCGTATTAATTGTTATATTGATCCCTTTTTCATAATATTCTTTTAGGGGATAATCCGACCAACTTTTTGAAGCCTTCGTTTGAATGTTACTAATGGGGCACATTTCTAACGGGATTTTTTGATCACGGATAAAGTCATAAATTTTTTGATTTTCACGAAGTCTTACTCCATGTCCAATTCGATTGGCACATAGTTTTGTAACAGCATCGTATATATTCTCGGGCCCACCTGCTTCTCCAGCGTGAATTGTAACTGGAATACCTTTTTTATTCGCATATTGAAAAACTTCAAGATGTAGATATGCAGGATATTCCGCTTCGTCTCCTGCTAAGTCCACTGCCACAAGCCCTTTATGAAGAAAATGGGATGCTACTTCAATAACCTCCATATTTTGTTTTATAGAATGATGCCTCATACAACATGCAATTACACGTGCTTTCACATCGAAAGTCTCGTTACCTCTTTTTAACCCTCGAATAACAGCTTGAAGTACTTCGTCAATCCGTAAGCCTTTCTCTCTATGTTGTTGTGGGGCAAAACGGACTTCTATATACTTACAATTTTGAGCACTAGCTTGCTCAACGATTTCAAAAGCAACTCGTTCTAAGGCTCTTTCTGAGTGAAGAAGCTTGGAAACAAGTTCAAACTTACTTAAATATTCTCGTAAGCTAATACACGACCCATGGATTCCTAAAAGATTACGAAGATCGGTTATATTGTTTGAAGGTAAGGAAACATCTTCTTCAATACTAAGATCAAGAACAGTTTCCGGTTTAATACTACCATCTAAATGAACATGTAAATCCACTTTCGGCAATCTCTCTAGAATAGAAATTGAATCTCCCAACATAAACACCCCTTTCAATATAAACGGCAACTCCCTACAGAAACAAAGATTGACGAAGCGAATGGTATACAAACCAACAATATTAGGAATATTAGATAAGTTAACCACCAATTGAGATTACGTATTTTAAGGTAAGATAATAATAAATAAGAAATTATAAATTTTTTCTATATTACTATCAAATGAACTATTTATCAACTTTATTGTTAGTTTTTTTAGCAAACAAAAAAACAGAGCTTACATTAGCATTCTCTGTTTTTTTACATATCACTAAATTATGAAGTTGCACTACTCTTTTTCCTTAACTCTTTCGGAATATAAATACAGAATGGCTCACTTTCCATATAATCCCCAGTCATAGCAAACGCTCTTGATCTAGAACCACCACACACCTCATTATATTCACACACACCACATTTCCCCTTATAACTACTTGGGTTTCGTAAAGATTGAAAAATGGGAGAATCCCTATAGATGTCAGGTAAAGGAGTTTCCTTTACGTTACCAGTTTTAATAGGAAGTAAACCACTAGGATAAACATCACCAATATGAGAAATAAAGACAAAACCATTACCATCATTTACGCCTTTTGGAGCACGTCCGAGACCACCTATTTTCCCTGTAGAACCATTTTTTAATGCATCTCTATATTGAATGTTACTCCCTTTGCTTTCTGCCTGCTTCTCTCGCATCTTATTTTGGATCACTACTCTACGATAATGTTGTGCTCCAGTTGTTTTTATATCAAAGGAGACTCGCTTAGATAAATCGTAAAGCCACTGAAATACTTTTTCATGCTCGAGTGCAGTAATCATATCCTTTTCTTGCCCACGCCCCGTTGGAACAAGGAAAAACACGCTCCACAATACACAGTTTAGCTTTTCCACTAATTCTGCCATCTCGTCTAAGTGCTCGTAGTTATATCTTGATATGACAGTATTAATTTGAATTGGCATCTCTAGTTCATGCAAGTAGTTGATCGCATTCATGGTAAGGTCAAAAGATCCACTAGTTCCACGGAAATGATCGTGGATCTCTGCATTTGGCCCATCAATACTAAATGCCCAGCGACTTAGCCCAATATCTTTTGCTTTTTTCATTGCTTCCCTTGTGACATTCGGAGTAGCTGATGGGGTCATAGATACGCGGATTCCTTTTTTGATTGCATATGATGCAATATCAAAAACGTCCTCACGCATGAGAGGGTCTCCACCAGTAAAAACTAGCATTGGATTATTCATAGAATGAATATCATCAATTAACTTTTTTCCCTGATCAAATGTTAATTCAGAGGGATCACGTCGATATTGTGCTTCAGCACGACAATGTAAACATTTTAACTCACAAGCTCTAGTTAATTCCCATATTACTATAAAAGGATTCTCATCGTAATTTTGCGGAAACATATACTACCACTCCTAGATAACAATATTAGTATAGGTTCAGCATATCCAAAATACGAACATATTGTAGTGAGGAAAATCACAAACAGTGAATAGTACTGAATTGTTCACATTTTAAAAGTCATCAACTAATTTCTTCATTACTAGAAAATTGGCTGTAATATAACTCTGCATAGAAACCGTTTTTCTCAATCAGCTGTTCATGAGTACCTTTTTCCACAATATCTCCTTTATTCATTACCAAAATAAGATCGGCATCACGAATGGTAGATAGACGATGTGCAATAACAAAGCTTGTTCGTCCATTCATTAGTTCTTTCATTGCTTTTTGAATATTCATTTCTGTACGTGTATCAACACTACTAGTAGCTTCGTCTAACAGTAATATTTTTGGATCTCTTAAAAGAGCTCTGGCGATAGTAATTAGCTGTCTCTGACCTTGAGAGATATTAGTAGCATCTTCGCTTAATACTGTGTCGTATCCTTTTGGTAACGTCCGAATAAAATCATCTGCATAGGCATTATGAGCAGCTTTAATAATTTCAGTTTCCGTAGCACCTTCACGTCCATATGCAATATTCTCGCGTATGGTTCCATTAAACAACCAAGTATCTTGTAAAACCATTGCAAACATACTTCGGACTTCTTCTCTCGAAAGGTCCTTTATGCTTTTATTATCAATTCGAATATCGCCTTTGTTCGTTTCGTAAAAACGTAGAAGTAAGTTAATAATAGTTGTTTTCCCTGCACCAGTTGGACCTACAATTGCTACCGTTTGACCGTGTTCTACTTCAATGTTCATATCATTAATTACTGGGGAATTTTCTTCATATCCAAAATGTACATGCTCAAATGAGACACGACCTCGTAAATTTGCTAGGTTCACGTCTGACACTTCTTCTCTCTTTTCTTCGTCCTCATCAAGAAGAGCAAACACTCTTTCTGCTGACGCTAATGCTGCTTGAATCATATTCGCAACACTTGCTACTTGTACCATTGGTTGAGATAACTGTTGTGAATACTGTATAAATGCTTGTACATCCCCGATTCGTATACTTCCATTTAAAACAAGAAGTCCACCAGCAATACTAACAAATACATATCCGATATTACTTATAAACGTCATTAACGGCATCATAATTCCTGAAATAAACTGAGCTTTCCAACCAGCTTTATATAAACGATCATTTATGGAATCAAATTCTTTGATTGCATCCTGTTCTTGGCCAAACGCTTTTACAACTTGATGGCCAGTAAACATCTCTTCAATATGACCATTAATACTTCCAAGCTCTTTTTGTTGACTCTTGAAATGCTTTTGAGAAAACTGAGCTACTGTTCTTACAACAATAACACTCAATGGAATCGTTATACACACGACTAGCGTTAATAATGGACTAATAACAAGCATCATAATAATAATACCTATCACAGTAATCACAGAAGTAATTACCTGAGTAAGTGCCTGCTGTAAGGATGTATTAATGTTATCTATATCATTCACTGCTCTACTTAACACATCACCATGTTTATGCTTGTCAAAATACTGTATTGGCAATCTTGTTAATTTTTCATTCACTTCTTGGCGCATTTCAGCAATAGTTCGTTGAGAAACTCCTGCCATAATATACTGTTGTATAAAGGCAAAAAATGTAGAGGCACAATACAATATGATTAAAACAATTAATAATTTCCCTATAAATGGAAAGTCCACTCCAGTTCCTTCCATAAAACTATCAAAAAGAGACGAAGTTGCATCACCAAGAAGTTTTGGACTAATGACATTAAACAGTGTAGAAAAGACTGCTGCAATGGCTACGATTATTAATGGCAGTCTTCTTGGTTTAAGATAGCTTAATAATCGCTTTAACGTAACTTTAAAATTCTTTGGCTTTTCTACCTGAAACATAGGACCTTTCCCGGCTCCGGCTCCACTATTATTCGATATACGAGAGGATTTCTTTTTCGATGTCATGCACTCTCATCCCCCGTTCTCTGAGATGCTACAATTTCTTGATAAACAGTGTTATTCTTTAACAGTTCTTCATGAGGACCAATTCCCGCAATTTTCCCTTCATTTAAAACAATAATTTGATCAACATTCATCACAGTATTTATTCGTTGTGCAACCAGAATAATAGTTGCATCTTTCGTTTTTTGTTTTAGCGCTTTCCTTAAATTTGCATCCGTTTTATAATCGAGTGCAGAAAAGCTGTCATCAAAGACATAAATTTCAGGGTTTCGAACGAGCGCTCTTGCGATAGACAATCTCTGCTTTTGTCCACCAGATAAATTTGCGCCTCCTTGATCTATAAACGTAGAAACACCATCTTCTTTTTCGTTTACAAATTCTATTGCTTGGGCTGTTTCCAAAGCTGCAATGATATCTTCTTCAGTAGCTTCTTTTTTTCCAAAACGAATATTTTCCTCAATCGTTCCACTAAATAGAGAAGCTTTTTGTGGTACATACCCTAGCTTTTTTCTTACATCCTTTTGAGTCATATGTCGAATATCTATTCCGTTTAACATGATAGAACCTGCTTCTATGTCATAAAACCTTGGTATAAGTTGTACTAACGTTGTTTTACCGGCACCAGTACTTCCTATTATTGCTGTCGTTTGTCCTGGCTTTGCATGGAAGGATATGTTTTCAATAGCAGGTTTCTCAGCCCCTTTATATCGGAAAGTGACATTCTTAAACTCAAGATGCCCTTGTAAACCAGTCTCTATTGCCTCTTGTATTGGATCTTTCATATCCGGGTTAATCATCAAAATCTCATTCACACGTTTTGCCGATGCTTGTGCCCTTGGGATTAAAATAAAAGCATAGGAAAGCATGATAAGCGACATTAATATCATCATGGCATATTGTAAAAATGCCATTAAGTTCCCTACTTCCATAAGCCCGTTATCAATTCTAATAGCTCCAAACCAAACAATAGCTATATTAGTGAAATTCATAATAATAAGCATAAGCGGGAAGAGAATAGCCATTATTTTGTTTACTTTAATTCCTGTATCCCGAAATTGTTCATTAGCAACATTAAATCTCTGCTTCTCGTACTTTACTCGGTTAAATGCCCTAACCACACGGGTTCCAATGAGTGATTCACGAAGTAATAAATTTAATCGATCCGTTCTTTTTTGTAGTTCTCCGAATAACGGAATAGCTTTTCTACTTATAAAAAATATCGTTCCAGCTAACACAGGTAATGCTGCTAGAAAAACAAGGGAAAGCGCAGGATCACGGGAAACAGCTAAAATAATTCCGCCAATAAGCATCAATGGTGCTCTTGTGACGATTCGTAAAATCATATTTAAAACGTCTTGAATTTGCTTAACATCATTTGTTGTTCTCGTTATTAAGGATGCAGGACCAATTTGCTCATATTCCTGTAGCGAAAAGTTTTCAACGTTAACAAACAACTTTCGACGAACATCTTTTCCAAATCCTAGTGCAACACGTGAAGCTAAAAAGGTTACTAAAATAGTAAGAAGCACAGCAAGAATGGAACATACGATCATCCATCCTCCAGTTTGTAATATAAAAGACATATCATTCGTTACGATACCTATATCGACTACATCTGCCATTAGTGTTGGTAAATATAGTTCTAATAACGTGGCAGATAGAGTTAAAATAACAATTAAAATAACATGTAAAGTGTATGGCTTTACATATTTAATCATATGTAACATAAAATTACCCTTTCTTTTTAACTTTGTATTAGTATTCTTGAATTATTTTTTATCATTATTAAGACATTAAATAAATAATAAGCTCAAAGTAAAGCCTTCGCAAACATCTATCGGTCTATTCTCTCTTCTTTATCATGCGCCTTTCCTTCTATTTTTGTATATTAGCCTTGTAAAAAGAATACCTGTTTAACATTTAAATTTCGACAAAATCTAGAGATTTCCTCCAAACCAGCTAAAAATGAACGATATTTCTCCCACGTTCTCACTAACCACAGACATATAACATATCATGCAGTTTAAATAATGTGATAAAAAAGTAATGATAATAAAATTTTTATGAAATGTACAAGGACAGAAAAACTCCTACGGAACACGAAAGCAGTAAAATCCATGTAAGCTGATAAATAAATCCATGGTTTCCTAGTGCAATAACTTATATTGTTATTTTACAAACATTACTTACATTAAAAATTAGGAGGAATTAAGCTTGGAATCTGACTCAATTGTAAAAAGTCATTTACTAAAACATAAATGGCAATACTTGTTCGGTATGATGCTTTTGTCCATCTCTAGTGTCCTTCAGCTCCAAATCCCCACCTATTTAGAGCGTTTTACAGATAGTGTTCAAGAATCCACATTAACTAATCCCCTCCTTTATGAACTATCTATTAGTGTAGTTCTTGTTGGGTTAGGTGTAGCGACTTTTCGATCATGTAGTAGAATTTATATCTTTCGTTTATCTCGATTATTAGAGAAAAAGGTTCGAATGCGTTTATTTAAACATTGGGTAAAACTCCCTGCACAATACTATAATAAACAACGTATCGGAGACTTAATGTCTCATGCTATTAACGATGTAAATGTAATTAGAGAAGTAGCAATGGGGGGGATTTTTTTAACTATTGAAGTTGTTATTTTAATTGCTGTTGCTGTCACTATGATGGGAACTACAATTAATGCATGGTTAACACTCGTCGTCATCTTACCACTTCCAGGATTAACATTTCTAGCCTATAAATTCCGGTTTAAGATACAAGATCGTTCTACAAAAGTGCAAGAAGCGATAAGTAATCTTACTAGTACTACTCAAGAGTTTTGCTCTGGTATTCGTGTAGTAAAATCTTATAATCAAGAGAAGCAAGAGTTAAATAAGTTCAAGAATGATAATTATCAAAATGTAAAAGCAAACCAACAGTTAATATTAACGAACTCTCTTTTTACATCTGCTAGTATTGCAATAGTAGGTTTAAGCTATTTATTGTCTATCTTTTTTGGCGGATTACTCGTTATGAACAATACAATTTCTTTAGGTCAATTTGTAGCTTTCAATACATACCTATCCTTACTTATAGCTCCTGTTGAAAACTTAGGAAAAGTTATTAATATTCTGCAACGTGGTTGGGCATCCAATATACGGTTACGGAAGATATTCGCTATTGAATCGGAAGTCAAAGATGAAGAAAATGTCATCGATACAGAAATTAAGGGAAGTATCCGTTTCAATAATTTATCGTTCCGTTATCCAGGAAGTGAAGAAAAAACGTTAAAGAATATAAATGTAAATATACCTAACGGCTCAAGTCTAGCAATTGTTGGTAAGGTCGGTAGTGGTAAAACAACACTTATTAACCTCTTACTTAGAATATATAATCCCCCAAAGGGAACTGTTTTTATAGATGGATACGACATCTTTCAACTACCACTCGAGCGTTTACGGAAATCGGTTGGGATAGTACCACAAGAGAACTTCCTCTTTTCTTCTACAATTGGAGAAAATATAGCTTTCGATCCAGCACCTTACGATGATATGGAAGTGACAGAAGCTGCAAAGTTAGCACAAGTATATAGCAATATTATTGAATTCCCTAAGAAATTTGATACACCATTAGGAGAACGAGGTATTTCTTTGTCAGGTGGTCAAAGGCAACGTATCAGTATTGCTAGATCTTTTATAAAAGATGCTTCTATTCTAATTTTTGATGATAGTTTATCTGCGGTTGACGCTCAGACGGAAGAAAAAATATTATCAGGAATGAAAGAAAAGATGAAGAATACGACAACCATTATTGTTAGTCATCGAATTTCGTCCATAAAGCATTGTGATCAGATAATTGTAATGGATGAAGGAGAGATTGTAGAACAAGGAACACACGAAACGCTTGTTAACAATAAAGGTATATACAATAGTATGTATGAAAAACAAACGTTTGGATACGAAACCTCTGCTAGAAAAGTAGGCCAATTTTCACTTGTCAAGAGTGGGAGGAAATAAATGAATATTCATGAGGAGAAGGAAATTGTTAACGTTGTAGACCGCCATTTACTTCGTAAGCTTTTAGCTTATGCAAAGCCTTATTGGAAAAAAATCTTTCTTTCTTTTGTTTTAGCATCTTTATTTGTGGTAGCAAATTTATCTCAACCATACTTAATAAAAGTAGCGATCGATGATTATTTAACAGTTCAATCTTCAATACAAGAAAGTTTACAAGGATTTATTTTTATCGGTATATTATTTTCACTTACTATCTTTTTTACAGCAAGTCTTACTTACATCCAAGATAGACTTTTGCAGTTTACAGGCCAATCTATTATTTTTGATATTCGACAAAAGTTATTTCATCATTTATCGCGAATGCATATGCAATTTTTTGATCGAAATCCAGTTGGGAGATTAGTAACACGCGTTACTCATGATACGGAAGCCTTAAATCAACTTTATTCCCAAGTAATCGTAAATTTAGTAAAAGAAGTGCTAATTTTAGTTGGGATTGTTATTATTCTCCTCCATTTGAGTGTGGAATTAACGTTACTGAGCTTTATGGTTATGCCTATTCTCCTGGTATTAGTTTTTGTTTATAAAAAACTTATTCGAAATGCTCATCGGTATTCACGACTCCTTCTCTCTAAGCTAAATTCAAATTTAGCAGAAAATTTATCAGGTATGAAAATTATTCAATTGTTCACTAGAGAATCGAAACAAATTGAACAGTTTGATTCTCTAAATAATGAACATTATCGTGCTGGGATGCGTGCAACCATAGTAAATTCCATTTTCAATCCTGCCATTGGATTTCTGGGAAATATAGCTTTAGCAGTGATTATTTGGTATGGAGGAGTAGGTCTCTTAGATAGTTCTTTAACATTTGGGGTGGTATATGCATTCACTCACTATATTCGTCAATTTTTTCAGCCTATCATGGCTCTTGCGGATAGATACAATCAAATACAGACGGCAATGGCATCTGCGGAACGAATTTTTGACATGATGGAAGAAAACCCACTTATTCAAAATGACCCAAAAGCAAAATATTTCCCAAACAATGTAGATGGAAAAATAGAATTTCAGCATGTTTTCTTTTCTTATCAAGACGAGGAATGGGTATTAAAAGATATTAACTTCCAGATTAAACCTGGTGAAACTGTAGGGTTTGTCGGAGCTACTGGAGCAGGTAAAAGTTCCATTATTAATCTAATCAATCGTTTTTACGATATACAGAAAGGAAAAATTTATATAGATGGCCAAGACATAAAAAAATTTAAAATAGATGATGTTAGAACGAAAATTGGTATTATTCAACAAGACCCTTTTATTTTTACAGGAGATGTGTTTCATAATATTCGTTTACACAATCAAGATTTATCCAACGATAAAATTATTGAGTTAACAAAATCAATTGGACTACATGATTTTGTTATTGGCTTACCGGATGGCTATGAAACTCTGTTAGGTGAACAAGGTGTTATATTATCTAGTGGACAAAAGCAACTTCTATCTTTCTTACGTGCAATAGCCTTCAATCCAGACGTACTTATCTTGGATGAGGCTACAGCAAATATTGATACAGAAACGGAGCAACTAGTTCAGCAAGCATTAAACCGAATCTCCATTGGTAGAACAACGATCATAGTTGCCCATCGTCTATCTACAATTAAACATGCAGACAATATTATCGTTATGCATAAAGGTGAAATACGCGAAAAGGGAACACATAAAGAACTAGTTAAACAAAAAGGCATTTATAATCGTTTATACGAATTACAAAATAAGCAACGGTATAGCAATGATATGTTTACAACTACGTAACTAGTTTTTTTCAGGGAGTTTCCTCTTTGTACGATGTCGTTTCGCAAATTCTGTTGGGGAAACTCCTACTACTTTTTTGAAGGTCCTACTAAAATAAAATTCATCATGATAACCCACACTTTGAGCAATAGCTTTTAAACGAAAGTCAGATAACACAATTAATTCCTTGGCTCGGTCCATTCGTACATGACGTAAGTAATCCATCGGGCTATAGCCAATAATCTTTTTGAATAACCTAGAATAATGACTTTCACTCATCCCAGCTAGTTGTGACAAATAGTTCAATGTTATCTTTTCTTGATAGTGACTACTTAAAAAATCTACTGTAGAATCAATAGAGTTTGTAGTATCACCAGTTATTTTTTGTGCTTTAAAATCTTGAATAATCGTTAAAAGCAGCTCTGTAAAAAGAAGCTTCTTTTTCATCATTACAATCGAACCACGATGTTTTTTTAATTCGTATATTTGTTCTAGTAAGTTCATTACCTGTGGTGGATTTTGTAGGTTGTACATACCTAATAAAGGGAATTCACTTTCAATTTCACTTGCAAATGTCCACTGTTCTTTGTATAAATAAGCTGATGCATAAGTAAATCGGACAAAGTAATATTCTAAACTATCATCTGTGTCTGAAACTCGTTCACAATTCATATTCGGTTTCAAGAAAAAGATTTTCCCTGCTTCTGCAGGATAACTAGTTCCATCAATGTATAACTCCCCTTTTCCTTTCGTTATAAACCATAAGGAATGAAAGGATTGTTCCCACGAGTAATGTTCATTTTCTTTACATTTTTTATAGCCAACTAGTAATATGGAATATACTAATTCGTTTAGTTTGGACAATACTTCGCCTGGTTTCATCATAAAAACTCTCCTTTCTTGATTTGGCCTTTTCATGGTGTCTACCTTGAAAATACGTGTATCAGATTATCTAGTAATTCTAACTTTGTTGGTTTGTATTCCATTCGCTTCAGTCCACTCCTTTCCGTGGGGAGTTGCCGAGCCTCCTCGAAGAATTCCGCCTAAGTACATGCCCGCATCCTGTGGGCAACGGCGTCATGTCGCCATCCTGCCTCCGTTCTGCGGTGTCTCGCCTCTACTCTACTTGCCACTGGAGTTCGTGGACTTGCGCTCATTCCATATACACTTGTTGTTACTAAAGCATCTATTAACGTATTTTCATCCGCCATGGTGTAATTTTTTTACATTCAGGGATGTCTACTATTTTGCAATTTATCATTATCTATTTACTATACTAGATCAATCTAAGAATCTTGGAATATAATGGACTCTTTCTTTTTGGGCGCATCTACTATATAATGTCTTGATGGAAAGGAGGAACGATATGACTGTAAAACAATATATCTTTTTTGATTTTGAAATGTTGTGTTCAAACTACGGTATGCCTATCGACAAAATGGAAGCTATTCGTCTTGGTGCTGTGAAATATGATTTGGAATCGGAAACAATTGAATATTTTGATCAATATATTAAACCATTAAATAAAAAGCCTTTATCCTCATTTTGTAAAGAATTAACTGGAATTACAGATAAAGATCTAAAGAATGCAAACGATTTTTCTTTTGTTTTCCAAGAGTTTTTAAAATGGATTGGTGGAGTAAAACGCTCACGTTTTTTTTCTTGGTCGTCTAGTGATCTTACTAGATTAAAAATTGATGCTAACAACCACAATATTCCCTTAACAACAATTAAAAAGATGGAAAAACGATATATTGATTTTCAAGCTATTTTTACAAAAAGAGTCTCGAAAAATAATCCATCCGTAGAAAATGCACTTCAGTTATATGGACTTTCTTTTATTGGTGAGCAACATAATCCTATGTATGATGCATATAACACTCTTCGAATTTATTTACATTTTTTACATGAACCTGAAAAAACAGAAAAAATTATGCTTAAACAGTTTATTATGGAGGAAGTTCCTTCTAATAGATCGGAAATTAACAAAACAATAAAAGATTGTTTTCAAAATGATATGTTATGTTTTCTTGATCAATTTAACGAGATGTACCGGATGAAAGATGCTATGAAAATGATAAAACAAACGAGAAGAATGGTTAAAAAATATGAAAATATTCTTATTAACCGTTCAGGTTTATTTTGGAAAGAAAATGTGGATTCAATTCAACTCTTACTAGAATTTTACCATGAATTACTCGTTGCGTATGATGAACACTTTCATCATTCGTCAAAAATAATGATTTTAGATGAATCAATCGTGTTACCAATTAAGCACGTCTTACAGAAGAGAGGCTAGTAGTCCTCCTTCATACATATATGAGTATATAAAAAGAACATTACAAAAAAGAGGTTCCCTCATAAGTGGGAAAACCTCATAGTTATATTATTAAAAGTTAAAATTGTCTGGATCTGGACCTAATCGTTCATTTTTATTTAACCCATTAATGCGATCCATTTCGTCATTTGTTAACTCAAAGTCAAAAATATTTGCATTTTGAATAATCCGTTCTTCCTTTACTGATTTTGGGATTGTTACTATTTCGTTCTGTAAATCCCAGCGTAAAATCACTTGTGCAGAAGACTTTCCATGTTTTTTAGCAATTTCCACTAATGTTTCATCAGTTAATAGTTCTCCTTGCTTTAGTGGAGACCAAGCTTCAAGTTGAATTCCTTTCTGTTTACAAAACGAATGTAACTCCTTTTGTGTAAGATGTGGATGATATTCTACTTGATTTACCATTGGAACAATTTCCGCATCCTCTAATAAGTCTTCTAAATGATGAGCATGAAAATTACTTACACCAATTGCTTTTACACGACCATCTTTATATAATTTTTCTAGTGCCCTCCAAGTATCTTTGTACTTCCCTTTTACTGGCCAATGCACTAAGTACAAATCTAGATACTCTAAATCCAATTTTTTCATTGTTTCTTCAAACGCAGCTAACGTTGTTTCATAACCTTGATCTGCATTCCAAACCTTCGATGTAACAAACAATTCTTCTCTGCTAGCTTCACATTCTTTAATTCCTTGACCTACACCTTCTTCGTTTCGATAAATAGCAGCTGTGTCAATGCTGCGGTACCCTGCTTTAACCGCAGATTTTATAGCTTTCACAGCTTCAGAGCCATCTTGTACTTTAAATACTCCCAAACCAAACCATGGCATTTTTACTCCATTATGTAATGTTGTTGTATCTTGCAAGCTTTTCACCATTTTAAATTCCTCCATATAAAATAATGACTACTTGTATATTTTTACATAGAATATTTCTGTTAAGCAAGGTTGGAGCCTTAAACCCATTGGATAATTTCTTGTTTGTCTTTTCTTGTCTTTGGTCTAGGTTCTTTCGCACGATAACCAAAAGCTACCATAACAGCTACATCTAAGTGGCCCTCTTCTAACAAACCTTCTTCTTCTAAAATGTTATGAACAGAATCGTATTCATATCCTTCTATAGGACAAGAATCGATACCGATAAACGCAGCTGCAGTCATCATATTAGCCAGGGCAATATAAGTTTGTTTTATTGACCAATCTAAAATTGTTCTATCTGAATCTAACAATTGCTGATCGCTCTCTTGAAAAGCTTTATATCTTTCTTGGATTTTTCCCATTAACTCTTCTGGAAATTTCTTCACATTAATCATTTGGTTCTTTATATAATCAGAATCATACTTTACATCTTTTATCGTTCTTGCAAGAATTACTATGAAATGACTCGCTGTAAGAAGTTGACCTTGCGCTCCCCATGAGACATTTCTGAGTTTATTTCGAAGCTCCTGATCATGAATAACAAGGAACTTCCATGGCTCAAGACCAATGGAACTTGGTGATAATCTACCCGTTTCTAAAATAAATTCAAAATCTTCATCTTTTATTTTTTTATTTGGATCAAATTCTTTTGTAGCATGACGAAAACGAAATGCTGCTAATAATTCTTGTTGCTTATTTCTAATAGTCATTTTAATACTCCTCTTTATGTGAAATTATTCACATTAATATTGTCATAATTCATTCGTAATATCAACTAAAAATCTCGCCACTAACTTTTTTCAAAGCTACCCATTGTTTTATTTGTAATTCATAATCTATTGTTAGATCAAATCGTGCTGGGGTTTCAACTGATGAGAAAAATTCCATGACGCTCACGCTTGTTAACCAATCCCCTGCTTGAAAAGAGTGTTGTTGATTTTCCCATACATTTACTAACTTAGGGCTAAATAACTTTGCAGATTCTTCTTTGTTTGCAGTGAAATAGGTACAATAATCCTCCCTTGAACCAGAATGAATAATTGATTTTGCAAATTTATTACAGCCATCATATATGATTGGAATACCGAAAAGAATGGCATAGAGTTTTTTTCCTACTTTAATCCGTTCCTCCACAGAAGTAAAATTATTTACGTTCATTCCCGCTAAACTAATTCTATTTTTTCTATAATAAGGAAAAAGTACCTTTGTTAGGTGAAAATATTCTTGCAGCTCAAATTTCCAAGATGTAAATACGCTTTTTTGAAAAAAACTGTTTTCCATAACTCTTTTCTCTAAATAATGTTGTTCATTAATAATTAATCCTACCGTCAATAACTGTGAGTTTTTTGTGTTGTAAAATTTCTCCCATATCGGAATCATAAATCGTGACACACCAAAAGCTGGAAGAAGATAAAAAAAACTTTTCCCTTGTTTTATACTTTCCTTATATAATAACAATTGAGTGTAAGCATCATGAAAGATAGCAGCATTTGCTTTTTCAAGCATTAAAAAAAAATGTATTTTTTCTTTTACATTAAGAAAATTACTTATTACCTCACCCTTTAAATCAGTCATATTATAACCACCATTTCTTGAGACCATATGTGCTAAAAAAGCCCAATGAATTTCATCATGGTCCATATAAAATTCCAAATAGGCAGCAGTTCTCGTAATATTGTTACTATTTCGCTCAATAGTAAGGGATTTTATCTTCTCTATAACTAGTTTTTCTTCCGGATAAATAGGAAGTGCCGAAGAAATATTTTCTATTTGAGTCTTAATATCACTTTCAATTGAATGCAATGTAGTTGTACTAATTGATAATTCACCCCATTTTCTTGGAGTAAATTTTTGAAATACATGCTCATCGTACATTTTCTTTGAAAAATTTAAAAAAGATTTGGAGTATTTCAGGGTATTATTGATAAATCCTCTATCCTCCCTAAAAATCATAAGGTAATTACACCTCCTTTGGAAATGTTACCCTCACATATTCTCTTTAAAAAAACTAACTATAAATAATGTTTGGGGCATAAGTTTTCAAACAAAAAAGGAGGGCTTTTAAAGATGAATATGTTTGGGATGAACAAAAAAAATAACAACAAAAATGGGCTTATGATATCGTTAGTTGGTTTAGGTATAGGGGCAGCTGCCTATAGCATGATGAAAGGTAGAAATACCAACAATATGAATAATATGATGGAACCAATTAAAAATGTCATGGATCAAATGAAAAATAACGACAACCACCATTAATATTAGTACCTCCAACAATAGGATGTCTCAATAAAACATTTGAGACATCCTCAAATTATTGTCACTAAAGAAAGATCTCCTTCTAATAAATATGAATATATGTCACACCTATTCCTTTGATAACTGAACCGATTATAACAAAATTCTTGGAGTAAAAAGATGATAAGAGAAAGACAAGATGAGGAACCTACATTAGCCCCAGGTATTTACAATGAGGAGGAGTTAAGTGAACGTGCAACAGAGGAAGAAATAAAAAATGAAGAATACACAAGGGTTACTCATTACGATATGATGAAGACCCGCGAGTATAAACGACATATGAAAGAGGATATCTCAAAATAAACCATTTACTTTTGAGATATCCTTTAATTTATAAAATTTGTTTTACTAATATTTTATTTAATTGATCATATTCCTTTTCTATTACCTTTTTCTCCTTCTCATCTAACATTGCTTCAAAACGTGTTTTTTCGTTACTAATAGCCGTTAGTAGCTTATCTTTCAACGTTGATTGTAACAATACAAAACTTTCACTAAGCTTTTCTATCATTTGCATAGAGAGTTCTTCGATTTGGTTGGTTGCAGATTCTAATATTTCTACAATTATTTCCTCTTTTATTTCTTTTACTGTCCTATTCTCAAAAAGATCTTTCTTTGATTTAACTTTATTTTTGTAGTTGTCTATCGATATTAAAAATGAAACATTCGTAACATCAACTGATATTACTGGTATATCAATGTTTCGATCATAACTTATGAAAGGTAATGATTTTTTTATTTCTTTCGCTTCCGTTTCTATCCACACTGCTATTGTTTTTCTCATATTCTCTTCTAATCGAATACACGTCGCATCAAATTCTTGTTTGAAGAACTGTTCTCCTTGTATTTTCCATTCATTTATACCACTTTTAAACTGTTCAAACAGCTCCTTTTTACTATTACTAGTTAAAGTAGCAACATTAATTGCACTAGAGAAGTAATCATTAAAAACAAACTTCATTCTTTCCACTAAGTATGTTAGCATTTGTTCGAATTCTCTTTGGGAGTCTCTCTTTACAAAGGAAAGAGATAAATCTCCTACCTTTTTCGATTCAGCAGCTACTGTAGAAATTAATTTTTCGTGTTTCTTCGTTTGTTCTTCTGTAGCCTCATTCATAAAAGAAATACTGTCTTGTAATTTCTCTACGTACTCTTTCATTTGTTGTGTAAGAAGAACAGCACTTAGTTCTTTGAGTTCCATTATGGTTTGCTCATAAAACGTTTTTTCAAAGTAAGAGAAGGACGAATCCGTTGTGTTGTTATTTACTTGTTTCTCTTCTAAGCCTTGTTTACTTGATAAGTGAAATAAGCGAGGGTTAGTCACTCCATTTTTTTGTAGTTGGTCATACACATGCTTTTTAACCCCTCTTAATTCCCCTTCACTGTTTGCCAAGTCTGCGGCATTAATTATAAAATATAATTTATCATTTTGAAAACTTTCATTTACTTTCCCCATCTGTTGCAGAAAATACTGATCTGCTTTTGAAAAAGCATGATTATAATATGTTAAATAAAAGATAGCATCTGAAGAACGTAACTGTTGAAATGCAACATTCGTATGACGTCCATGAATTGAATTTACACCTGGAGTATCTACTAATACGACCCCTTTTTCTGTAATCGGACAATCATAATAAATATTTATCTTTTCTATTAAACATGCTTTCGTTTCTTCAACTAAGTCCCTTAGTTCTTGAATGGATACAGTAAACGTTTTTCCAAGGATCCAGTTGGTTTCATCTAAGCTCTGTTTCAAGGTAAGCAAATATTGTACGTTTGTTTTTTGTATACTTGATCTATATTTCTTTACATCTGGTTTATATTTATTTATATTATCCATTGTGACTGATTCGTCTATTTGATTTGCAACAGAAATAATTTCCTTATTTAATAAATCAGCAGCTTTGACTGTTACTACCACAGTTCCGTGTGAATATGTTTCTGTAGATTTTTCTACCGTATTTATTGTTGCGGTAGTAGGGTTAGGTGAAACTGGTAAGATGTTTTCACCTAATAATGCATTGGCAAAACTAGATTTCCCTGCACTAAATGCACCAAATAATGAAATAACAAAAGATTTCTCTTTGTAGCGCTTCATTCGTTGGATGAATTGATTTCTTTCTTCAGAAAGTATGGAACTTCCTTTATTTTCATAAAGGATAGCTTCATATTTTTTTAGTAAACTTACTATTTCTTCTTCATTAAAAGTAGCTTTCTTCTTCTTTTCTTGTATGGTGAAATCCGTTTGTATTACACTTTCTGATTCTACTACTACATCATTTAGTACACTATTCTTTGTGTCTACATAATCCTTCTTCTCCGTAACTTTTAACTGTTCCTCAAAATATTGATCAGGAGGGTATTGAGAGATAATAATATCTAAATCATCTCGGAACTTTTTATATTTAGATGAGACATTTTGCATTTCTTCCCTATACTTCTCCACAATGTTTAAGGTTTCTAATTTCTCTTCCATTTTCTTTATTTGCTTATCAACATAAGATCTCATCCCATTTATTTGAATTGTTACTATCTTCGATGCTTTTTTCCGAATATCCTTAGCAATACTTTCTGTAATTTCTTTTGTAAACGTAAAAACATAATCCCTACTTGCAAAATTCGCGTTTACTCGTGTTTTTAACCAATCTGCAGTTACTTCAAAAGTCATATTTGTAATAGCTTGTTCCAATTCCGTTTTATTGGATAGTTCCGATCGATCTATTTTGTTAAAAAATGATTGAACATGAAAAAGGAGTTGTGTATTCACTTTTTGTTGAAGTTCGTGAATAAGACTGTGTAAACGTTTTTCCTGCTCTTCTTCTGTTTTTTTCTTTGTAAAAAGTAATCCAACTTTAAAATTTGGTTGAATACTTTCCAACCAATTTCTTGTTAATTCAGTCGTAGTATAAGGAAATAAAGTAACATTTTTAAATAAACTGCCTAACTCCCTCTCAAAGGATTGACGAATTTCGCTTTCGTAATTTTGGAGATTATTATAATTGACTAAAAGTTCTTGTTGCTTTTGTAATAATGTTGCATCAATGTTATTTTCTTTCATATTTAATTCAATTTGTTCAATCTCATCACGTTCATCAACGTACATTCGATTTTTCACCGTTATATAAAAGCCTTTTTCTAGTTGTAATTGAGAAGGTTCTAATAAATCTTTCCCATTATAAAGTAACGCTTTTAATTCTCGTTCAAATCGACTATATTCATTTAATGGATGATTACTGTTTTTCATAGAAGTGAAAAATACTTTTTGAAAATGAATGTCCCATTGATGAAAAAGATGAACCATAGACTCTTTGAACTTTGGTAAAGTAATTTCTTCTTCATTATGTTTATCTACTTGATTTACTATTATATAAATTGGTTTTTTCTCACTAGATAATTGTTTCAAAAAGTATAAGTTTGTTTCAGACTGCACATGGTTATAATCCATAACATAGACAATGACATCTGTTGAGTATAGTTGCTCTACTGTCATCATTTCATGAGATTCATCTGTGGAATCTACACCTGGTGTATCTAACATGCAGCTGTTTCCTAAAAATGATAAAGGTGCAGTGATTGTAAGGTTGGAAATTTCTTCTCCATTCATTCCCCACTTTCTTACCTTATCCCAAGGTATTTCCCCGCTCCACGAATGTTCTCCATCACTTTTCTTAATTGATAAACCAAGATTTCCGTTTTTAATCTTAATAATATTAGCACTTGTTGGTACAGGGCTTGTAGGCAATATACTTGCACCTAACAAATTATTAATTATTGTTGATTTTCCCGAAGAAAAATGACCAGTAAAAGCTATTTCAAAGGAGGTTTTCTCCTTTTTCTCTTCTATTTTTTTGAATCGAAACATCTCTTCCTCTGTAAAAGGTATATCTTGTTGTTTCTGTTCTTTTTCTTTTACACTTTTCATCGTCTACACCATCCTTGAGCCTGATACTTTCTACTATAACAAATGTGTAAATAGTTAGAAAAGTAAATTGTTTTGTTTAATAAGCTTTCGATACGTTTTTCTTCGTTATGATACTCGTTTTTAACCTCATTAATAAAAAAGTGGCTAGTAGTGTTCCAACTACAGTAATGGAACTTCCAGTAAAATATGCTATCTGTGGTGTATATTTATCCATTAACCAACCTCCTCCTGCACTACCAATTAATCCACCAATTCCCATTGTAGCTGCGATGAAAATAAGTTGACCTGTGGCACTCGCTTCTTTTGGGATAATTTTTGTTATATAGGAAAATGCTGCTACAAATAAAATGGGAAACGTTATTCCTTGCATTAACTGCAAGTATGTAAGTATTTCAGAATTGTCGAAAAATCCGTATAAAAACCATCGAACACAATATAAAATACTTGCAATACTTACTAATAACATTTCATGGTACTTTTTAATCAGCACCCCTGTTAAAGCAAATACTGGAACAGAGGAAAAGGTAGCTAACATCCACGCCTTCCCTATTTGAGCTTCATTGGCACCTAAGTTGCTTAAATAAATGGAAAATAAACTATCATTCATTTTGTGTGAAATAAATATTATGAAACAAATGAAAACAAAGCTAATATATCGTTTATTTTTTAGTAACTGTTGTATGGATATGTAAGAAAATCGTGTAGGTTTTTTAACATGGTTATGGTTGTCTTCTTGAAGGGAGAACACTATGGGTATTGCTAATAAGATAAAAGCAGCGTATATATAACCAACATATTGGATTCCAATTAAACCAATTAGTGTTCCAACTGCTATTGCTGCGGTTCCAGTACCAATATCACCAAATGCCCTCATCGCTCCATAGTTTTTATTATTTTTTAATGCGAACTGCATGGTAAAGCTTTCTGTTAAAGGACCAGATGCCCTACTAAAAAACATAAATAGTATAAACCAAAATAATAGTGCATGATATGTTTGTACAGAAAAGAACGCAAAACTAATTAGTAGGGAAAGAGTAATAATGATGAATAAAACCTTTCTTTTGGATTGGGTTTTGTCACTTATGAAACCAAACATTGGTTGACTAACAATGGATACCACTGAACCCATTGCTACAATGAAACCGATTTGACTTGTACTCAATCCTAATTCTTGTAAGTACAAAGGAACGAACATGAGTATAACAGCGAAGGATGAAAATAAAACGAAATAGAAAAAGCAAATTCTAAACATAGCAACTCCTTAATGGGATGTTATTCTTGTATTTTACTTTTTTCACGTTTGGACTTTCTTTGAACAATAAAAATTGTGGCTGTAGCTAACATGGCACCTCCCAGCGTAATGAAACTCCCTAAGTAATAGGTTGCTTGTGGAGAAAAGTGTTCCATGTACCAGCCGCCTCCTGCGCTCCCAAATAAACCACCTAACCCCATTGTGGAAGCAATAAATAAAAGCTGACCTGTTCCTAGTAGCTCTTTTGGAATAAGCTTCGTTACGTAAGAAAATGCTGATACAAAAAGAATTGGGAATGTTACTCCTTGCATCATTTGTAAATAGATTAGTACAACAGGTTCGTCCCAGTATCCATATAAAAACCAACGTAATGCATATAGAAATCCTGCCATACTAATCAGGATTATCTCAGGGCACCTTTTTATCAAATACCCTGTTAAAGCAAATGCTGGAACAGATGAAAAAGTTGCCACCATCCATGCTCTACCAATCTCAGCTTCCCGAGCACCTAATTCACTTAAATAGATGGAAAATAAACTATCATTCATTTTATGAGTAATTAATAGAAGAAAACTTATAAATAACATCCATATATATTTCTTATTTCCCATTAATTTTTTCACGGAACTAATTGTTATTGGTTCTTTCGATTCCACTTGTATAGGATCTTGTAATAAAAACACCAGTGGTATAGCTATCATCATAATGGATGCATACATCCATCCTAAATAATGAATCCCAATAACGCCTAGTAACGTTCCTAAGACAAGAGAGGATGTTCCAGTACCAATGGCACCAAAAGATCTCATTACTCCATAATTTTTATTGTTCTCCGCTGCAAAACGGATTGCGATACTCTCAGTCAAAGGACCACACGATGTCATAAAAAACATAAAACATGTAAAGATAATTAATATCGTAAAAAAAGTATTAACTGAATATAAGAAGAAACTCATAATCAAGGAACCCATCATAACTATTAGTAATACTTTTTTTATTGAATGAAGTTTATCACTTATATACCCCCATATAGGTTGGCCTATAACAGAAACGACGGATCCCATCGCTACAATTATTCCAACTTGACTTGTGCTAAGACCTAAATGTTGTAGATAAAGTGGAAAAAACATTATCACTACAGCAAAAGAAAAAAACAACGTAAAATAAAATGTACTAATCCGAACCATATACACACCTCAAACCACTCTGTATTTATATTTCACTCTAACATAACAACGTTATTATTTAATGTGAAACGCATTTTACTAATACTTTTTTTCCAATTTAGAGTTAATACTATTTTGTAAGTGATTGCATAAAATAATATATAAATTAGTAAAAAAAAACAGTTTCCTTTTTATACATTTTCGAGTATTATACAAAAAGTGAGTAAAATAATTTACTTCAAAAACAACATAACTTAACTTAAATAATCAATGATTATTTATGGGAAGGCAAATGGTGCGCCACCAGTATTACTGGTTCTAGTGGGTTCGATTCCCACCCCGAAATTTTTGAAATTTAAAAATTTCGAGGGTGGATTGAGTCTATTCGTCTGTCCTCATTTGGAGGGATAGTAATGCTGAAAAAACGTGATCTTCATGAATCGCATGCTCTTTACGATTTAATGGTGCACCCTGATGTCTTCCCTTTTGTGCGTCAAAAGGCAAATTCTTATGAAGAATTTATGTTTATAACAAAACAAACAATAGAAGCAGAAGACCGTGGTGAACTTGTTTCCCGTACTATTCTTGATGAATGGGGAGCACCAATCGGTACGATCAATTTGTTTGATATAGAAGATAATGCGGGTTTTTTAGGAACATGGATAGGGAAGCCGTTCCATGGAAAAGGCTACAACAATATTGCAAAAGGAGCGTTCTTTAACGAGCTTTTTTACGAGTTAAACATGGAGAGAATCTTTATGAAAATTCGCAAAGAAAACATCCGATCAAACAAAGCTGCAGAGAAATTACCTTATGTATCATTAGCAAACGAATCGTTCAAACCACTATTCTCTGAAATAAATAGTGGTAAGTATGAGTATAACTTGTTCGAAATATCAAAGGACCAGTATACACTCCATACTATGCGTGTTGGTCAAATTGCAGAAGAAGCACAACATTTAAAAGAAGCTTAAACAGTCAAAAACGAATGGAGAACAACCAACAAAGTTAGAAATACTAGATAAGTTAACCACTAATTGTAATTACGTATTTTCACGTTAGAACCATTATAAAAAGACCAAGGTAAATGAAATAAAACCTTGGTCTTATATTTATATGAATAGATCACTTTTTTTCATGTAACACAGACTTCACAGCGGCTTCAATTTCCTCATATCCCGTGCACCTACATATATTCGATTTCAACCAGTTCTTAATCATGCCGTTATCTGCATCTGGATGATTTTGTATAAGAGAATGACTATTCATGATAAAACCAGGAGTACAATAACCGCATTGAAAAGCAAAATGTTCAACAAAAGCCCTTTGAATTGGTGTATCTTTTAATCCTTCAATTGTAGTGATCTCTTTATCAATCGCTTCAATGGCAAGCATGAGACATGATTTCATAGGAATATTATCAATGGTAACAGTACATGCACCACAATCTCCGTTTAAACATCCAGGCTTAGACCCTGTTAAACCCAATTTTTCTCTTAAAACATAGAGAAGTGTTTCAGAAGGACGGATAGTCACTTGTTGCTCTTCCCCATTTACATGGAGAATAACAGATTGTAACGACATTATGACACCTCCAATGCTTGTAAAATATCGTGTAATACGTTACTTAACACAAATAATCTATATTTATCTGATGCTTCTGTATCTGATAAAATTGGTTCTGGTAATTTCGTCATAGCTAATTTAATTCGTTGATCTATGGAAACAGATCGATTGTTTAATGTTTCTTCCATTTCTCTAGAACGAAAAGGAAACGGGCATAATCCACTGATAGCAACTCGTACGTTGCTATTTATTTTTAATGCGGATGCAGTGATAACAGGGTACCCAGACTCCCATTGTTTTTGCCGTTTGATTGTAATGTGTGGTGCTGTTACATATTTTTTCTCTGTTACAACCTGAACTAATAAATCTCCCTCTTTTTTCTTTAACTCTTCATTGAAAATTTCATTGATGTTATATGCTTGAATTCCATCTTCCTCTGCAATAAATACCACACTATCAGCTAACAAAAAAGGTAAAACAGCTTCTCGATAGAATATATCCCCACATATATTTCCACCTAATGTGATTTTTGTTCTAGAAGTATGATCACCAACTTCACTACTTACTTTTGATAATAAAGGGAAAATATCACTACCTTCTATTTCTGCTAATGTTATGGCAGATCCCAAGTATAAATTGTCATGTTCAAAGTCCATCGTACAACATTCTGGAATACTTTTAATATCGATTACTGAATCCGCATATAAATAATTTAATCTACCAAGGGTAATAATTTCTGTTCCACCAGAAAAATACATGGGAGATTTCCCTGTTCGTTTTAACACTTTAAATTGATTTACTGCTTCCTCCATCGATGAAGGCTTATAATAATCAAAATCGAAAGCAAGCATTATAACCCCTCCTTTCTTCTCCAAATATATTCGGGGGTTAACGGCAAATGTTGAAGAGAAACTCCAGAGGCAATGGATAAACAATTAGCCAATGCTGCTGGCATACCTAAAAGTCCTTGCTCCCCTACACCCCTTGCTCCAAAAGGAGAATCTAAATGGGGAGTTTCAATAAAATCAACTATATATTCTGGATGCTCCCCATAATGTACAGGTCGATATGTACGCAATTGAGGGTTTAACACCCTTGCCTGTTCATCAAAAACAAAGCCTTCTCTTGCTCCAAATGCTAATCCCATACTCATTGCACCAGTTACTTGCCCTCTCGCGCCTTTATAATTAAGAACTTTTCCAATATCTAAAACTGAGACAGCTTTTATCACTTTATACGTGTAATCTCGAGTGTTAAATTCTACTTCCACAGCTTGAGCACCTACCGCCCATTCTGGACCGGGTTTTCCGGCACCAGTTTCTGGATCTAAATGGGTCATATTTCGTTGAATATACGTTCCCCTACCAATAATTTGACCTCCAATTGCATTCCCGTTCGGATAAACATATCCGTAAGCTATCTCTCGAAAATGCACTCCTAACTCGGGTTCTTCACGTAAAAAAACGCGACTATTGGCGACAACTAAATCATCTACATCAGCCCTTAATACTACAGATGCAATTTCTTTTAATTGGCATAGTGCATCATCCGCAGCAGCTAATACTGCTCTACCAGCTAAAAACGTTCCTCTACTTGCAACTGTCTTCCAGTGTTCAGGTGTTGATTGTGTGTCTACTCTCATCTGCACATGAATATTCTTTATATCCATTTCCATTTTTTCAGCTACCATTTGGGCCAGAACTGTCTTTGTACCTGTACCTATTTCTACGACACCTGAGATTAGATTAATACTCCCGTCTTCGTTAAAAGTTAAAATGGCACCAGAACTTGAATCAGTTGGAATTGTAGAGTTTTTCCAAACACAACAAACACCTTTTGCACGAATAATATGATCGCTTACTTTAACTACCTTCTCCTTGTCCCAATCAATTATTTTCCGTAATCGTTCTATACAAGCTGGAACATCTCCCACTGTACTTCGATTAAGCTTTACTTGGGTAGGTGTTCTATCCCCTGGTAATATGGCATTTTTCATACGCAGGTCAAGTGGATCCATTTCTAATTTATTTGACAACATATCCATTGCTCTCTCAAAAGCAAATAATACTTCTGTATGTGCAAACCCTCGGTATGGAGCTGGATAAGGATGGTTAGTGTAAACACTATAAGAATCACACCAAATATTTTCAATACAATAAGGACCCGTGCAATCAACTGCACCTGCACGGCTTAAGTGAACAGCTTTGTCTGAGTATGCACCACTATCAAACAAATACGTAATTTCCGCTACTTTTAAACAACCATCTGAAGTACTTCCAAGTTTAATTTTGGCTTCTAGACCTACATGACCTGGAGAGGTAATCATATCTTCTTCACGAGAATTTACCATCTTAACTGGTCTTCCATCAACTGCTTTCGAAGCTAAATAAGCAAGTATTTCTAATTGAACAGATGCCTTTCCTCCATATCCTCCACCTACGAGCGGTGTGTTTACAACCACTTTTCCTACATCAATATCAAAATACGTACTAATTAACTTTTTTATCATGAAGGGGGCTTGAGATGAAGATTGTATATATACATATCCGTTTGGACGGATTTCTGCAGTTACGGCTCTTGTTTCCATAGCAATGTGATCTGATGGGGGAAATCCAAAAGTTGCCTCCAGCGTAACTTCACTTTCACTCCAGCCCTTTTCTTTTTGACCTTTTCTTATTTTCACATGATTTGCGATGTTAGATTTAGGAATAGGATTTACCCCTTCTTCTTTCTCATATTTACTAACATCATTGTGAAGAAGAGGAGCATTTTCTTCCAAAGCTTCACTAGGAGAATTAACAACTGGCAAGGGATCATATTCTATTTTAATTAAACTTGCTGCTTGCTTTGCTACCTTTGGATTATCTGCGACTACTAACGCAACAACCTCACCATGAAAACGTACTTTATCAACAGCGATCGGTGGTCGATCACGAATTTCTTCCCCCGTTAGAGGAAATTCTTCTCCAGCCAAAATTGCTCGAACCCCACGAACAGATCTAGCTTCTTTAGTATCTATAGACTTTATTTTTGCATGTGCAAAAGTAGAGATTACCGTTTTTGCATGGAACAAAGATCTTGAAGAATAATCTGCTGTATATTTCGCTCTTCCTGTCACCTTGTCATAAGATTCCTGTCGTATTACACTTTTTCCAATTATACTCAAATAACTCCCCTCCCGTACGATGCTCTTAAAAATATATTAAGGAACTAGGGCAATTAACCCTTTTTTCTCGAAATTTTTAAAAATGATAGAAATATCTTAACTAACAAGAAAATACATAAAACTCCTTCAATCTTCTAACAATAAATGAAGGAATTTAGAGCGGAGGATGGAAATGAAGACAAATGCGAAAGAGAAACAAGAAAAGCCACTAAAATGGTGGCAATTATCTTTACTTGGTATTGCCTGTACAATTGGTACAGGTTTCTTTCTTGGATCAAGCATTGCTATTTCTATGGCTGGCCCCTCTGTCATTTTCTCCTTTATATTAGCTGCCTTAGGAACTTATTTTGTTTATGAAGCACTTGCTAAAATGACGATTGCCAATCCTCAAAAAGGTTCCTTCCGAACATATGCGAAAAAAGCGTATGGTCGATGGGCGGGTTTTAGTTGTGGTTGGGTGTATTGGGCTTCTGAGATGTTAATCATTGGAAGTCAAATGACTGCACTTTCCATCTTTACACGTTTTTGGTTTCCTGGAATACCGCTATGGATATTTGCCAGTGTATATGCCTTATTGGGTTTTGTTGTTATATTAACTGGTACTAAAGGTTTTGACCGGATTGAAAATTTATTAGCAGTGTTAAAAATTGCTGCAATTTTGATGTTTATTATTTTGGCGACTTTAGCACTTTTTGGAATATTTGGTGGGAATAAAGAAGTGTCTTTCCCAACTACCTTTGATTCCTTTTTTCCTAATGGTTTTAGAGGAATTTTACCTTCTTTCATCTATGGTTTTTATGGATTCGCTGGAATTGAAATTATAGGTCTACTAGCAATTCGTCTGGAAAAAATGGAAGAAGCAACAAAAGCAGGTAAGGTGATGTTATTTACCTTAGCCATCATTTATGTATCTTCTATTGGACTAGCATTAATTATGGTTCCTTGGAAAGACTTCACAACAAGTGAAAGTCCTTTTGTTCAAGCGTTAAGCGAGTATGCCTTACCATTTGTGCCTCATGTGTTTAATGGTGTTTTTATTATCGCTGGATTCTCTACAATGGTTGCATCGTTATTTGCTGTTATTCGAATCTTAGTTACATTAGGTGAAGATCGTGATGCACCAGCTGTTTTAGCTAAAAAAATAAAAAAGGTCATTGCATTACCTGCTATTGCCGTCACACTTCTCGGTGTAATAATCTCTGTAATTTTGTCTCTTCTTTTACCAGGAAATATTTATGAATACTTTACTACTGCAGCAGGATTGATGCTTCTGTATAACTGGTTCTTTATTCTTGGGTCTTATGGTAGACTCCACGAAATGACTACACTTGATAATGTAAAGCGTGCCTTTGGTTTCTTATTGGTCTTACTAGCCATAAGTGGCACATTATTTCATGGAACGAGTAGACCTGGATTTTACGTTAGTATTATATTTATTGTTGTGATAGCTATCGTCACATTGTTTATGCGTCATTTTTGGAAGAAAAATCCACCAGATCCAAAAGAGGAAGCTCCTGATTCCATATTTACGAAAATAAAACTTTAGCAGCCTGAATACCAAAATATACGCCAAAGCCGATCAATGATAAACCTGACAAAAAAGAAATAATTTTCAATAATTTAGTAGTTAAAAATTTTCGCATAGTGCTTGCTAAGCTCGCCATCGTGATATCCCATACAGTAATACCTATAAATATGGCGGTAACGTAAAGGATCACTTCTGTTGTTCCAAAGGACGTTACCGTTTTTGCTAATATCGAACCGAAAATTCCTAACCAAAAAAGAATTGTTATTGGATTAAATAAGGACATAAAGAATCCTGCTAAGAAAGATTTGAGATGAGATTCTTCTTTGGATCTCGTCTCATCCATAGAAATATTGCTGGCTCCAGATAAGCTTTCAATTCCAGTATAAACAAGCACAAAGAATCCAAATAGCCATAAAAATGATTGAATAAATGGTATTTCAATTAAGTGATATACCCCTACAAATACAAGAAACATATATATAGCATCTGCTACCGTAGCTCCTAACCCCACGAGCCACGCATGGAGAAATCCATTTTTAATACCTCGATCAATTTGTGCTGCATTAACAGGCCCAATTGGAGCGGCTAAAGATAATCCTAAAAAAATATATGTGAAAAAAACACTCATATAACATCCCCCAAAGACATTTTTATGGACAAGAAATTGCTTGTACATATCTATTCTCTAATCAGGAAATTTACTACAAAAAAATATACGACTCAAAAGATTTTTTTGAGTCGCATACGAAAATGTTAAAATTTATTAGCTAGCAGTTGCGATTGTTTCGGCGATTTTGATTGTTATAATCTTGTGCAGAATTTTCATTGCCTAATTCAGTATTTAAATTATCTACATTTAATTCGTTATTATTGTTGTTATTGTTTCTGTTGTTATTATTGTTGTGAGCTTGACGGTTATTGTTGTTTGCCATAGTATCATTCGCCCCTTCATTCTTATTTGTTCAACTGAACTTTTATAGTATTACCTGAGCAAAAGGAAAAAATGGAGGGATATATTGTTATTGTATTGGTTCCAAATGGCTAACATATTTTACAATCGTAACAATACATTATAAAAGGACAACCCAAAATCAATAAAGAGGTGCATTATAATGAATGATGCAAGAATTACTTTTACATACATATCTTTAAGGAAAAACTGTGAAAAAGTTTGTTGAGCAATATACAAATATAAGTATTGCGGCAATTATTCAAGGAATAGCTATGGCACTTTTTCTTTTTCCAAACTCAATTCCTTCAGGTGGAGCTGGTGGACTTGCTGTTTTACTTAATTATTGGTTTAGTATTCCTTTGAGTCTTGCTTTATGGTTTGTCAATTTTTCTATGTTGGTAATAGCTATTTATTGGTTGGGGAACGCGAGTGCACTCGGTACTATGTATGGAATTTCAATCACCTCATTAACAATATTTTTCTTTGAATCCAAATTATACGAACTCTCGTCTCCTTTTACTATTTGGATTGACTTCATTATTGGTTCTATTATTTTAGGAATAGGGGTAGGCATATTGCTTCGACACGATGTTTCCAATGGTGGGATGGGTGTTTTAGCATTAATATATTCGAAATACAGGGATGTTCCTCCTGGAAAGCCATTGTTACTAATCAATGGTTGCATTTTTATATTAACTGGCTCCATTATCGATTGGAGGATAGTTATTCTTGCAATAATTTCTCAGTGGATTTCTACTAGAGTAGTTGATATTATCCATCAAATTAAAATAACAACAGCAGCATCAGATAATTTACCTACTATGGCATGGTACAAAAAGTAAAAAACTATTGAATAAATATGGTGTAATTTATTGAAGAAAGAGCATTTTTTTCTCAAATTAAATTTATCACGGTTATTTGATTCAAAGCATAATATTCGGGTTTGCATGGTTATACTCCAATTATTTTTCCAATAACTTCCCTCAATAAAAGCTAACTTAACTATTCACATATATAATTTTTCTTTTTTACTCTTTTTCCATTTCCATCTCTACTTTTTTTCCGCCAATGGATAAATACGTATAAACTTCTAGCTCAGGTTTAATTTTCATTAACCCTTGTAAATACGGTTTTACTAAATCCTTAAAATCTTCTGATACACCCTCTTCTTCTAGTGATCCGTATACATACATTTTTTTCTTGTTCTCTTCTAATAAAAACGCTAAGTAACCAACTGCTTTATTATGGTCCGTTACAATATTTAACACTTGTGCATCATCCTTTAAAAATTCTGGGGAAAAATATATTTGCAATTTCAACATCTCCAATCTTTATTCTGTAGTTAACTGAAATTTCTTAAACAACGTAGTAGTATTCTCGTCCTTTTCTTGAGAACTTTCCTTTGCATGAATCAATAGTAGGCAAAGTAATCCCACTAATAAAGTTAAACCTGCAGTTGAATAAAATATCCCTTTTCTTGACCATTCCATCAGCCATCCATATACAGGAGGCCCCATTGCCACCCCTAGAAATCGAACAGAGCCGTATAAAGAAGTTACAAAGCCTCTTCTTGCTTTTCCTACCGACCCAGTTATCAAACTATTCAAGCAAGGCAATACCAATCCAGTGCCAATACTGCTAACTACTAAAACCGAAATAAATGGAATAAGCTGTGTGAAGAAAACAAGTGTGGCAAATGATGCTGTCATAAGGAAAAATCCTATTACAATGCACGTTTTCATCTTCTTTAAGTTTTTTCCTATTTTGCTTCCAGTTATGTAAGAGGTAGTCATCATACATAAAAGCGGGATAGCTAAAATAACTCCTTTTAAAACCCCAACAGTGTCATATCTTGTTTCCAGAATATCTGACAAGTAAAACAAGATGCCGAACAATGTAAATAAACATGTAGCACCTGCCAAGTAAGCTGTGAATAACCACCTTCCTTCCTGATGAAATACAGAAAATAATCCTTTTACGTATTTACCTATAGGTGGTGCTTCTTTTTTCTTCTTCTTCTCTTTAATAAAGAAAATACAAAGTACTATTGAAATAATACAAAACACAGGAAATCCTAAAAAAGGTCCATACCAAATTAACAGTGCTAAAAGAGATCCAACGATAGGAGATAGAACTTTCCCAAAGCCATTTGAAGCTTCCACTAAACCTAAGACTTTACTTTGTTCCCCACCTTTAAATAGATCTCCCGTTAGTGCCATTGCAATTGGAGCAGTTCCTGCTGCACCAATGCCTTGGAATGCTCGTCCAACAATAATCCAAATGTATGGAGAAGTGAACAAAGCTGCGGCAACGCCTGCCAATAAACCTCCAATACCGTAAAGAAACAGTGCTGGAACAATGATGACCTTTCTTGAGAATCGGTCAGATAGGTACCCAAATATTGGGATAAATAGTGCTGCAGCCACAGAAAAAATGGTGATCGTTAGGCTTACCTGAAATGGACTTATATTTAATTCAGACTGCATTCTAGGTAAGATTGGTATTAACATTGAATTACCAAGTGTCATAATGAGGGGGATCGAACTTATAGCTAATATATCAAGCCCTTTATTTACTTTTGTGGCCAAATGAAAAGCACTTCCTTCATTTATATATTCTTAACTATTATTAAGATGGCGATACTTTTTTGATTACATACATACTAAATATCGGCAAAATTTTAAACTAGTTGGTAGAATAAAAAACCGTTGATGAAATAAGGGCTATCTTCTTCAACGGTTTTAGTATTTCTATAATAAAAATGATAATGCAATGAGAACTACAGAGAATTGAAATAACATTTCTAACCAATCTTGTGACTTCCTATTAAGTAAATGAACAAAGCGAACTCCACAACGTATTGCAATAAAAACCCAAGCTAATGTAATTAGTACACTTGGAATCATTTTACACTCCTCCCTTTTTATGAACCACAAAAAAAGAAGCAATTTTCGTCATTGCTCCTTACAATTCTATTCGCGGATTATTAATATTGAACTTATTTCTTAGGATTAAAATGTCTCCCCTAAAAAAAATAGGTCTTCTCAATTAGTGGTCAACTTATCTAGTATTGCTAACTTTGTAGGTAATTATTCCATTCGTTTCAGCCTATTTCATCGAAAGTTTATTATACTAATCCACTTCATAACGTATTTTCATTCGTCAGGATGTAATTTTTCACTTGCATGGAGGTTTCTCTATTTTTTAAACCAGACATGAATGATTTCGTTGTCTTTTACTTCATACATTGCGATTGCATACACTTCTTTTCCATTTGCTCTTCCTGTTACATACTCATGGTCGATAACGATATTTCCATCTGCAATTCTTGCTAATAATTTCGCATGATTATTAGGATTACTTTCAAAAAGGGTAGAATATACTTCTTTCATTTTCGTTTTTCCAGTATAAATAATCTTATTTGATGGAAATTCCATTACTTTTACATCTTCACTATAACATGATAAAAATTCTTCTAATTGTTGATTATTATACGCATCTAACTGTTTCTGTGCTAAAGTTACAGCTATAGTTTCCATACCTTTATGCCTCCAGATATTATTCGTTTATTGTCGGTAATAATATTTCTAGCTTAGTTCCTTTTTTTACTTCACTTTCAATTTGGAGTTTACCATGATGGGATTCGATTATTCGTTTAGATATCATTAAACCTAAGCCTGTGCCGTCTCTCTTCGTTGAGAAAAAAGGATCTCCTAATTTTTCTATTATAGATGGCGAAATACCAATTCCTGTATCCTGTACTATTATTGACAAGGTATTGTGATTTTTCATTTTAACCGAAACAGTGATTTCCCCTCCATCAGGCATTGCTTCCATTGCATTTTTTACAAGGTTAATAAATACTTGCTTTAAATGGTTTTTTTCACAACTCACGGGAGGTAGCTTCTTTTGGAAATCTTTATGTACCACTATAGATTTCGTTTCACATTGTACTTCATATAGAGAAAGAACTTCTTCAAAGATTGTGGGGATTTGCTGTGATTTATAGTCAACTGCTTGTGGCTTACCTAATACTAATAACTCACTCATAATAGAGTCTATTCTTTTTAACTCGGAAAGCATAATATCATATTTGTCAGTTTCATTATCATTTTTCTTTCGTAAAAACTGAATGTAACCTGAAACAACGGTTAATGGATTGCGAATTTCATGTGCAATTCCTGCTGCCATTTCTCCCAATAGGGATAGTTTTTCAGCATTTAACAGCTTTTCTTCTGTTCGTTTTTTTTCTGTAATATCTCTAATCACTCCTGAGATTGCAATTACCTCTCCTGCCAAATCTCTAATTGGTGATAAAGAAACTTCCACATCTATGAAATCCCCGTTCTTTCTCCGATGTTTAGTAACAATTGTATCAATTTTTTTACCTTCTTTCACTTTACCTAAACGTTCTTCTGTTATTTTCCTGTTTTCTATTGGAATGATAGGAGCAATTCCGTTCTCAATTTCTATTTCTTTCCAGCCATAAAGCTTTTCAAAGGCAGGATTTACTGTTTTTACATTCCCCTGTAAATCAATTACTATAATAGCTTCACCTGTTTGATGGAAGAACGAATAAAGATATTCCTGTTGAGAATGAAGTTCATGCTTCGCTTTTTGTTCTTTCTCCTCTACTTTTTTCCATAGAGAGTTTGTAAATCTTAATTGAAAAAAGAAAAATAACATCATTAATAAAGAAAACAAAATAAAATAAGCAATGTCAAAGGGATAATCCACATTCATAAAAATAGATTCGAAATGAAACACAAAGAAGTAAACTAACAATACTTTTGTAATTAGTCCACCTACAATAATTGCAATATAGCTTTGATATATAGAACATAATATAAGTCCTAATAAAATGAAAATATAATTTACTAAATATGGGTATTGAATTAATAGGTAAAATATATATGAAAAGTATCCAAGGATCATAATATACATCGTTAATATTGGATTTTGGCTTCTTTTATAAATAATTAATAGAAATAACACAATTACTAAACCGACTGGTGGCCAAATAGTAGAAAATTGTGGATCCATAACAAAATATACTACAGTCATTAAAATGTAGAATAATGCTAATAATTTAATTAATAATCTATTTCTTTTATATATTAAATTACGTTTCACTTATACAATACCCCTATCCACTACACCATAAAAAACTTAACAGATATTATCAATCTGTTAAGTTTTCTTTTACTATTTTATTCTTTCTTTATTTATACGTCAAACATATACATATTTCCTCTATTTTTGACTCCTTTCTTCAGTAGTTAGAAACCGAAACTCTACTTTCCTCGTTTGACTATTCCAGATTAACCTAGCATCAAAGGCTTTTTGTTCTTTCTGAAAACCTTTAATTATATTTGTTTCCCCGTCAGTTAGTAATTTTCTTACATTTGCTTCTGATACCTTTTTTCCTAGAAGTTCTTTGGAAATGGTAAAATTACATTTTGTACTTTGATAATTAGAACAACCATAAAAATTTCCTTTATTAATAATTGATCCAGTACATAATTTACATTGCCCTAACATAGTATCTCGTTTCTTTCTAGAATATGCTCCTTTTTTTCCAGTTCCTATTTTCTCAACATCAACATTATCAAAGGACCATTGTTGAGACTGTTTTATTGCATCCTCTAATAAACTAGCAGTTAGTTTTTTCGCTTGTTCCATAAATACTTTTGGGGATGCTTTTCCTTCTCCTATTTCGTGTAAACGTTGTTCCCATTTTGCTGTCATTTCCGCAGATGCCAGTAAACTGTTGCCAATTGCATCAATCAACAATTTACCTTTTTCTGTAGGATAAACTTGATTCTTCACTACCTGAATATATTTTCTATCTTTTAGTAAACCGATAATTCCAGCGCGAGTTGCCTCGGTTCCTAGTCCTTCTGTTCTCTTTAAAACTTTGATGAGCTCATCATCCTGTAACGACTTACCAGCAGTCTTCATTACTGTAATTAATTCACCCTCTGAATAACGTTTCGGGGGTTGTGTCTTCCCATCTTTTAACGTAACATTTTCAACAACACCTGCTACTCCATCGGATAATAGTGGTAACTGTTGCTCCTCACCTTTTTCTTTCTTTCCTTGTGGTTCTTCAAAAAGTACTTTTCGCCATCCCTCTTGAACTAGCTGTTTTCCTTTTGAGATAAATGTAGCTCGGTTACCTACTAATGTATGTAACGTAGTATAATCAAATATTGCCTTGTCATAGTGAGCTGCGATAAGCCTTTCAACAATCAGAGAATATATTCTTTCTTCCTCATTAGAAAGCTTGTTTGGATCTACTACTTGTTCTGTAGGGATAATTGCATAGTGATCGGACACCTTCTTTTCATTAACATATCTCTTATTATGAAGAATGGAAGAAATGGGTAAAGGGAAATAACGACCAAACTGTTCAAATTTACTAAGTTTCTGTAATATGTCAGGAAACATGTTTGCTTCCTCTTTCGTAATGAAATTAGAATCTGACCTAGGGTAAGAGATAATCCCTTTTACATATAACTTCTGGGCAATATCCAATGTTTTCTGAGGGGGAAATTGGTACCGTTTATTTGCTGTTAACTGTAGGCTAGAAAGGTTAAATAAAAATGGAGGATTAAATTCTTTTCGTTCTTTTTCTGATGAATGGAGAATAGCATCTTTCCCACGACAGAACTGAGCAATTCTTTCTGCCATTTCTTTATCCTTAATCCGAGTCTCGTTTTCCTTATGCCAAGTACCATCGTATTTTTTCCCATCCATTTGAAAGGTTGCTTTCACTTCCCAAAATGGCTCTGATATAAAATCACTTATTTCACTTTCTCGTTTTACAATTAAGGCCAAGGTAGGGGTCTGTACTCTTCCTGTAGAAAATACATCAGAAATACCTTTTTGTTGAAGTAACAGTGTATATGCTCTTGAAGCGTTCATTCCAACAAGCCAATCTGCAAACGAGCGACTTAACGCTTCATTGTATATACTTCTAGTCTCTTTTTCATCTAGAAGGTTTTGAAAACCATTTAAAACTGCATTTGCAGTGAGAGAGGATATCCATAATCGTTTCATCGGTTTAGTGTTTTTACATAAAGATAATATAACTCTAACAATAGCTTCCCCTTCTCTACCTGCATCCCCTGCAATAATGATTTCTGTTATATTTCGATCATGAACGTAACCTTTTATAATATTATATTGCTTCCATTTTGATTTCACTACCCGATGTTGAAATCGCTCTGGAATAATAGGTAAAGTAGCTAATGACCATTTTTTCCAACTTGCGTTATATGTATCCGGGGGAACTAGTTCACATAGATGACCTATAGCCCAAGTGCAAATTGCACCATTTGGAAAATGCGGATTTGATGATATTTCTATGTACCCTGATTTTTTCGTATGAGGAAAAGGGGCTGCAAGCTTTGCTCCTTGGTCAGGTTTTTCAGCAATAATTAGTTTCATAAAATACACCCTCTACTCCCTTAATTTACAGAACACTTGTTTCTATTATAATATATCTATCTCAAAAATTATAGTAGAAATAAATGATAATGTGAACTTTTAATGATACTTTAGAAAACTGCCCACAGCATAGAAGACACCGTGAAGAATGAACGGTTGTTGCACTTGTGCCTTGAGTGGAAAGGAGTGGACTGTAGCGAATGGAATAGAAACCTGCAAAGTTAGTCATACTAAAAAAGTTTGACTACCATGAACCCACGTATTTTCAGGGTAGACTTCCATGAAAGTGACCATTTCACCATGGCGGATGAAAATACATTATTAGATGATTGCGTAACATCAACTTTCTATGGAATGAGCGAATGCCCACGGAACTCCAGTGGGAAGCAGAGCAGAGGCGAGACACCGTAGCAGACGAAGTCGTGAAGGTGGCTCGGCAGCTCCCCACAGGAAAGGGAGTGGGCAGTAGCGAATGGAATAGAAACCAACAATATTAGGAATACTAGATAAGTTAACCACCAATTGAGCAACGTATTTTCAGGGTAGACTTCATTTTCTATTTATCATTCTTTTATTATCAATTATAATAACAATAACGAAGGAGGTCTCATTATGCTTGAACAAATCTTCCATCCATCAGAACTACGCGTAGATGCACTATTTCTTTCTTACGCACACATCTTCATTTTACTTTTATTTGGAGTATGCGTTATATGGATGTACCTCCATCGACAAAAGTCCTACATGATCAAAGTGAGGTGGGTATTATTAGCAATTCTTTTACTGTCCGAAATTTTGTTACTAATATGGACAATATCAAATAATATGTGGACTGTTAGAAGTAATCTCCCATTGAATTTATGTACAATTAGCATTTATTTGAGTGCATTTATGTTAATCACTCGTTCGTATAGAGTCTTTGAAATTATTTATTTTTTCGGTATCGGGGGAGCTTTACAAGCATTATTAACTCCTGATCTATTTTATACGTTTCCACATTTTCGATTTGTTCATTTTTTCATAGCTCATATTGCAATAATTTTAGCTATCCTCTATATGATCTGGGTTTACAAAATGACTCCTACATGGAAGTCTATCGTAAAATCCTTTATTACATTAAACATCATCGCATTTTTTGTTTTTCTCGTTAATATTCAAACTGGAGCTAACTATATGTTTCTTGCCAGAAAACCAAAAGGACCGAGCATACTAGATTGGCTTGGCCCTTACCCTTGGTATATTTTATCATTAGAAGTTCTTACACTAACAATGTTTATTCTCCTATATCTACCTTTCTATATCAAAAAGAAAAGGTTGTGATGTTCTAAGTACTTATTTTTCATTATCTAGATATGTTTTTAATTCATCCACTTTCTCCTTTTCAATTTGTTCTTTACTATATCGAGCCTTTGCATAAGTCGTAGCCAACATTGTATTTCGTTCATCTTTTTTGTCAAGTTCCTTCATTGTTTCCATAGGAGTGTTACTTTCCCTGAACTTATACCCTTTTTTCATTTGCTTTAGTATATAGTGCCTATACAAAAATCTAGCTCTTTCAGCATTTGATTTTAAATCTTTCCACTTCGGTTCACGTTTGAAGGTTTCTGTAAACCAATCCTTCAGTCGTTCTTCGTATCCGTGACGAAATTGCTTCCAATCAAATGCACTTTCTTTTTCGTCCACATACGCTAAAAGGTCTTCTTCCTTCTCACTATTAAATAAATTTAACATCTTCCCTAACCAAATTCGTAATGCTCTAAGCCATCCTCTAATTTTCTTGAAGAAGATATAGAGTAAGATAATTGACCCTGCAACTAAAAGAATAATAAGAATGACAGAGAAGATTCGCTCTAAAATAACGGCAATGATAGACGGATCACCTGGTTCCTCCATGAAATCTGGTGGAACTATTTCCGCAGGCTCGATTGATGTAATATTTTCTGGTGGCTCATTTTCAAATAATTGAACAAACCATATGAGAATATTACGAATTGCTTCTTTTAATTGGTCGATTATCTCCTGAACATAGCGATAATTTGCGATGATGATTATGAAGATAACCGTTAAACCAATAAATATGCGGTTATGCCATGTCATCGTCTTGTTAATTAATCCGTTCTTTTTTTCCGTCAATGTAGCACTTTTTAATTGACGGCTATTTGAGACAAATAAAGTGAAAACTACTGTTAACAATCCTGTCCATGTAATGTAATCACTATATGGCTGTAATATTTCACTATTTCGAAAGAAAAAGAAAATGATAAAATAACTAAGTAAACTAATCCATAGATAAGAAACAGGAAATACTGTTTCCCAAGAATTCTCTACGTAGTTTATTCCACGAATCACCATGAATATGGCAAAGAGAAAAAAGATGCTGGTTGCGATTATACCGTCTATTAATAGATAAGCTACTATAGCACTTGAAAACAAATTGAAAAGAACATATACCCATTTTTTTGAATTCTTAATAAAAACCCTTAAACATATTCCAATCAAAAACATTACTGGTAATACGGTAATTAAAACGAAAAGTTGTGATTCCATAGAAAAGATTCCAATCATAAAAATCAAAGGAAACAAACATAAATATTCTAACAAACCGTAAATCCACTTTTTGACTACCTCTTCCCAATAATGATTAATCATGGTTATCACCTATTTCATCCGTAACAGTATCATTTAATAATAAAACTTCAATGGAATTGCCATTACTCTCAAGCTCACGAATTTGTTGTTCCATTGTTTCTGTTACATAGACCGTTATAATTAATATATCTGTATCTTTTCTATTAAATGAAATATCCTCACCTAAAAAAGAGTTAAAATTCATACTGCGATCCATTTTCACTTTTGCCATCGTCTGAAAAATATACTGAAGCTGGTCCTGTCCGCTCCCTGGTTCCACTCGAACAGAGTGCTTAATTCGTTTGACCTCTTCATCTGGCTCAATGATGTAAGAATTACATCCAAAACCTGTGCCTATCCCTTGTTCAATGGAATGTTGAGCAATAGATGCAGCATATGAAATAGCTTTTTCAATAATTGCTTCATCTTTAATTGGCATCCAAATATCTTCCGTCAAATCAAAATTTACATATATCATTAAATGATGATCTGAAGTATAATCCATTTTACTTACTTGTAATGAATTGGTTCGCGCTGTTGCATTCCAGTTCACAGATTTCATAGGATCTCCAGTAGAATATTCTCTTACCCCAGCAATAATAAATGGATCTTCCATAATCCATCTTCGAACGGTAATATCACCTTGCCAACTCGTGGAAGGCAGAGGAATATCTTCAATTGGAACTAGTTGAGGATATATATAAATATCCGCAGAAACATCAATTTCTTGTTTTTTTATCACTAGTCCAAATGGATCACCACTCGACATAGTCACAAAATTTTGCCAATAATGACCTCTTTTCTCCGCGGTAATATAATGTCGTCTCGTGACTTTTTGATATGGCATTAAACTGAACAAACTTCTATGAAATTGATTATCCACTATCTCTAATGTTGATTGTTGTTTGAATTGGAGATGAGAACTAAACTTCGATTCTAGTCTAAGCCACGGTACTGGAAGAACTTTTTGATTAACAATCTCTTCTATCATTTCTACCGTCTCTCCTTCAAACACGGCCTCTTGACTAAAGTAGCGAGTATACTTTATATTCCGTAAAGCTAGTTTATCGAAAATCGTTCTTTGAAAGAGAATAATTAAAACGGTAAAAATAATGAACCATTGAATACCCATTACCTTTCAAATCCTTTAACTAATTGATCCTCAGTTGGAACAGTGATTTCTTCAACGATCTTGTTTAATACAATGTCAGATTGATTCTCCCTCGTTCTTGCTGATTGACTTAACAAAATTCGATGACTTAATACTGGTTTCACCATTGACTTTACATCATCTGGTGTAACATAACTTCTTCCTTGTAACGCCGCATAAACCTGGACTGCTTTTAACAATGCCTGACTACCTCGAGGACTAACTCCTAATTTCACGAGTGGGTGACTTCTGGTTTTTTCTATAATGGAAAGCATATAGGAAAACATTTCATCACTTACAAATACAGTGGAATACATATTCTGAGCAAGAATAATTTCCTCTACAGTGACTACTGGTTGTAGGTCTTCAATGGGATTTCTTTCTTTAAAGCGCTTTAAGATTTCTATACCTTCTTCGGTCGTAGGATAACCTAGATTAATTTTTAATAAAAAACGGTCTAATTGAGCCTCTGGCAGTGGAAAAGTTCCTTGGTTTTCTACAGGGTTTTGAGTCGCTATTACCATAAACGGTCTATCTAATTGTCTTGTAACACCATCTATAGTTACTTGCCTTTCTTCCATGCATTCTAATAAAACCGATTGTGTTCTTGGAGTGGCACGATTAATTTCATCCGCTAGGATCATGTTCGCAAAAATTGGACCATGCCGAAACTCAAATTCTCCTCGCTTTTGATTATAAAAATTGATACCGCTTACATCGGTAGGGAGTAGATCTGGTGTAAATTGAATTCTTTTGAAGCTGGAATCTACCGATTTTGCCATAGACTTTGCAAGTAACGTTTTGCCTGTACCTGGTACATCTTCTAAAAGTACATGCCCGGAGGAAATTAGTGCTACGAATAATTGGTCAATAATATCGTCTTTTCCGATAATGACTTTTCCCACATTTTCTTTAACTTTTTGTGCAATCTCTTGTAATTTAACAACTTCTGTCATATAACTGTATCTCCCTTACTAGTTGACTCTGTTCGTTCAAAGTCATTTTTTTATTATTCTTCTTTTAACATTTCTACATCTTTTATGTATGTCCTTTCACCATTTTTAATTTCACATTTTTTTACACATGAAATAAGAAAAGCGAAATCATTTGCCATCTGCGAAGTAAAAATGTCCTTTCAATTAAAAGTGATTTTTACTTTCGCGACTGGTAGGTTTCTTTTACAGCGGATAGAACTTAGAGTTAGACAACTTTTAAAGACCAAAAATTGAAACTTATATTTAAAAAAAGATATCTTAAAAGTAGGTCTTACCTTTTAAGATATCCTTTTCTTTCATTTGTTTTGAATATAGTAACTAATTGCATTATTTATTGCTGGCTAAGTATGAGTAAACATCTTTCAAAGTTGTTAACCCCTGTTTTTCTAGTATTTCCGTACTTTTTGTCCATACCTTCGCTGTTGCAATAGCATCGTGTAGGGCATGATGCCTTTGTTCATTTTCCACACAAAAATAATTACAACATTCATCTAAAGTTATTAGTTTTTCTTTACGCTCTATAATCTTTGTTAAGAACATTGTGTCTACTATTCGATGTTCAAAATGTGTCCGTAAAACAGACCATGACATATGCTCCATGAAACTGCGTTCATGATTGGCATGGTGCGCAACAAGAGTATTTCCCTGAATATATTTATAAAAGTCTATTAATACATTTTCTATTGAAGGAGCGTTAAGTAATTCCTCTTTTGTAATTCCTGTTAGCTCTTCAATTTCAGTTGAAGGTCCTTCCTCACTATAGATTAGGGAATAGAATGTTTCGTCTTTTTTAATTTTATTTCCATTTATTTTTATTGCACCAATAGATAGGATTCGATCACCTTTGCTTGCATAAAAACCAGTTGTTTCTAAATCAAAAACCACTACATCCAATTCAGAAAAAGGTACATCAAGCACATCATCTCTTTTTATCGACCTTTGTAGCTGTCTTAAATAAGCAATTTGCCCAGCATCAGATTGACTTAGTATGGAAGTATATGAATTTGAATTAAGCCTACCTGATAATTGTTTGATAAATTGAATCATTGGATTCATGATATCATTAACTCCTTTGACTTACTAAAGCTTTCGTTTCTCTAAAAAGCTCGTATCCTTTAACCATACATTGTTTAAGTTCTCTTTTTTCACTTTTCGATAAGTTTTTTACAGTAATATGATGAACCTCGTCATATGCACTTGCACTTTCTAAAAGTAGCAAACGAATATGCAACAGTCTATTAAAATAGTGTTGATACTCCCTTAAATGTACATAATTAGACGGTAGGCTACGAAATCTTGATAGTGTCGAAGGTAGAAAGATTTTTTCTTTTAATGCTAACAATCGAAGTGCATTAATATATGGAAAAAAAGCTTTTTCCTTCACATGAATTTTTCCAGCATGTTCCCCGTAACTGTCTGTAAGTATTTGACCCAATACCCCTATTCCCTTTTTCACATACCCAACATTATCAACTAAACGTTCGTATAACATTTTATCTTCTTCAATATGTTGGAAGGATAACTCTTTTAATCTATTTAAAAAATCAACTTCTCCATATAATACTCGAGAATCAAAAAAGATAGAAAAATTTCTTAAAGATTGCCAACTTTTCTCTTGCAACCAATTTGCTATTTGTAATTGCCAGTCATTCCTAGATTTACACCAAAGTGTGTTCGATGCCATCACATTTCCATCACAACGTTCATAGCCACAAATAGCAAACCCTTCTACAATTTCTGAACCAAGAGCTAAGAAATATGCTTCTTCATTTTTTCCCCCTTCAAAAATAATGCCGTGATCTTGATCACTAAATAACGCCTGTTCAAATCTACCTGCACTTCCCATTAGAAAGAAAGCAAAGTGAGTAGGAGGAGGGCCCCACTCACTTGATACTTTTTCTATTGAGATAGTTATAATCTGTTTCATTATATCGTCGTGCAATGTATTCAATTTGATGTGATCCGTTGAAACAGACGGAAGAACTTCTTCTCTCCACTTTTTAATTTGCTTATAACTATTCATTATCTATCAGTCATTTCGTTTTAGATTGTTGAAGA
>NZ_JBGUAU010000007.1:0-208361 GCF_041820985.1 Evansella sp. AB-rgal1
ATATTCATTGACGGGATATAAGAATATATCCCACTTCGTCTTTGGCTTTTTGTTTAGTTTTCAAAGGTCAGTATTTACACCGTTGTTTTCACAGCGACTTTTCTATTATACCAATATAATATTTAGGTGTCAACAACTTTAGTGTCGCATTTTCCCATAAGTTTTTCGTCGTCTTCCTCATTATATTACGAAACCTTATTCCGTGCACTTTTTATTTGTTTAACGAATATTAAATACTTTATCGCTCTTCAACGGTAAGAATAATACTAACATATACAAACTTTCATTTCAATATATTAAGAAGTGGTTAATTTTGGTAGATACTGATTCCTACAGAAATACTAAATAGATTCTACGCAATGCAATACAATACAAAAGATCACATCTTGTTTTCTAACCAACTAATAATTTATAAATAATGTAACCACAAAGATATAAAGACGCCTATAGAAGTAATGAAGCCGACAATTGGGCCACCCTCCTTAAACGCTTCAGGCATCATAGTCGATGCAATCATTGCAATGATTGCACCCCCAGCAAAGCAACTAACAATTGCTTTTATACTATCAGACGCATTATCCAGCAAAGTAGCCCCTGCTAAAGAACTGAGAGCAGAAAAAAATACAACTAATACCCACATGAATATAATTTTCTTTTTAGTAAAGCCACTTTTCAACAACCCCGCAGTACTAGAAAGTCCTTCTGGGATATTACTAATAAATATAGAAACAACAAGAGCCATACTAACGGCTTGTCCACCAATGAGACTCATTCCAATCATCGCAGATTCAGGTAATGTATCCATCACAGAACCAATGAATATTCCCATTCCAGAAGTTGCAGATCCTTTAGAGCTCCCACCTGATGAGTTGAATAAAGAAGCATTGTTTTCATCTACTCGATCAGAATGCTTTCGTTTTTGTCCACCTTTATGAGAGATGTAATAATCTAATATAGTAAAAATCAATGCTCCACCTAAAAATCCAATTGCCACTTCTTTTATACTACTGATTTCTAAAGATTCTTCTAATAATTCATATGTAGTTGCACCAATTAAAGCCCCAGTTCCTAAGGCCATAATAGATCCAATAATTTTTTTCGGGATAGTAAACTTTAAAACAACAAGTGCTCCTAATAACGTGGCTGATGCTGCAATCGTTCCCCATAGTATGGCGTTCCACATATAGTCATAGCCCCCTAAACATTGTACTCCATGTTCTAATCTCTTCAATTACTATTAAAATATACGAGATATCACTAAAGCATAGTTTTTTTATGGTTAAACTAATTCTTTAGCAGAATACTTTAAAAGAAATTCTTTATTGTAGATACAGAGGAGATATAACACGGAATTTACTTTGTTCAAGATATATATAGAAGAAACTCAACTAAAAATTCCATATTGAGATGTTCAATGTACCTCTTACACAAGAGAGATACGAGATTAAACTCTTTCCTTTAGCAATTACACATAAAAATAGTAAAAAGGTGACTCATGTTAGGAATTGAAGAATCCTTTTGAGTCACCTTTCATTAATTCAGTTAACAATCACCCGCATCTCTTTCACAAACTTCTCCTGATGCTGCCGAGTTCATATTTCTCGTACTTTTTATTAAGTTAGAAATTTCTTCGTAATCCATCCTATCATTTACTTTTCTCCCATTCACATATACGGTAGGAACTACCTCCACTTCCAACCCCCTTGTAACTTGCCGTGTTCTTCGAATAACATCATAATCTAATTCTACTTCTTCCCAACCTTCAAGACCAAATGCTTCATCAAGATCTCGTATATATTCGTCCGTACCCCAGTGTTCTAGTTCATGATCGGTGAATATTCGTTCTAGTAAATCAAAATATAGTTCTGGATATACCTCTTCCACCTTTTGCGTAAATTCTGTTAAAGCTAATGTTTTTTTACTTAAATAAACTTGTGGAAAAGAATAAAATTTAGCCTCACCATTATCTATGAATTCCTCTTTTAATGGAATAAAAATATCCTCTATCCATTCTTTACAAAAAGGACACATATAATCTAAAACTAGAATTACCTCATTTGGTGCATCTTCGTTCCCTAAAAAGACTCTTCCTTCTATAAATTCAGATGTGTCAAATATATTCGAGCGTTCACTTTCATTCTCACTTTCATTTAATACAGTCTTGTTTGATTCCTTCCCTAAACTATCATAAGAAGTAAGAAGAAACAGACCCGACATTACTATTAATGCAGTGATACAAAAGATTCTTAACGAAACTATCAATTTCCCCTTCATATTCAACACTCCAGTCTCCACTTCATTCTTATATCTATATTATAAGAATACAAAATAATAGAAGAAATGACTTACACGAATGTTACAATCTAGTGTCGGAAAACAAAGAGAGTGTAGATAAAGGAATAATCCTTATCAAACACTCTCCTATCTATATGTTATTCAATTGTACTTCCAGCAAAGAACCCTGATCGAACTGCATTTCCCACTTTCCCTATACTTACACCATCTCCAACATGTCGTGTTTTTGTATGGAATTTTTCACTTATTGCATTACCCACTTTTGAATTTTGCCGCATTCCAAAAGCAGTAATGATAGTATCAGCTTCTAAAAACAATGTTTCATTTTCTTTATTTTTGACATGTAGTCCATTATTTTCAAAAGACAAGACTTCATGACCAGTTAATTGTCTTACATTATATTTTTCTAACAACGGCATTAACGATGCTGCATTGATGAAAAATACATCAGGAGCCATTTTATCTTGCATTTCCACGATCGTAACTTTTTTCCCTTCCATTGCTAATTCTAATGCAAGGTCACAACCAGTTAAGCCCCCGCCAGTAATAACAATGTTTTCACCTACCACAAGATCTCTTTGCAAATGAGCCTCGATAGCTCCAATCACATTAGGACTATCAATTCCTGGAATATTCGGTACAACTGGAACAGCACCAGATCCTACAATAATTTGATCTGCTTCTTCTAAGACAGGATTATCCACTTCTAACTTTGTATTCATATGCACGGTAACACCCAATTTTTCTAGTTGGATTGCATACCAAGAAATTAATTCACGTAATTTATTTTTAAATGGAGGTGTCGCAGCACTTGCAAGCTGACCTCCTAGGATGTTTTCCTTTTCAAAAAGTGTAACAATATGCCCTTTTAATGCAGCAACTCTCGCAGCTTCCAATCCTGCTGGACCGCCACCAACAACGACTACTTGTTTCGGAGAGCCTGTTTTTTCTATAGCAAATCTCTTTTCATTACAAGCTTGTATGTTAACAGAGCAGCTTAGTTTCGTTAAGCGACCTGCAATTCTGCCAATACAATCTTCATTACAACGAATACATGGTCGTATATCTTCACGTCGATTTTGTAATAACTTATTTGGTAATTCAGGATCCGCAATTAACGGTCTTCCGAACATTGCGAAGTCTGCATTCCCTGATTGAATTAATTCGACAGCAGTCTCTGGTGTATGATTACCTGAATTAAGAATAGGGATAGTCACCGCTTCTCTCGCCGGTCCACAGACGTACGCCATACAGGCATCGCCTAAATAGGAAGGAGGAAAAATATAATCAATTGTCTCATAAGAACCCGAATCAATATCCACTGCATCTACACCAGCTTTTTCTAAAACCTTAAGAAGTTCCATGCTCTCTTCTATTGTTCTTCCTCCATTAAATCGATGATCAACAGATATTCTAAACAAGATTGGCATGTCCAGGCCAACAGCACCTCGAATGGATTTAACTATATCCACAGCAAATTTCATTCGCTTTTCAGGTGTACCACCATATTCATCCTCTCGCTTATTCCAAATCGGTGACATAAACTGATCAATAAGATATCCTGCATGTCCATGAATTTCTATTCCATCTATCCCGGCTGCTTTTACACGACGAGCTGAATCTGCAAATTGCTTTAATATTGCTTCTATTTCTTCCACTGTTAATGGATGACATAATATATCAGGGTTAAATGTTGAAGGTATAGCTGACGCGGATACAGGTGGGTCTCCATACATATTTGGGAAGGCGTTTCGTCCTGTACCACAACTCAATTGAGCGATGATTTTAGCACCATATCGTTGTACCGCTTCACTTACTTCCGTTAGTCTTGGAATAACATAATCGTTCTCCAATACCCCTTCTTGTGATCCTTGTGCTAATTCATGAGTCAAAAACTGACAACCCATAATAATCATCCCAACTCCACCACGGGCACGAGTCTCGTAATATGTAATTTCATCCTCAGAAACTCTACCATCTTTGTCCGCAGAATTCGTACCCATTGGTGATAAAACAATTCGATTTTTCACTTCCATTTTTCCAATTTTGAACGGTGTAAACAACTTCTCATAAGTTTGTGACATATTGATCAATCTCCTCTCAGATTTGTACACCCTTGGCACATGTTACGAAGGGTGTTGAATACCTAGAGTATATGTGTTTGTTCAGTTATTCACAATGTTAAAGGTGTACATGTACTCACTTCACCGTTGTTCAAATTGCACAAGTGAGTTACACTAGTTGTGATATATCAATATTTTCTCTACCATGGAGGACTATCATGAAAATATTACAGCTTTATGAACATTTGGAACACTTTCATGTATCGAAAGAACTCTCGCATCCAGCACGAGAAATTTCAAATATAGAAATACTAACCGCTAATAGAGATACATACGATATAAACACAATCTACATATGGAACTCAAATGTTGAGCTTGTTCATGCTGCACATAGTAATTTCGTAGTTGAGGAAAGTGAGGTCACAGTGAACCACGATAACAGTAACTTCCTTTTTGTACAAAAAGAAAAACTGGATGATATTGGCCTTTTCATCATAGAAGTTATAAATCAGGAGAAGGTCGTCAAAAAAGCAGAAGCACGTTTGTTTTATGAAATGCTAAAGGGGGAGGAATTAACAATTTCCTCCCTTCTTCAAACTGCATCCGAACTACTCGGCAATCCCGTCACACTCACCGGATCCACGTTTCGTCTAATCGAAATGTATCCTAATCAGATATTACATGACCCAGTATGGGATGCACTTCATAGCCAAGGTTTTTTAGAACAAGATTATATTATGTTATTCGAAGCAGACACAACAAGAAGGAAGACGTTAGAGAGTAATAAACCGATATTACTAAATTGGAGTTGGGCAGAAAAACACCCAAGGATATCTGGTATCGTGATTGATGGGAAACGCGTATATGGTTACTTAGGAGTTATGGAATATTACCGTAAGTTTACTAGTGCAGATTATGAAATTACACATCTACTCTGCAAAGTGTTCCGAACTCTTTTAAAACGAAAGTCAACACCAAGTAACGATACCATGATACTACAACAAACTTTTCTAGCAAACCTTCTAGATGGAGGTGTTTCCTCAGTAGAATCATTAGAATTAGCTCGTCAAAGTTCAGACATACACTTTGAAGCTCCATTTTGTATTTTTGTTATTCCTCTAACTATGGATAATAGTCAAAATATGATACTAAATCAAATGTATGATCAACTCTATTTAAAAATTGGGAATATGTACACAATCAATCATAGTAGTAATCTTGTTTTATTTCTTTTTGGAAAAAACATAGCTAGATCTATTAACTTAGTTTCTGATCTCCTAACCAATAGCAAGATAATTTTCAGCATTAGTGAGCAGTACGACAAATTAATACAGACTCAGATTTACTATCGGCGAGGGATAGCAGCATATGAACTTGGATTGAAATCCACTCCAGATAAAGCTATTTTTCACTACTCCAATTATGTTTATAAGCACGTCATAGATTCAGCGGTTTCAAAGGAAGGGGAAGAAATTTTTCTACTAGCCGGGGTACAAGAATTGATAAAGTATGATGAAATGAATCATACTCAGTATGCAAGAACACTCCAAGCTTATTTACATCAGTACAAAAACGCTACAGAAACAGCAAAATTACTAGATGTTCATCGGAATACCCTAAATTACCGCCTTAAAAAATGCGAAGAAATTGCGGATATAAATTATGATGATAATAATCTTTGTAGGCATATTCAAATCTCGTTAGATGTGTTGCTTAAATAAATTATTTAGTTAATGGTGAGCCACCACAAGCAAGAAGAGGGCTAACAACAAAGCGTCAGCCCTCACTCCATTCTCTATTTCACTTTTGCAGCTAGTAAACTTTGTACATTCCCTACTACATTTTCAACTGTAAATCCATATTCTGCTACTACTTTGTCTCCTGTACCAGACGCACCAAATGTAGAGATACCGATTACTTTTCCACAATCACCTACATATTTTTCCCATCCAAGTGGATATGCCATTTCAATTCCCACTCGAGTTTTCACAGAAGAAGGTAATACAAACTCCTTGTATTCATCTGATTGCTGTTCGAACAATTCCCAGCTCGGCATACTAACCACACGAACTGCTACACCTTGCTTCGTTAACTCTTCTTTTGCAGCAACTGCTAGACTCACTTCAGAACCAGTCGCAAGTAAGATAACTTCTGCTTCTCCTTCAGAATCAGAAAGCACATAAGCACCTTTTCTCACACCTTCTCTTGCAAGCTCAGCTGAACCCTCTAGTACCGGAAGACCCTGACGAGTAAGTACCATTGCTACCGGAGCCTCTGTTTGTTCAAACGCAAATCGATAAGCTTCCGACGTTTCATTTCCATCTGCAGGACGAATTACTGTTAATCCTGGAATAACACGTAATGATGGAAGCTGCTCCACTGGCTCATGTGTAGGTCCATCTTCACCAACAGCAATACTATCATGTGTTAGAACGTATACTACTGGTTGTTTCATCATTGCGGCCATACGAATCGACGGACGAAGATAGTCCGAGAATACGAAGAACGTTCCTCCATACGGACGTACTCCTCCGTGAAGGGATAATCCGTTTAACGCAGCACCCATTGCATGTTCACGTACACCGAACCAAACGTTTCTACCAGCATAGTTTTCTCTATTAAAAATTGGTAGCCCTTTTAAAGTTGTATTATTAGAACCAGCTAAGTCAGCAGATCCACCAAAGATAGTTGGTACATTTTGTGCAATTGCATTTAAAGCATTTCCTGATGATTGGCGTGTAGCCATTTTCGCAGAACCTACTTCATAAACAGGAAGGTCCTTATCCCAGCCTTCAGGTAACTTATTGTTAATTGCTTGTTCAAACTGCTGTGCCAATTCAGGAAATACTGCTTTATATTCAACAAATTTAGTTGTCCACACATCTTCTGCTTGTTGTCCTTTTTCTTTCACTCCACCAAAATGAGTTTTCACTTCTGCTGGAATAGTGAATGGCTCATGATCCCATCCGTATGCTTCCTTCGTTAACGCAACCTCATCTGATCCAAGCGGAGAACCATGTGAAGCAGATTTGCCGGATTTATTTGGACTACCAAATCCAATAACAGTACGAACTTCAATTAATGTAGGATGATCAGTTACTGATTTCGCCTCTTCAATTGCTTTTCCAATTGCGTCAATATCCGTACCATCTTCTACTTTAATATAATGCCATTTGTATGCTTTAAAGCGTTCTTCTACACTCTCTGTAAATGACATATGCAAATCGCCATCTAGAGAGATATCATTTGAATCATAAAGGACAACTAGTTTTCCAAGACCCATATGTCCTGCCATGGAAGCAGCCTCAGAAGCGATTCCTTCCATTAAATCTCCATCACCACAAATCGTATACGTAAAATGGTTTACGATATCCAAATTGTCACGATTGTAAGTAGCAGCTAAATGAGCTTCCGCCATCGCCATACCAACTGCAGTGGAAATCCCTTGTCCAAGCGGCCCAGTTGTAGCTTCTACACCTACTGTATGACCAAACTCAGGATGTCCTGGTGTTTGGCTTCCCCATTGTCTAAAGTTCTTTAATTCTTCTAATGGTAAATCATAACCTGTTAAGTGCAATAAACTATATAATAATGCTGAACCATGTCCTGCAGATAATACAAAACGATCACGGTCAAAGAAATTAGGATTTGCTGGATTATGTTTCATACGGTTCGCCCATAACTCATAAGCCATTGGTGCAGCACCCATCGGCATACCCGGGTGACCTGAATTTGCTTTCTCTACCATATCTATTGATAATGTACGAATACTATTAATAGCTAATTGTTCTATTGTTGTGCCTACTTTACTCATTCTATTATTTCCTCCTCAAAGGCTATTAATCTATTATTAAAAAAGAGATCGCCGCAACGCAATTCGCGACGACCCTATACATACTTATTATTTCGGTACACTTTCCCAATCAGCTAAAAATTGCTCAATACCTTTATCTGTTAACGGATGCTTCCATAACTTCGGTAGAAGTGATCCTGGAATTGTTGCTATATCAGCGCCAGCGATTGCTGTTTTTTCCACATGTTCGATGTTACGAATACTTGCAGCAATGATCTCCGTTTCAAACCCGTAGTTTGTAAGTATTGTTTTTAAATCTCTTACTAATGCCATACCTTCTGTTCCAATATCGTCCAGTCTTCCCACAAATGGGCTAATGTAGGTTGCACCTGCTTTTGCAGCCATTAATCCTTGTGCTGCTGAGAAAACAAGCGTTACATTTGTTTTGATTCCTTGCTGAGTTAAACGATATGTTGCTTCTAAACCAGCTTCTGTCATTGGAAGTTTGATTACTACGTTAGGTGCCCAAGCTGCTAATACGGATGCTTCTTGTACCATTTCTTCTACCGTTAATCCAATAACCTCAGCACTAACTGGTCCATCTACAACTTCACAAATTTCTTTGATGATTTCTTCGAATGGACGTCCTTCTTTTGCGATTAAGGTTGGGTTCGTAGTTACTCCGTCGACTAATCCTAATTTTGCTACTCGTTTGATTTCTTCAAGGTTTCCTGTATCTAAGAAAAATTTCATGTTTATTTTTTCTCCTCTCCAATTTAGTCAAACTTATCTAGTATGACCAACTTTGTTGGTTTATATTCCATTCGCTACAGTCCACTCCTTTCCGTGGGGAGTTGCCGAGCCACCTCACGACTCCGTCGCTACGGTGTCTCGCCTTTACTCTACTTCCCACAGGAGTTCGTGGACTTGCACTCATTCCATAGAAGAATGAATGGTACTAAAATACTTCATAACGTATTTTCATTCTCCATGGTGCAAATTTCTAACTTGCATGGAAGTCTACCCTGAAAATACGCGTATCAGAATAATATGGAATATTAACTTTTTTGGTTGTATTCCATTCGCTTCAGTCCTCGCCTTTGCTCTTCTTCCCACTAGAGTTCGTGGACTTGCGTTCATTACATAGAAAGAGAAAAGTACTAACTATACTCATAACGTATTTTCCCCCATGGTGAAAATTTCCACTTTCATGGTGGTCTACCTTGCAATGTCTCTATTTTATGTTTAGTTTTTACGGAAGCTTTTTAAACCTTCGTTAAGCTCTTTTGTTTGTACGTAAACTTGTTTATATAAATTGAATAGTTCTTTGTATTTCTCTACGTTTTCTGGAATTGGTTCGTAGGATACATCTTCTGCAGTAAATACTTCTGCACATTCTTGTAATGAGTTGAACCAGCCAGATCCGTATGCAGCTAACATTGCAGCTCCTACAGCTGGACCTTGTTCACTAGATAGCTTTACAATTCTTGCATTGAAAACGTCTGCTTGAATTTGTAGCCAAGTTTCATTTTTTGCTCCACCACCGATAGAAATAATCGTATCGATCGTTTTTCCACTTTCTCTAAAAATCTCGATGGACTCATTTAATGAGAATGTGATTCCTTCAATAACCGCACGAGCAAAGTCAATACGTTTGTGTGATGCATCCATACCTACAAAGCTTGCGCGAATCGTTGCATCAGCATAAGGTGTTCTTTCCCCAACTAAGTAAGGAGTGAACAAAAGTCCATTTGCTCCTACAGGTACTTCTTCAAGACCTTCTAACAACGTTTCAAACGCCTCTTCCTTCGCAAATGTATCTTTAAACCAGCTTAAGCTGTATCCAGCAGCTAATGTAACACCCATTGTATAAAACGCATCTTCTTGACCGTGGTTAAAGTAGTGGACTTTCCCATCAAAATCACGATCTTTTGTTGCTTCATAAGAAAGAACTACACCAGATGTACCAATACTACATAACGTTTTTCCATCTATTAAGATTGCGGAACCAATTGCTCCACACGCGTTATCTGCTCCACCTGCGAAAACTTTAGTTGTTGAAGCTAGTCCTGTTTCTGCTGCAAAACTATCTGTAATTGTACCTACTAGGTCATGAGACTCTAATAATGGCGGACAAAGTTTTACGTCTACATCTAGAAGTTCGCAAAGCTCTTCGCTCCATGTTTTTTCCGCTACATTTAAAAGAAGTGTACCCGCTGCATCGGAATATTCCATATGAATTTGCTCTGTCATCTTTAAACGAAGGTAGTCTTTTGGAAGCATGAAAACAGATGCTTTTTCTAAAATTTCAGGCTCATATTGCTTCACCCAAAGAATTTTCGGTAACGTAAATCCTTCTAATGCAGGGTTTTTCGTTATGTCTAAAAGCTTTTTCTCTCCAACAACATCGTAAATTTGATGACATTGCTCTGTTGTTCTTGTATCGTTCCAAAGTATTGCATTACGTAATACTCCGTTGTTTTCATCTAATAAAACGAGGCCGTGCATTTGACCTGAAAAGCTGATGCCTTCAATGTCAGACACGTCACCATCAAATTGTGCAACTAAATCTTTTAATGCAGCTGTTGTTTTATCTACCCATTCATTTGGGTCTTGTTCACTATAACCTGATTTTTCTTGAATAAGGGGATATGATTTTGAAACTTCGTTACAAACTTTCCCTTCTTGGTTCATTAGCAGAACTTTGACTGCACTGGTACCTAAATCTACACCAACAACGTATTTCATCTATTTTTCACCCTTTCTCACATCAATTTTATAAAATATGCTGGAAAACGTGTGTAATCCAGCATAATTTGATCTATTTACTTCGATTACCCTTGAGTAGCTTCAAGAAGGTATTTGTTTAAGATTGCTTTCAAGTTTTCTTGACGTCCTGATTTGTTGTTTTTGATTGCCCCTAGCTCTAATGCATGCGCAGAAAGCTTATGGAAATCTGTGTTTCCTGCAACGATGTCTTTCCCAATTCCTTCCGTGTAACTCTTATAACGATCAGCAACAAAATCTTCAAGTACTCTATCTTCAAGTAGACGTTGAGCAACTTTTGTTCCAATTGCAAATGCATCCATACCAGCAATGTGTGCGTGGAATAGGTCATCTGTATCGAATGATCCACGACGTACTTTTGCGTCGAAGTTTAATCCACCAGTTCCAAGACCTTTGTTTTTGATGATCTCATACATAGCTAACGTTGTAGAATATAGGTCAGTTGGGAATTCATCCGTATCCCATCCTAATAATGTGTCACCTTGGTTTGCATCAACGGAACCTAACATTCCGTTAATACGAGCTAAGTGCAACTCATGCTCAAATGTGTGACCTGCTAAAGTAGCATGGTTAGCTTCAATGTTAAATTTAAATACATCTTGTAATCCATACTGATGTAAGAAAGCTAACCCAGTAGCTACATCAAAGTCATATTGGTGTTTTGTTGGCTCTTTTGGTTTTGGTTCAATTAAGAATTGAGCGTCAAAACCGATTTCTCTCGCATAATCTTTCGCCATATGGAAGAAACGCGCTAAGTTATCAAGTTCAAGCTTCATGTCTGTGTTAAGTAATGTTTCGTACCCTTCACGTCCACCCCAGAATACGTAGTTTTCAGAACCAAGTTCTTTACCAATTTCTAAACCTTTTTTTACTTTTGCAGCTGCATAAGCAAATACATCTGCATTAGGAGCAGTTGCTGCACCAAATACCCATCGTGGGTGTGTGAACATGTTAGCCGTATTCCATAGAAGTTTCGTTTTGCTTGTTTTCATGTACTCTTTAATCATCGCTACGATCTCATCTAAGTTCTTAAATGTTTCATTTAAGTCGTCACCTTCTGGAGCAACGTCAAAGTCATGGAAACAGAAGAATGGAACATCTAATTTTTCAAAAAACTCAAAAGACGCTTCTACACGCGCTTTTGCTAAATCCATTCCTGATAAGTTGTTATACGGACGAACTGCAGTTCCAGCACCAAATGGGTCTGCACCTTCTCCAGTAAATGTGTGCCAGTAAGAAACAGCAAAACGCATAAACTCTTCCATTGATTGTCCATTAATTTGCTCTTCTGGGTTATAGTATTTAAATGCAAATGGGTTTGTTGAGTTTGCACCTTCAAATTTTACTTTGTTAATGTTGTTGAAATAACTCATGTTCATACCTCCGAAATTTTTATTTTTATTACTCCCGATAATGGTTGTATTTTTACAATCCATTATGTAGAGTCTCCAAAAAATTGTTACCGATTACATTAAGTTTCTGTTTTTAAAGTTAACTGAGCAACTTTACATTCATTGTAACTGATAAAGGTTTGTTTGTCTATCGAATAAACAAAGTTTTATAAAAAATTAATCGATACATAAGGCAACTACATTATCACTTAAAAAACTATATTTCTAACTTTAAAATACTCATATCTTTTTTCAAAACAACTTAGTTCATCCGTTGAACAAACATATATTTATATTTCTTTGTAAGTATGTTATAACTAATGATGAGCAATATTATAAGAAAAGCGCAATGCGCGACAATGCCACCTAAAAGCAGCCCACGTCCTGTACGCAACGGTATAAAGTCGACACCTTGTCTCCCGACGAAATGCAAATGTTCTGGAAGATTGAAAAGCGTAATCCGCTTTCCATATACGAAAAAAATGTTCTTTCAGTTGAAAAAAGGGCTTTTTACTTTTAATCGAATGAAATAAAATAAACGAATATATAATGCAGAATATCTTTCAAGTATTTTAAATTTTGAGGAGAATAAACTATGAGCTGGAACCAGCAAATCGTCAAAGTTAATAATAAATCATTAGTTTTACAAACAATAATGGATCAAGGACCCTTATCACGTGCTGATATCTCTCAAAAACTCGGATTAACAAAAGGTACTGTTTCATCCTTAGTAAATGAAATAATTGCAGAGAAATTATGTTACGAAACTGGCCCAGGAGAATCTAGTGGTGGAAGACGCCCCGTTATGCTCTCTTTTAATAATTCAGCTGGCTATTCTATTGGGATTGATCTAGGTGTCAACTATATTTTAGGTGTACTAACTGATCTTGAAGGGACAATTGTAAATGAAAAAAAAGTTGCATCCCATGAACTTTCTTACGACCAGACATTAAGTTACATGAAGAATATCATTTACTATTTACTATCCAATGCCCCAGAAAGTCATTATGGTGTTGTAGGCATCGGAATCGGAGTACCTGGGATTGTTAATAAAGAAGGCGATATTCTCTTAGCTCCTAACTTAGGATGGAAACACATTAATCTCAAAGGGGATATAGAAAATGAGTTTCATCTTCCAATTATTATTGAGAACGAGGCTAATGCTGGTGCTTACGGGGAAAAATGCTTTGGGGCAGGTCGTGAATTCCAGGATATTATCTATATAAGTGCAGGTATCGGTATAGGAGTAGGGTTTATTTTAAATAACGAGCTTTACCGAGGTACTAATGGCTTTTCTGGTGAATTAGGTCATATGATCATTGAAATAGACGGAAAAGAGTGTAAATGTGGAAGTAAAGGTTGTTGGGAATTATACGCTTCAGAAAAAGCATTACTAAAGGAGTGCATGGACAGCCTTCCAGAAAACGTTGAACAAGAATATAACTTAGAGTTTTTACTTGAACAAATAAAAGAAAACGAAAATATTCAACTACTTATGAAAAAGACAGGATATTTCTTAGGGTTAGGTATTAATAATATTATTAATACGTTTAATCCACAACAAATTATTATCGGTAATAGATTAGCAATGGCAAAAGATTGGATGGAGGATCCAATGAAAGAAGTGATAAATAACTATACATTAAAACAACATCAAATGGACTTACAAATTACGTTTGCAGAGTTGTCCATTTATTCCTCTGCCTTAGGAGTCGCTTCCTATGCAGCTGAGAATTTTCTAAAAACAGGTGTTCTTCCTCCAGCGAATTAAAACAAGAATGATCCAAAAAGGTCTGATACCTTTTCGGATCATTCTTATGTTCTCCAGAAAGTTCACCTTTACGTTTTCTAGATTCCCGTGGGGAGGTTTGTAACTTTCTCGTTACTCTGATTCCTCGTAACGAAAGTAATCGAAATCCGCATGTTTCCTTTGACCACTTAAATCTTGTGCACAAATACCAACGAAGGTGCCTGTAAAACGAATATACTCTGCATCCTCGTCTGATAAATGACTGATATCTATTTCACTTCCTATTTCCATCCAATTCGTACCATCCAAGGAATAAGAAAGTTGTAGCCATTGTCGATCAATAATAGCCCTTAAATAACAAATACTATTGTCAGGTAACGGGATGTCTTCGTCTAATAATTCATCATAATATCCATATTTTGAAGTAATAATCCCTATACAATTACCTTTTTCTTCATGATACGTAACTCTCAAATAAACATAATCTTCTGTATCATAATAGACAATTAAACCTGCCATTTGCTGAAAGTTTTCAGGACTATAATCAATGGAAGTTTCTACTTCAACATGGAAGCATTCTAACCGCCTTGCTACTAAACTCTGATAATGAGTAGAGCTCATAGACTCCTGCCCTTTTATACGAAGATAGCCAGGCCGTTCTGTTAGAGAAACCCATTCTTCCTGAAAAGGTCTTCGTAACGAATTCCAGTGCTTATTAAATGTTTGTGTATTAAAATGATCCACATTTGTAGTTGGTGGAAATGAAACCTGTTTCATATTTGGTGCGGGGACAGATACTCTTGGTTCAGTTCCACCTTCTATCCTTAACCAACCATCTTCTGTCCAATAACACTTTTGAATCGCAGTTTCTCGTCCTAAAATACACTTATCCTCTTTAACTGGACGAGCACATAAGTGAGCAATATACCATTCCCCAGTCTGTGTTTCTACTAAACTGCCATGTCCTGCCTTTTGCAAAACATTTCCCGGCCTTGAGATTAGTATAGGATTACTAGGGTCTACCTCATAAGGACCATCAATAGACTTGGAACGAGCAACGGTTATGGCATGATCGTAACCAGTGCCCCCTTCCGCTGTCATTAAATAATAATACCCGTTTTTCTTATATAAATGAGGTGCTTCTGTTAATCCCAAATGTGTACCTTTAAAGATATTTTTAATGGGCCCAACTAATCTTTTTTCTTCCATAGAAAACTGCTGTAGGGCAATCCCAGCAAAGGAATTGTTCCCAATACGATGATCCCAAATCATGTTCACAAGCCACTTCGTTCCGTCATCTTCGTGAAAAAGGGATGGGTCAAAACCACTACTATTCAAATAAATTGGTTCAGACCACGGGCCTTCTATACACTGTGCTACAACAACATAATTATGTGTATCTTTAAAAGCCCCTTTTCTACTTTTTACATCCGTAAACACTAAATAGTATAATCCATTATCATACGTAAGGCATGGCGCCCACACGCCACCTGAATTCATGTTTCCTATCATATTAAGCTGAGATTGACGGGTTAAAGGATATGTAAGTAGTTCCCAATGCACCAAATCATTTGAATGATGTATTTGAACTCCTGGAAACCACTCAAATGTGGAAGTTGCAATATAATAGTCTTCTCCCACCCTCAATATGGAAGGATCAGGATGATACCCAGGTAATACAGGATTTCGAATGCTTTTCATAGAAACACCCCTTCTATAAATGTCTTGACAATGGAACTCAGCAAAACAAAGTTATTCCCTTACCTTCGTAGACCTCCATGCAAGCGAAAATTTGCAGAAAAGCCGTTGAAATTATTTAACTAGTTTCTTGCACAACTTCTGATCGTTCTTGCCGCACAAGCGACTTCCGTTGCCAAACTTTGCTTCGCCAACGAAAATGCATTAATATCGCTCTTACCCATTCGTCGATAATTAACGCAGTCCATATACCAAATAAACCATACCCTAAGTGAACCCCTAAATAATATGCAAGAGGAACGCTAATTCCCCACATAGATAGAATCCCCATCATAACAGGAAATTTCGCATCACCGGAAGCTCTTAATGCACTAATAATAACAAGATTTGAAGTTCTTCCTGGTTCTAAAATAAGACCGAAGATTAATAAAGTCGCCCCAACTGTGATAATATCTATTTCACTTGTAAAAAACGTAATCAAATATTCTCCTGAAAAAGCTAATATGACCGCAACACTCATCGCGACACCCAACGCCCATTTTAACCCACGATACATGTTTCGATATGCTTCTTCTAGTCTACCTGCTCCAACAAGTTGCCCTATATAAATCTGCATTCCTTTGGACATTGCCATTGAAAAAATAACCATCAGCATCATGAGATTTTGAGTATATACTTTTGTTGCTAATGCACTAGCTCCTAAAAGGGTAATAAATACAGTAATTACAATTTGACTGGTATTATAAGAAAGGTGTTCACCCGCAGATGGTATACCAATCTTCATTATTTTCTTTACATAGTCCATCTGAAGGTACAAGTAATCCTTTACCTTAATGCGTACTTCCACTCGTCGATATAAAATAAAGAACATAGCAACCATCGCCAACGCCCTTGCTACCGCAGTAGAAATAGCAACACCTGTAACACCTAGTTGAGGTACACCGAGAGCACCAAATATAAATAAATAGTTTCCAAGAATATTAATAACATTCATACCTATAGCAACATACATAACATCCTTCGTATACCCCTTTGCTTCCATTACGGAAAACAATGTGAGTACCATTGATTGTGTAAATAAAGTTCCACCTACAATGATCATATATATGTCTGCATACGCATAAAGCTCCGGAGACAAATTAAAAATGGATAAAAATTGATGTCGAAATAGCACGACGATAACGCTTACAATAAATCCAAATAGTAGATTGATTACTAGTGCATTGGCAATCGTCTTTGACACATCTTTTCCTTTTCCCGCTCCGGTAAACTGAGCAACAACTACCCCAGACCCCATCGCAGTAAAATTAAATAAGACGAAAGTAAACATCATGATTTGATTAACCACACCAATAGCCGCTACCGCTTCGTCCGATACAAAGCTCAACATAAATACATCAGTAAACTTCATGAAAGCCTGTAAAAATACTTCAATAAAGATAGGCCATGTTATAGCAAATAACGAAAGTTTGCTAATAGAGTGATTATTGATCGACATGTCCTCCACCCATCATTTTTCTAGAATTTATATGAAAGAGAGGCTTACAATCGCAAGCCCCATATTGATTAAACACCTGAATATGCCATAAATCCGCCATCTACTGGTACTGAGATACCAGTAACAAACCCAGATAAATTCTCATCAGCTAACCATAGTAATGTTCCTAAAAGATCATCAGTTGATCCGAATCGCTTCATCGGAGTATGTCCAATTACTTTTTCTGCTCTAGGTGTTAGTGATCCATCTTCATTTGTAAGTAACCTTCTATTTTGTTCTGTTAAGAAAAATCCTGGTGCAATTGCGTTTACTCGAATCCCTACCGGTGCCATGTGTACTGCCAACCATTGTGTGAAGTTATCAATTCCTGCTTTCGCTGCTCCGTACGCAGGTACTTTTGTCATCGGGCTCGGAGCTGCCATAGAAGAAATATTAATGACAATCGCTCCTTCACGATTCATCATCTTTCTTGTAAAAATTTGACTAGGAATCACTGTTCCAATAATATTTAGATTAAAAACATGATTGAATCCTTCGAAAGTTAAATCGAAAAATGATTTCACCTCAGGATCGTCAATATCTTCTACATTCATTGTCTCGTTTGTTGTAGATCCATCAGGATGGTTCCCCCCTGCACCATTAATTAAAATATCGCAAGGACCAAATTCAGCAGAAACAACTTCTTCCGCCTTTTTTACACTTTCTACATTTACAACATCACAAGCTACTGCAATGGCTTGGCCACCCGCATCTCTAATTTCTTGAGCTACGACCTCGCCTTTTTCCGAGGTTCTGTTGAGGATGGCCACTTTTACTCCGTGTCTAGCTAATTCTTTCCCCATGGCACTACATAACACACCACCGCCACCAGTGATAACTGCGACTTTTCCTTTTAGATTTTCATTTAACGTGATCATGCTTTATTCCCACTTTCTTTTAATCTCGTTAATGTATCCCAAATACCCCACATGTACATTATTCCTAATCCTCTGTCATATAAGCCATATCCCGGGCGGCATTTCTCATCCCAAATGTGTCTTCCGTGATCAGGTCTCGCATACCCTGTGAATCCCATATCATGATACGCTTTCACGATTTCATAAATGTCCACTGTACCATCTTCACTTCGGTGAGAAGTTTCAATAAAGTCGCCATTCTCGTAAACCTTTACGTTACGAATATGTGCAAATGGAATTCTATCTGCAAACTCTCTAACCATTGCTGCAACATTGTTCTCAGGGTTTGCTCCTAGAGAACCACTGCATAATGTTACACCATTATAAGGGCTATCGACGAGCTTTAATAGCCTTCTTACATTATCTTGGCTTGTAATAATTCTCGGTAATCCAAAAATGGACCATGGTGGATCATCCGGATGAATAGCCATTTTAATATCATGCTTTGCTGCTACTGGAATGATTTCTTCTAAAAAGTACTTCAAGTTATCCCATAGATCTTCTTCTGATACATCTTTATATGCGTTAAAAAGATCAGTTAATTTTTCTAGTCTTTCTGGCTCCCAACCTGGCATTGTAAAATCAGGGTTCGTCGAGATAGATTTAACAAGTTCCATAGGATCCATATCATCTACAATTGCTTTTTCGTAAAATAAAGCAGTAGAACCATCTTCTAACTCTTTAAAAAGATTTGTTCTTGTCCAATCAAAAACTGGCATAAAATTATAGCAAATTACTTTCACTCCAACTTCACCGAGTTTTTCAATAGTACGTTTATAATTCTCTATATACTCATCTCTTGTTGGGAGTCCTAGCTTAATATCTTCATGAATATTTACACTTTCTACTACATCAATGTTTAGAGCATGTTTTTCAGCTTGTGTTTTTACTTCTAGGATTTTCTCCATCGGCCATTCTTCACCAGCAGCCATGTCATGCAGTGACCAAACAATTCCTTCTACACCAGGTATGTGCTTAATATGGTTCAAGCTAACTGTATCATTGCCCTCACCAAACCATCTAAAAGTCATTTTCAATGCTATTCACCTCAAATTAAGTATGTTTTATTACATCCAATTAATAGACACCCAAATGAAAAACAATTTTAGAAATAGAAAAACTTGGCAAATCACCAAGTTTTTCTGAGTTTGGCAAAAGCCTGTTTACTTTTTATTTGTTTATCAGATGATGTTTACACTAATGAATGTTCCCATTCATTTTAATATATCTTTCTATTATGGTCATCAGGAATTCCAGATTTCCGATAATAATACGTATTTATAATGTCTCTCCACTCTTTTGAGTGCTCGGCTTGATGCTCAAGTCGTTCTAAAATGCCCTTGAATCTACCTTCATCAATCTTCCCTTCGAGTGCTAACCATTGTTGTTTTAACCCTTCCGCTTGATCTGCACCTTCAAAGTGAGTATCGTAAATATGTTGAATCACTGTTTTTCCGGATTTCAATACATGTGTATACGGTACGTGATGGAAGAATAATAATAACTCGTCTGGACACGTTTCTAAAGACTCATACATTTCAGTATTTTCCTTGAAGTATTGCCCAGTATATCCTGTACCAGTGGCAATCGTTCTATCTACACCCATTCCTTTGCAATCGGAAAAATGGTAGGTTCCCCATACAGAGTACTCATATCCATCTACATTTGGTCCGTAATGATGTTCCGGATTTATCATCCAACCGACACCTAATGGAGAGGTATAGTTTTCATAAATTCCCCAAGAATGGAGTAGCATGTCTGTTACTTCATTTACAACCTCTGGATCTATTCCAAAAGTCAATTTTACCCACTCATCTGTAATTTCATCTGAAGATAAGTCTGGATTCCATGTTAACCGACCATATCCGTATAAATTTGCTTGTGCTAATGTATGACCAGTCCAATTTTCATCATTTCCAATATTCGATACTGCTGTTATTCCACAGTGCGTATATGAGAAATGACTTCCATCCACAATAGATTTTACAGGAGTTCCTTCTCCATTTGCATACGTATCAAAATCTAATATTTCTTTCCACTGTGGAATTAAATAACATACATGACGTTGTTGCCCTGTATATTCTTGAGCCACTTGGAATTCAAGTACTTGATTCGTCTTTGGCATTGACCCAAATAATGGAGAGACTCCTTCACGAACTTGGAAGTCCATAGGACCATTCTTAATTTGAAGAACAACATTTTCATGGAACTGACCATCTAATGGTTTAAAGTGATCATATGCCGCGCGTGCTCTATCAGTAGAGCGATCACGCCAATCCTGCATGCAGTTATAAACGAAACATCTCCAAAGTACAATTCCACCAAACGGCTTCACAGCTTCTGCAAGCATGTTTGCTCCATCCGCATGTGTTCGATTGTAAGTAAATGGACCTGGACGGTGCTCTGAATCTGCTTTTACTAAAACTCCACCGAAATCAGGTATATAGCTATATATTTCCTTCGCTTTTTCTTTCCACCACTCACGAACATCCTCATCTAGAGGATCTGCTGTATTGAGTCCACCTAGTTGAATTGGACTAGCATAATTTATACTCAAAAACGTTTTTATACCATACGCACGGAAAATATCCGCCACTTTCACTACATCTGGAAGAAATTCAGGAGTAATAAGCTTCGACTCTACTTCATGAACATTTACATTGTTAAAGGCAATTGCATTTAGTCCTGCAGAAGAAAGCATTCTCGCATAATCTCTTATTCTATCCCAGTCTCTAACGAAGTGATTATCTTCAAAGAAGATAGATTTTCCAGCATACCCTCGTTCCACGCTGCCATCCATATTATCCCATTCATTTATCATTCGTAATTGATTTTTAGGATTTTCAATCACATCTATATTATTCAAACTTTGTTGAGTTTGGATTAGTCTAAGTAAATGGAAAGCTCCATATAAAACACCTTTATCTGTTTTCCCATATATAAGTATGCTTTTTTTATCGTTAATCGTTTTTAACAAGTAACCTTCCTCATGTAACTGTTCCTTTACATCTCCAATATAATCTTGAACGAATTCATCTTTCGACTCTGTTGCCAAAATGATAGACGAATCACCTTCTATTACAGTGGAAAGTTCAAGTGTAATGCCAAACATAGAAGAGATACCCTTCTGTAATTCTTGTTTTGCGGAATGTATCAGTAACGTTTCTTCAGCTAATACAATTTGCTTTAGAAACGGAGTGTAGTCTGCTAGTAATGTAGAATCTGTTATTCTACTATATTGTAGCCAAGCTTCATAACCATTCGCCATTGTAAATCCTCCAATCCAAAGAAAAGCGTAAGGCGCCAAATGAAAATTTAGGCGCCAACGGCTTATTTTTTATACTACTTAAAGTCTACAATTTTCCAAAAAGAATCTTTCGCATGTTGGTTAGCATCAAATACAAACGGCCAATTCTTTCTACCTCTTACAGGAAAGTCATTTAGCCAAGTATAACTATCACTCACACCCCAAAATGTAACACTCGTTATTACTTCTTTATATTCTCTAAATATCTTAAAAAACTCTTCGTAACGTTGAGCTTGTAGCTCTGCTATTTGCGCGGTTGGTTTTACAAGATCTGTTCGCTTATCTTCCCAAGAAAATGCAGAAACATCCATTTCCGTAATTTGAATTTGCATCCCTAGTGATGCGTATCGTTCAATCGCTTCACGTATGTTATCTAAGCTTGGTTCAGCGATATTCCAATGAGCTTGAAGACCAACACCGTGAATTGGCACGCCTTTTTCTACTAGAGATTTCACTAAACGATAGATTTTTTCACGCTTACCAGGAAATGATTCATTATAATCGTTATAGAACAATGCTGCACTTGGATCAACCTTGTGAGCGTATTCAAATGCCTTGTCAATAAAGTCTTCACCAACTAATTCTAACCATTTTGATTGTCTTAAAAATACTTTTTCCTCATCTGCAATTGCTTCATTTACTACATCCCAGCTATAAATCTGACCTTTATAACGTCCAGCAACTGTAGAGATATGATTTTCCATTCTAGCTAAGATTTTTTCTCGACTAGCGACTGAACCATCACTATTGGCGAACATCCACTCTGGAGTTTGATTGTGCCACACAAGTGTATGCCCTCGGAATCTCATATTATTTTGTTTTGCAAAACCGATCATCTTATCTGCCACATCGAAAGTGAAAACACCTTCCTTTGGCTGTAGATTTTCGGGCTTCATTTCGTTTTCAGCAGTTAAGCTATTGAAGTGTTTCTTTAATAAGTTCTTCTCAGTATCTATTGTTCTAGCATTTATTGCTGCACCAATTGGAAAATAATCTTTATATACCGATTGGAGAGATGGAATATCTTTTATATTCTGTTCCATTTTTTTGAACCTCCAATTACTTTTGTTCCACTAACCAAAGAATACTTGTTACCCCTCGTGGATAATATTTACTTCCGCTGATTTCACCCGAGATTATTTGGTCACTCCAACTCCACACAGATAAGGTAGGATGTGTTAACCATTCAACATGTGCTGCATCTGCTTTTGCACCTTTTTCATCCCAAGGTAAATCTAGAATATGTCTAGCGATAAATTGAGATAGATAGATTTTACTAAGCCATGAATTATTACTAGTAGATGAAATTTTCCACCCACCATTAGGGAATAAGCAAGTACCTTCCTCTAATACAACTTCTAGGTGTTTCTCTAACACTTGTATATATTCTCCGAATCTACCGTTTCTATCTAATGCGTCTTCACAGTTGGTGAAACAGGGGAATACTAACCCTTCTATAGCAGGGATAATTTTTGAATCATTACCTTCCCCAATTACTGCTGGAATATAGCCATCTTCTGTCACATTACTCACGATGGTATTAACAGCTTTTTCTGCTTGTTCACCAGCTACTTTAGAAAGATCATTTAATCCTTGCTCTGCAAAGATTTTTTCTAGTGCTACATATGCTGCCCAACATTTACCAGCTAAGTAAATATTATTGCGGGCTTGACCTAATGAAACATCTAAACTATCATACGTTGTTATTTCTGCTCCACCCATTGTACGAGTACTATCAAGACTCATTATTCCATTTCGCTTTTCAGGGTCTGGGTTATCACGGTTTAACATACTATCTAAGCAGCGTTCAAAAACAGGTAAATTCTCCTTCAGCCATTTTTGATCACCAGTCTGCTCAACATAGACAGAAGCACATAATAGCCAGTTTACTAATTGCTCTTGTGTCATATGGGAGAAACAACCGTCAATGCCATAAAGCTCATAAGACGAAAAGTTCTGTCTTGAGAATGTATTTGCTACACCCATATCATGTGTAAAACTTATTCCACCAGGATACTCTGTATCTTCTCCTGGGAAACGAACATGGTCTTCATAACTATATCTATCTACAAAGAGGTCTAACTCATTTTTTACAGTCCAAGGGTTCATCTTCAGTTCAAAGAATAATTGATCCACAGTAAGATCAAACGTATTCATCATTCGGTATTCCCCTTCATTAACAATCCATAGAGGTTTCCCTTCCGATTCTAGAAACTGTGTGCATCCATAATAACTTCGAATAGCATGAGCCATCATAAATTTTTGATCATTGGAGAGACTGCTATCTTCTACTAATTTATTCGACTCAAGAGCCCTTTCAACTAATAGATCAAAATTATCGGCTGTATATTCAGCTACAGCTTCCATATTCTTAAAGTATTTTGTATACCAATAGGATGTTTCAAGACCAGCTGTTGCAACTCCACCACGATAGAAGGAAATGATAAATTGGTATGTTCTTTTTTCACCAGCCGGAGTATCCATGATAAGTGCTCCAACTTTTCCAAGTCCGAATGTCCAATTCTCCTCTAAGTTATTTACTAGTACGTCTTCCAAGCTAAAGTGTAATGCTGATTTTACATTTTCCGTTTTTGAAACAATGGAAGTTAACGTTCCTTGACCTACGCCAGGATACTTTAACGTGTCGTCCATTCTACGCATCGAAGTATATGGATCCGTTCCCTCGTAACCAAAAAATGCTCGTCTTGTTTCTGTTCCTTTTCTGTTATCAACTGTCAATTCTGCAATAACAGCAGGAACAGTTGCTAGTTTTAATTCCTCATCTGAAGCTATCTCAGGATCAGGAACTGAATGAGCAGGGGAATAAATAGTAAATGAAAGGTTCCCTGCTTTCCACGTATCTGTTCCAACATGGAAATCTCGTGATATTTTCTCTTTTTCAAACGGGAAAAAGATTTGGGGCTTATTTGGGTTCGGATCTGGATTTTCGATATCATAACGACTTGCTTCACTTTCAGCATCTACATGAAAAGGGAGAGTTTCAAACTTTCCCTTCTCATTCGATTCTAACCCTATAAATATATTTTGCTTAGGAGAGCGCCCTAGCTCTAGGTCTAAACCTCCACCATTTCCAGGAAATCCCAGAGTAAAGCTAGAGAACGCCCCAATCGGTGAATGATGTGCATTGAAAAATATATTTTTTGGTGTAGCCATGCAATAATACAGTCCCTTCGTATCTTTGGAATAAATAAACTATTGTACGATACAAATTTAATGTGATATACTTTGCAGGTGTAAATCTATAGTTTGTTAGGTTGATGACTAATCGATCGGTATTATCCTTTTACCCCACCTAGTGTTAAACCTTTTACAAAGTATTTTTGTAAGAATGGATATACACAGATAATCGGTACACTTACGATGATCGTCATAGCTGCACGAACTGCTTGTGGTGTAACTGTTTCAATTGCTCCACTTTGGGAAGCTGCTAAAGCACTTGCTGCAGACCCACCAGATACTGCTGCATTCGAGTTTTGTAAGATTTTCATTAATTCGTACTGTAGTGTACTTAGTTCAGGTCTTGATGAGTTATAAAGGAATACGTCAAACCATTGATTCCATTGACCTACAGCTACGAAAAGGGATACTGTAGCGATTACAGGTAAACATAAAGGTAAAGCTATTTTGAAAAACTGAGTAAATTCTCCTGCACCGTCAATTCTTGCAGATTCAAAGATTGTTTCTGGTAAACCTTCAATAAAGGAACGAACTACGATTAAGTTAAATACTCCAATTAAACCTGGAATAATGTAAATCCAGAATGTACCGATTAAAGAAAGCTCTCTCATTAATAAGTACGTTGGGATTAAACCACCGTTTAAATACATAGTTAATACGAATGCAATTGTTACAAATTTCTTTAATACAAAGTCTTTACGGCTGATCGTATAAGCAACCATTGCCGTACAGAATACAGAAACTGCTGTACCGATAACCGTTCTTAATACAGAAATCATACCAGCGTGTAACAATTGTGATTCACCAAAAACGTGTTGATAGTTATAAAATGTAAACTCTCTAGGAAATAGATAGATTCCACCACGCACTGTATCAGTAGCTTCGTTAAAGGATACTGCCAATGTGTTCACCATCGGATATAACATGACAATACATAGGAAAATCATAAAAATAACATTTAGTGTATCGAAAATGAGGTCATCAACACCTCTACGTTTTCCTGCTAATTTGGATAAAAAACTGTTCATGATGCCCCTCCTCTAGAATAGTCTCGCTTCACCCATTCTCTTAGCAATATGGTTTGCTGAGAAAAGGAAGATAAAGCTCACTACTGTTTTGAATATTCCTGCCGCTGTCGCTAAGGAGAAATTCCCCATATTAATACCATATCGTAAAACGAATATATCTAAGTTTTCCGCAAAGTCCATGTTCATTGGATTCATTAATAGGTATTGCGCTTCAAATCCAGACTCAAGAATATAACCTAAGTTCATAATTAATAGAATAATAATTACTGGTTTCATTCCTGGTAATGTAATATACCAGATACGTTGTAAACGTGAAGCTCCATCAATTTCTGCTGCTTCGTATTGCTCTGTATCTATCATCGTGATAGCAGCCAAGTAAATAATTGTATTCCATCCAACGTTTTTCCAAACATCAGCTGCACCGATAATTCCCCAGAAATACTCTCCTACACCTAACCACATAATATTGTTTTTAATAATTCCTAGGTTGTTTAAGATGATATTGATAATTCCACTTTCTACAGATAATACTGCTGATACAAGTCCTGCAGCAACTACCCAAGATAAGAAGTGAGGCATGTAACTGATCGTTTGAACAACCCGCTTAAATGCTAGATTACGTAATTCATTTAATAGAATAGCTAACCCTATAGCAGTTACAAAGCCTAAAACTAGGTTTATTAAACTCATAGCTAGTGTATTTCGTAATACTTCGAAAAACCTTGGATCTGTAAATAAGAAGATAAAGTGCTTGAATCCAGCCCATTCTTGTTCTAATAGAGGACGTGCGGGTCTAAAATCTTGGAATGCCATTGCCCAACCAGCTAATGGTACATATCTGAAAATAAATAACCAAATTAAAAATGGAACACTCATTAAAAGTAATGCTTTTTGTTCGCCGCATTTTTTAATAAAATACTTTATTCCTTTAGGTCTTTTCGTAGCACCTTGAGGACTTGGCATCATTGGTGTTGGTGTTTGTTGTAATGACACTTTGGTCTCCCTCCCTATTGTAAACCTAATAAGTGAAAAGGGGAGCTTTGACAACTCCCATATTCGGTTGTCCAAGCCCCTTTCCCTAAAAAATTACCATTCGCCTCTTACACGTGCTTGCACTACATCTGTAAAGAAGTTTTCATAAGCTTCAACATCAAGTTTTCTGTAAGCTTCTACAAAGTCATTCCACTCTTTTTCGAAATTAGCTGGTTCAGCTAATACGATACGAGCATAGTGTCTTCTTGTTAACTCATTAGCTCGTTCTTCAAAAATTGCATGAGGTGAACCTTGCTCAATGTTCGCACTCCATGCAGGATACCAAGGACGCTCTTGTGGATCAGCGAATAATTCTGCAAATGTGCTAATTCCGTATGCATCTAAATACTCTCTATCTGCGTCTCTGTATGTTGCAAGTGCAACTTCTGGTTGTCTACGTGGCTCTACTGCGTTTCCATTTTCAAATGAACCGTTAAGACGTGGCCAGTTCCACTCGAATGTTGTCATACCAAACTCTTCTCTAAATTGTTGATTTTGAACCAATTCAATTTGCTCTTCTGTTTGGAAGTAACGACCATCTTCGTCAACAGTATAGTGTTCGCCTTCTAGACCCCACATGATCTTCTTTTGTTGCTCTTCTTGAATAATGTGATCGAAGAACTGGATGATACGCTCAGGGTTTTCTGCATTAACTGTGATACCTACTCCACGATTACTTGTGAATGAAGGTGGATCTAAATATTGATCTTGCTCAACACCATCAAATACGATTGGTAAAGCCATGAATTCACGATCAGGGTTACCAGCATCTCTTAAGGCATTACGTGCATTACCAAACTGCCAACCGTAGTCAAAGAATCCAAGAACACGGCCTGAAGATAATTTTGCTAAATACTCATCATAGTTCATAACAAACATTTCTTGGTCTAATAAACCATCTGCATTTAAGTCATTTAGTGATTTTAACCATTCTTTTGTATATTCTGAATCTGCATAAACAGTAGCTTCATGTGTTTCCATATCGATCATTACGCCACCATCGTTAGGATAACCCGCTAAGTGGTTTGGCGCGTTAGAGAATGCAAAGAATCTCCAGTCATACGTTAAACCTGTGAAAGGAATTGTTCTCATTCCATCAATTTCAGGATTTTCTGCTGCATAACGTGTAATGATTTCTAAATACTCATCTAGAGTGTTGATTTCTGGGAAACCATACTCTTTTAAGATTCCACGTTGAATCCAAAATGCACCTTGGTCAATATTTGGATTGGGTTGGAACTCATTAACTGTTGCACCAAAAGGAATGTAATAAATATTACCATCATCTTGAGTGAACATGTGTAGATATTCATCATATGCCGCTAATATATTTTGTCCATGCTCTTCAAGTAAGTCATTTAAAGGAATCAATGCTTTTGCATCTAGTAGTGTGTCAATTGTATCGTCTGGAACGATAACGTCTGGATAATCACCGCTTGCTACCATTACACCAATTCTTTGGTTAATGTCACCAACTAGATGCTCCATTCTAAAGTTAACTCCAGTTGCTTCTTCAAACATTGCTCCTAACGTTGTTTCGTTCGTATTAACATCTCTTCCTGCTGTAGCAGCATTAAAGAAGTGATAAGTTACAACTTCAGGTGTTTCACCTGAATCATTTGTGTTGGATGAATTATTTCCTGTAGATGAGTCATTATTTGAACAAGCCGCAAGGACTAAACTCAACGACAACCCTAGTAAAACGATACTCCTTTTAAACATTTGACTACCCCTTTCAAATCGTTGTTTTTTTATTTTTTTGCAATCACTTATGAAAGCACTTTCATTATATCGCGAAGAAAGCGTCATCATTACCCACTAAACTATAGCTTTCACTTTGAAAAATAAAGATATGCAATCAATAAATTCATTACAGTTCGACATAATGCTTTTTTAATCAACAAAAATAGAGAGTATCCCAAAGGATTACTCTCTATTTTTCATCAATTCTTATAATTTTTCCCTGATGGGAGCTTTATTTGGACTATCGTTCCTTCTCCCGGGGAACTATCAATAGTAAATTGAAAGTCCTCTTTAAAATATAGTTTTAATCGATAATACACATTCTTAATTCCTACACTTTCTCCCATACTCTCTTCTTTAAGAAGGCTCTCCATTAATCTTTCTCTCTTTTCTTTAGACATACCTGCACCATTATCACGAATAGTATATACGACATGATCATTTTCTAAATGTATCTTTAAATGTATCTTTCCATTCTCTTTAACTGGTTCAATTCCGTGTATACTCGCGTTTTCAACAAACGGTAAAAATGCCATATTTGGTATGATAAAATTATTTACATTAGTATCTACTTCAAGCTCATATTCTAATTTATCTCCGAAACGATACTTTTGAATTTCAAGGAAACATATAATTAAATTCATTTCTTCTTGGACTGTAACCCACTCTTTGCCCCACGTTAAGGAGTTCCTGAATATCTTGGCCATATTTTGAATAATTTTCGCAGTTTCTTTCTCCCCTTTTATTACACTTCGCATCCTGATAGTTTCTAAGGCGTTAAATAAAAAATGGGGATTTATTTGACTTTGTAATGCACTTAACTGAGCTTGTTTTTCTTTTAATTCTAGGTCTTTTTTTTCAATATTAGCTATATACACTTCATTAATTAGTTTATTAATAGTTCGAGACATCTTATTAAACTCCGAAGTTAGTTCTCCAATTTCATCTTTATCTCCACTAGAAGGAATCGTTTCAAAATTTTGCTTTTTCATTTTTCTCATATGTTTCAGTACCCTTAAGATACGAGTATGGATGGATCTTGAAATTAAAATAATTATAATTGTTGGAAGTAAAAAATTGATGCTAGCTAAGACAATGATAAATTTCCCCGACTGGTATAATTCTTCTAGTATTTCTCTTTCGGAAATAGTTCCCACTATCTTCCAACCATCAAAATATGTTTTCGGCAGAAGTCGATCCTCTAAAACAATTGTGTCTTCTTTGAATTCTAAAGATTGGTAACTAATATTATTTCTTCGCCAATCAATAGAAGAATCTGTGGAGTACTCTATGTTTCCTTCCGCATTTAATAAATACACATTTCCTTGAAAAGTGACATTATTAAAGCTTTGTCTTATATTATGGGGATTTATATCTATTTTAATAATTTTTCTAGTTTCATTTTTACTTCTAAAAAAATCTAATTCGCGAATTAAACTAAACATTTCACTTTCTACGTGTGGATTTGTTCTTAATACAATTGGGTTGTTAGTGTTAGACAGCATCTGATACCATTCGGTTTCTTCCGTTTCTTCCGTAATTCTTTGTACCCCGCCAGCATATAAGATATTTGGATTTGTTGTATAAAACGAAATGGACATAATGGAATAAAATAACGGACTAAAACGATTCAACTCTCTGAGATAGTAATCATATGCTTCTATATAATCTATTGGAGTTTCGTAATCCGTTTCAAAAAACTCATATAGTCTGTAATCTGTATAGAATCCAGTAGATATTCCTATCGCTTGTTCTATCACCGAAACAAAGTCATTTGTTATTTGATCTAGTACTAACTCCACATCCTCCATTTTTTGATTTTTAATATCTGTGGAAGTTACGTGATAAAAAACAATATTAGTAAAAACAATAGGTAGGAACACACATAGAATATACAAAATTAACAGCTTATTCCTTAACTTTATATTGTTAAATTTCAAATTAGAAGGTAGCATGTGAATTATCCTTCTCTGTTTATTTTTAGAAAAGTAAATGCTTGTACTTATTGGCTACTTAGGATGTGTACTTAAGTGACCTGTAACTTATAGTGATATTCGTAACAGTGACTAGTATCCGAGAACATCATTTTTTTAATAGTTTGTTCCTATATTCTGTTGGGGTCATTTTATTTATTTTTTCAAATTGGGTAACAAAGTAATCTGTACTTCCAAATCCTACTTTTTCGGCCACTTCATAAACGCGCATGTCTGTTTGTCGTAGGAGTTTCTTCGCTTCATCTACCCTTAAATTTAATAAATACTCTTTAAAGTAAATATCAAAGGTCCTTTTAAATAACTGGCCCATATATACAGGATTCATATAGAATTTGGTCGCAATACTCTTTAAGCTAATGTTCATATGGAAATTATTGTCTACATACGTTTTTACCTTGTGAATATCACCTTTCATATTCTCTTTGCGTAATTCTTGAATCACAACAGAACCTTCCAAAACAAAATTACTAAATAATCTCTTTAGATCATGATAAGTTAAATTATGCTTTTCCCAATTTGTCATTGGTACTAAGGAGGTGATTTTCTTTTCATCACCATCCATACTGTTAATTATTTGAATGATCCTAAATACACAACGATTAATGGAAGTTTTTATTGCTGATGGAGAAAAGTTCTTCAATTGAAACTCATGAAAAATATGATCAATTTCTTCTTCTATTTCATTAACTTTGTTTTCTTCTACTTTTTCTAAAAGAGATAAGTAAATTTTATTATCCAACTCATTATAGGTTACTTCCAAATCTTTTACCTGTTCATAAAGTATTACCTTTTTATCACGTATTATATATTTATAATTTCGAATATTGCTCGCAGTATCGAAAGAGCTTTTTAGTAATAATAAGTTATCTACTCTATCACCAACAAATATAGTAATAGGTTTATTTACACTTTGAGCTATTTCTCTATTCAATTTATTTAAAAGGGTCTCGATTTCTCCGTTATATTTTCTTATCTGGTCAGAAGAAAGTAACAAGCCTACAGCATTATCATGGTGAATATACAACGCTAATTGATTTGACTCATTTCCTAATCTCGTCATAGCATCTTTAATTACATCATCCTCTATAGAAATTCTTTCATTTGGTGATAAATTATTAATTTCTATGATCACATAATAAAAGTGGTCACTTTTATCGATATGTAAAGATTTAGCCCAATCTGCAACGTCCTTTTCCGTTAATCCACCCTCTAGCAATTGAACAAAATTGCTCTCAGATATTTGTTTTTGTCTACTGGCTTTAATAACCACTTGTTTTTCGAGCTCCTCAGCAAGCTTCTTTAATGTGGTTTCTAATTCTTCTTCATCAACAGGTTTCAATACAAAATCAAACACTCCATACCTAACAGCCTTTTGAGCATAAGAGAAATCGTTATAACCACTAATGATCACAAACTTAGGTTTCACTTCTAAGGTTTGATTTACATTTTGTATTAATTCTAGTCCATCAACAACAGGCATTCGAATATCTGTGATGACTACATCAGGATGTAGTGATTCTATTATTTCAAAAGCATCTTCCCCATTCGCAGCTTCCGAAATAACCTCGAATCCACACTTTTCCCATTCAATCAAACTCCTTAAACCTTGACGAGCAAACATTTCATCATCAACCAAAAGAACTTTGAACATACGATCACTCCTCTTTAGAGGTATTAATATAAATATATCATTACAACATCATACGGATTAGAAAGCAATCCCATCATATTGAAAGGGACTCAAAAAATTGAGTCCCTTGAAATCATAGTAACATATGAATAAGAGATCGTCACTTTCCGACAAATACGGAAACAAGGTCTCTGTTTTTATTAAGATATTTATAGAGTTCCCTATCAGTACTGGTTTGTATACTTTACATTTATTTTTTTCTCACATTATTTTGATCATTACGTCTCCTTCAGTTTTTGTTGCTTCCTATCAATTCTATTGAATGACATATGTCCACACCACATAATAACAAACCCAATTAGACTTGGTCCAAAAAACGGAATTAGTCCAGGTACATTATGAAATAGATTGAAAAGTAAGAAGAAAGAAATAAATAAAGTAATAACTGATAAAGGATTTACTAATGCAACGATAAGAGCTGTTTTTATATACTGAAATAGCTTCAGTTCAAGGTGAACATAGGCTGGAATAACAAATAATAACGTTATACTATAAACAAACAGTGCTACATACCATCCAAGCGCTACTACAGTATGAGTTAACCCAGTAACAGTACCTAAATACATGTAGTTGAAATACAAGATGTATGCACCTACTGCAAACACAACTCCTAGGGCATTAATTTTTAAGAATTCATTTTTATAAGTTATAACGAATGTTTTAAAGATAGGAACATCTTCACTCTGTAACCATTTCCTCATAATTGTGAGCATTGCTACAGTAGCTGGTAAAAAACCAAACAGAACTAGTCCGACCAATGTAAAACCGAGCCAAAGTAAGTTTACGTATGCCAATTTCCATATCCATTCACATGTTCGATAAAATCCGGAAGACATCCAACCTACTTGCATAGTATCACCCTTTTCCCTGCGAGATATAGAATAAAAATCTAAAGTAATTCCTCAAGTATTTTCACTGCTAGTTCTTTTTGATTACTTGTTTTCGTTACTACACCAATTAATGGTGTTGGTAACTGAATCCCTATGTCCTGAATTATTTTAGAGTCATTATCAAAAGGTATAGCATACAAATGTGGTTCACCAGTATCCTCATCATTCATTATAAACTGTTCAAATGTTGAATCTGATAATAAAGTTCTAAACGAATCTAAAGGATGTAACCCATAAGGATCTAGTAAAATATTTTTTAATGAATCATCCACAATAAAAATATCGACTTCTTTTAAAACTATTTCGATGGTCAACTTATCATGGGAAATTGGAAATAATTGAACACTAATTTCTAGATCTTCCTTATCATATCCAAGCTCTGAAACAATAGAAGAAATATAAGGATCGAAATTTTCTTGAGTCCTCAGTGGAACATCAGAGATAAACATTATTCTTAACGTATTGTCATTTTTCAATTCATTTGAATCACATGCAGCTAGATATATCGTTGTCAGCATTACTATTAGTAGTATTAGAAAAAAACGGTTTTTTATCATGTTATGGTGACCTCTTTTCCTTCGACTTAATACCAACTGGCACACTTTTTTGAAAGCGCTTAATTTTATTGATATAGAAATAATAACGCCTCTTAATAGTACAGGAAACAATTATTAAAAAACAGGGAGTAAACTTTAGATACTCCTTAAATAATCTTAGAAGTTTCAATTCTTCAACTTAGGAATATTATGAATACCTTTACTTTTTTATGGACAATCTATATTTTCAATCATTTCTGTCTATTTCAGAGTTTGATATACTGTCAGCATGAAATGGGGGATACTCATGAAAAAAATAATCGTAACGAAACAAACGGAAGTACCCTTCAATAAAAACTGGAAGCATTGTATTGGTACAGGTAGGCTTGGTTTAGCTCTACAAAAGGAATATATAGATCATTTAAAAGTGATACAAGAATCCATTAGTTTTGATTATATTAGAGGGCACGGTTTACTCCACGACGATATAGGAATTTATAGAGAACTTACGTTAGAAGATGGAACAAAGCGACCATTTTACAATTTCACGTATATCGATAGGATTTTTGATACGTTTCTGGAATTAGGTATTCGTCCATTTATCGAGTTTGGTTTTATGCCGAAACTTTTAGCTTCAGATAACCAAACCATCTTTGCTTGGCAAGGAAATGTTACTCCACCTAATGATTACGATAAATGGTATGACCTTATTCAAGCTATTGTTTCTCATTTTATAGATCGTTATGGATTAGAAGAAGTATTAAAATGGCCATTTGAGGTTTGGAACGAACCAAATTTAACAAATTTTTGGAAAGACGCTGACAAGAAAGAATATTTTAAGCTATACAAAATAACTGCAATTGCGGTAAAAGACGTTCATCCAGAGTTGCAAGTTGGTGGACCAGCTATCTGCGGTGGGTCAGACGAATGGATAACTGACTTTTTAGCTTTTTGTAAAAATGAAAGCGCTCCCGTTGATTTTGTATCTCGTCACGCTTATTCTACAGCGAAACCTCATAAGGTGACACCTGAGTATTATTATCAAGAATTGTTTGATAACAACTTTATGTTAGAGGAATTTAAGACAGTACGAGCAATGATTAAAGCATCACCATTTCCAGACTTACCTTTTCACATAACGGAATATAACACTTCTTACAGTCCTATTAATCCAGTTCACGATACAACACTAAATGCTGCTTATTTAGCAAGAATTCTTAGTGAAGCTGGCGATTATGTAGATTCCTTCTCCTATTGGACATTCAGTGATGTTTTTGAAGAAGCAGACGTTCCCAAATCACAGTTTCACGGGGGATTTGGTCTTATTGCGTTAAACGGTATTCCGAAACCAACGTTTCATTTATTCTCGTTTTTCAACCAATTAGGTGATGAAATGCTTTATCGAGATGAAAACATCTTGATAACAAGAAAAATAGATGGATCCATTGCCTTAGTTGCTTGGAATTTAGTAATGGAAAAGGGAGATCATTTCACATCTCAATTACAATTGGAGCTTCCTCCTTGTTTTCAACAAGTTTTTATAAAACATCAGTCCATTAGCGAAGAGTATGCAAACCCATGGAAAGTATGGAAACAAATGGGGAGGCCAAGATTTCCAAGTAAAAAACAGGTTGAAACACTTAAGAATGTAGCAAACCCACATATCCATACAGAAAGAAAAGAATGCAAGGATAAACTAACATTAAACTTTACACTTTCAAAAAATGAGGTTCGTTTAATTGAAATATCACCCATTCATGAGGAAACGCAAACCTATATAGATTTAGACGACAGTTTAATACCTTCCTACTCAAAAGAGTGGAGTTAATATAATTTACGAAGGACTTTATTAATCACCCTTAAAACAGCACGACAGCAAAAACGCGTATACATTTTCAAAGATCCAAACAAAAACATTAGTTATACTAGATAGTTTGGTTACGTCTGGTATGAATATTTCAGGGTAGACTTCCATGAAAGTGAACATTTTCACCATGGCGGATGAAAATACGTTATGAGTATAGTTAGTACTCTTCACTTTATATGGAATGAGCGTAAGTCCACGAACTCCAGTGGGAAGTAGAGTAGAGGCGAGACACCGTAGCGACGTAGTCGTGGAGGGGGCTCGGCAACTCCCCACAGGAATGGAGTGGACAAAAGCGAATGGAATACCAACCATCAAAGTTAGTATCACTAGATAATTTGATACACGTATTTTCAGGGTAGACAATAAATTAAAAACTAGGAGGAAGATTATGCTTAAAACAAATGAAGGAGCTTTTTTTACTGGTACGTATCGTAATCTATTTAAGGAATATGGTTATTCTAACGAAGAAATCAATACAAGAGTTGAAGACACTTGGAACGAATTATTTGGTGAAAATGAAGAAACTAAAATTTATTTCGAAGTTGGCAATGACCTTGGATATATGATGGATACTGGAAATACAGATGTTCGGACAGAAGGCATGTCCTACGGTATGATGATGGCAGTTCAGCTAGATAAAAAGGATGTGTTTGACCGTCTTTGGAATTGGACAATGAAATATATGTATATGACAGAAGGAGAAAATACTGGTTATTTCGCATGGTCATGTGCAACAGATGGTACTAAAAATTCATATGGACCAGCACCAGACGGAGAAGAGTATTTTGCATTAGCACTGTTGTTTGCATCTCACCGTTGGGGAGATAGTGTTGAAGAACCTTTTAACTATAGTACACAAGCAAAGGAATTATTAAAAATAGTCATCCATAAAGGAGAAGATGGTGTTGGGTACCCTATGTGGAACCCAGAAAATAAGCTTATTAAGTTTATACCTAATTGTGAGTATTCTGATCCATCCTACCATTTACCTCATTTTTATGAGTTGTTTAGTTTGTGGTCTTATCCAGAGGATCAAGCATTTTGGAAGGAAGCTGCCGCTGCAAGTAGAGAGTACTTGAAAATTGCTTGTCACCCTGAAACTGGTTTAGCACCAGAATATGCTCATTATGATGGCACACCTAATGATGAGAGAGGTTTCGGGCACTTTTTTAGTGACTCTTATCGTGTTGCTGCTAATATTGGTCTTGATTATGAGTGGTTCCGAGGAAATGAATGGGAAATTGAAAATGCAAATAAGATACAAGCTTTCTTTGCTGACAAGGATCCTGAAGATTACCGTAGATATACGATTGCTGGTGAACCATTTGAAGAAAAATCACTTCATCCAGTTGGATTACTAGCTACTAATGCAATGGCCTCTCTTGCTGCAAATGGCCCATTCTCAGAATCTACCGTAATTCAATTTTGGAATACTCCAGTACGTACAGGTGTAAGACGTTATTACGATAACTGCCTCTACCTATTTGCTTTGTTGGCACTAAGTGGTAAGTTCAAGATATGGATGCCTAAATAAATAAGAAAGGGTTTCAAAAGTTCCTAGGAACTTTTGAAACCCTTTCTTATTATAAACTATTAATATACTCTACTATTTCCTTTGCTAATTCCTCGGAAAATCCTCCAGAAATGATGATACTTCCTGTAGTAATAACATCGCTTACTACTGGAGATGCGAGTAATTCATCACCGTAATAAATATGAATGGTTTTATGTTTATTTGCACTTGTTATTTCTTCTAGTTTTGACCCATCCTTAAACTCTACTTCAATTGCAAGCGTTCTAATCCCTTGTTCGAATGTCGTTTTTGCTGATTCTGGAACGAAATCTGTTTCTGTGGCAAGTGTATTTCCATCAGCGTCCTTTAAAACTATTTCTTTGTTTCCACCACCAGGGTCGTTTGTACTGACATCATTGTGAGAACATGCTAGTAATACGAAAGGTAATATCATGATAATGATGTAAAAACTAAGTTTCTTCATTTTATCTCTCCCCTTCTCGCTTGCTTGTAAGCGCTTTAATTACGTTGGTTAAATTTTACTTCTGCCCGAATGAAAAGTCACTATAAATACTTTATATGTTACTGTGTGAATTAAAGATATTATTCTCTGTTGATTTTACGTTCATGACACATCAATGAATACCGTGCCTTTCAGAAAGGTTTTTGCTCCTAAAGGTTATGAATAGACAAAATCACCCCAAGCATAATGTCATTCCCTCAAAGTTTAATCAATTGTTTATCCTATAGAAAAAGCTAGGGGAGACCCTAGCTTTTAGAATATCAGTGGTTGTATATACCACATAAAAATGGTTACTAATAATATCGCACAAATAAGTAACGTTATATTGGCTTGTGACTTCTTTTTTGCAATCGACAGTGATCTGTATCGGAACAGCATAACACCTAAAATAGTTACTCCTAAAAGGAAGTGAATAATAGAACGCTCCTCTTCAAAGAAGAAAAGTCGTAATACAAATATCCAAAAAATAAGAAAAATTATCATCGTTACTCTATTTTGATACATGTTATCGATTCCTTTCATAAAAGCATTACAGGTTTTATTGTATCTAATATCTTGTTTTACCAATACCTATAAATTATATGCTTTCATTTAATATATTTACATGATTGGCCCCGATACCATTTCCATTGACAGTCACCTTCTATGACTGAAGGATTTATCAGTAAGTAGCATCTTATAGAACGCTCTTCCTAAATGAATGGTTTTAATTAATAATATTAAACTGCTTCCATTCGTTAGGTAGTAAACGCTGGTACTTCTCCGTTAAAAAGCGGTCATCTATAAGCAGTAACCTTCCCTTATCCGTTTCTGTACGAATGAGTCGACCAGCAGCTTGAAGTACCTTGCTTATACCTGGGTACACATATGCATAATCAAACCCGTTTTTCCCCAATGATCGGAAGTACTCCTTCAACATATCTTGTTCTGAATTCAGTTGTGGAAGACCTACACCAACGATTATGACACCAGTTAATCTATCTCCCTTTAAATCGATACCTTCAGAAAAGATTCCTCCTAAAACAGCAAAACCAATCAATGCTTTCTTATTATCCTCTTGAAAGAGGTGTAAAAATTCCTCTCTATTTTCCTCATCCATTATATTCTCTTGAATGATTGATTTTACACTTGGGTACTTTATAGTAAATTTATCATAAACTGCGTTCATATATTGATAAGAAGGGAAGAATATTAGAAAATTCCCTTTTGCTCTTGATAGATCTTCATAAATCAAATCAATTATTTTCTCAAAAGTGGCATCCCGGTCTTTATAACGTGTTGACAAGTTTGCGATAGAGAGATCCACATTATTTGGATCAAACGGGGAAGACAATGCCAATGTATAGTCCTCACTACTCCCTCCTAGCATTTCTAAATAATAGTTTCCAGGGATAAGTGTAGCAGAGAAAAAAAGAGTACCACGGTAATTCTTAGTATTCTCCTTAAGCAACTTCCCAGGATGAAGACAAACCAGCTTTATTTTTACATCATTTTGGTTTTGTTCCATATAAGTAATAAAGCTATCGTCGTATATATTTGCAATCTTCAAATACATATTTGCTTCAAAATAAACGTCTAGTAGCTCTTGAAAACCTTTCTCTTGTTGATTACGGGGAATCCATTCATCACAAATATCAACAAATCCCTGTAATAACTCTGATAACTCGCCAATCATCTCTTTTCTAGTTGTATACTGCTCTATAATTTCTTCCTTTTTTAGCTTTAATAACAATTCATTTATTTGACTAGCGGAAGAAGAAATTTCTTTTACTGTCGTGGAAAACAATCGTTTCATATTCAAGAAGCTAGACTTATGAATGGAAGCAGAATACATGGAACGTGCTCGTTCCACTAAATTATGTGCCTCGTCCACTAGCAACACATAAGAATTTTTATTATCCATCGATAACCTTTTTAAGGCTACTCGTGGATCAAAAACGTAATTATAATCACATATAATACTGTCGGATAGTAATGCGATATCCAATGAAAATTCAAATGGGCAAACGGTATGCTTCTTTGCATACCTTTCAATTGTCACTCTATTGAACGAATCTTCCTTCTCCAATATATCTAAAATAGCTCCATTAATTCGATCATAATATCCATTGGCAAACTCACAATAATCCTTTTGGCATATTGTTTCATCTTTAAAACACACTTTATCCTTTGCTGTGATAGTGCATACCTTCATTCGCAGTCCTTTTTCTCTTAATAGAGAGAATGTCTCTTCTGCAACAGTTCGAGTAATGGTCTTCGCCGTAACGTAAATAAGCTTTCGAACAATCCCCTCTCCCATTGCTTTCACACTTGGAAAAATTGTAGATATTGTTTTTCCAATTCCGGTAGGTGCTTTCACAAACAGTTTTTTATCTTCTACAATCGTTTTATACGTAGCCACCGCTAAGTCGCGCTGTCCTTTACGATATCTTGAGAAAGGAAATGCTAGTTGCTTTATGGATTCTATTTTCTTTTTTTCAAAATCGAGTCGAAGGGAAGCATATTTACTATACTCATCAATTAATTCATAGGTGAATTTTTCTAATTCAGAAAAAGTGTACGTTCTTTTAGAAGCCTTCATTTTCTCACTATGAACATCTGCATATGTTACCTGAACATGAATTTCTGGCAGTTCTTCCTTCCTAGCATACATATACCCATAAAGCTTCGCTTGACCCCAGTGGTACTTATTCGCCTCCTCATCAATATGATCCACACCTGTTTGTGAAGACTTTATTTCATCAATTGTTACCCCATCATCAAAAAGAATCCCATCACAGCGCCCTTCTAAAACATACTCGATATCTTCGTACTCCACCGAACATGTTAAGTGTACTTCCTTTAAATCCCCTTCTTTATATAGTTTTTGTAATCGTTGATGTGTCTTCACTCCGTCAATTAATACGCTATTTCTTCTAGGTAAAGCAGTATCGATACTACCACTGCTGTATACGTATTCTACTAAAGATCGAACCGACACATGAATGTCACTAGTCATTTTCTCACCTATTCATTAGATAATAGCTTCATTTTAGCACATATGTTCTATATTAAGTATAAAAATGCTATACGTTGATTGTTATTTGCCTTTTTTGTCTACACTAACAATATCTTTACTTTTAGGCTCTGTTAAAAAATCAACACTGTCCTATAACATAGCCTACTTAATATAGGAGCGAATTGATGTGACAGATATAGATATACCAGTAAATCTTGTATTAATCATGTTTATATTGCTTTTCTTATCTGCATTTTTCTCATCAGCTGAAACAGCGTATTCCAGTGTCAATAAGTTACGTTTAAAAAGCTACGCAGAAGAGGACAGAAAAGGTGGTAAAAAAGCTTATTTTATTACCGAAAACTTTGATCATGCCCTTTCCACAATATTAATAGGAAATAACTTAGTAAACATTGCTGCAGCTACTATTTCCGCACAAATTGCTACTGTTCTCTTTGAAAACGGTGGGCTAGTTATTAGTACTGTTGTAATGACAATCTTGGTACTTGTTTTTGGAGAAGTTTTACCGAAATCCATTGCGAAAGAGAATGCAGAGCAATTCTCTTTACGAATTTCCTCCATTTTGCTTTTGCTGATGCGAATTTTAAAGCCATTAACATGGTTACTAGTCCGGCTGAAAGAAGCAGTCTCCCGTTTTGTAACGAAGGCAGAAGCAAGTCCGTCTGTTACAGAAGAAGAGTTAAAGGAAATGTTTTCCATCAGTCAAGAAGAGGGAGTCATTGAAGATCACGAGAAAGTTCTTTTGCATAATACATTGGAATTTAACGATATAAAAGTGGTAGAAATATTAACACCACGAACAGAAGTGATTGCTATTAATGTAGATAGCTCTATTGAAGAAATAACCACAACACTTTTAAGCGAAAGATATTCAAGACTCCCAGTGTTCGAGGGAACGGTCGATAATATTATCGGGGTTCTATCTGAGCGAGACTTTCTATCACAACTTGTAAAAGGCAAAGATATAAAGGTACGTGAGTTAATCAGGAAACCAATATTCGTTATTGAAACATTAGGAATTTCTACGTTACTTCCTATGTTACAAAAGAACAGGGTCCACATGGCAATTGTTATTGATGAGTTCGGTGGTACGTCGGGTATCGTAACATTGGAAGATATATTAGAAGAACTCGTCGGTGAGATTTGGGATGAGCATGATGAAAAAATTAAAGAAGTTACGAAAATTGGAGCCAATGAATTCGAATTTTTTGGAGACTTCCCTCTAGATAACTTCGCTAGGGTAGTTAATGTAGAATTACCTGATAGCACGAACCATACCCTTGGCGGTTGGATAGTAGAAGCATTTCAGCATGTTCCCGTAGTAGACGAGGAGATTACATATGAACACGTAAGGATTATCGTAACGGAAGCTCAAGAAAGAAGAATTATGAAGGTAAAGGTTGTTTTGAATGAGGAAAATCGATGAGTGTATAAGTTAATTGAAATGTGATTATTTTTTCCGTTTATCTACCCTGAAAATACGTGTATCAGCACTATATTGTATTACTATCTTTGTTTGTAATTATTCCTTTCGCTCCAGTGCACACCTTTCCTGTGGGGAGTTGGCGAGCCACCCTCACGATTACGTCGCTAAGGTGGCTCGCCTCTACTCATATTCTGTCTTTACTTTTTTTCATTAAGTTCATCAAGAAGCTCAAACAGTTCTTCTAAATGTTTAATCTCATATGTTGGTACTACTGTTTCGTCCCTAACTTTATCATGTCGATTAATCCAAACGGATGGAATTCCCACTCGTGATGCTCCAAGAATATCGGTCATCAGATTGTCTCCAACCATAATAACTTCCTCTTTGTTGTATCCATTTTCCCCAAGTGATAGTGCATGTTCAAACATCGTAGGATCCGGCTTTCCTTTGCCAAAAGCACCAGAGATAAGAATATGATCGAAGTATGGAACTAACTCTGGGGTGATTGTTAATTTTGTATTTTGTAAGTCAGGTGAACCATTTGTTAACAACAGTAGTTCATAGTTTTCTTTTAGCTTATCTAACACTTGAAATGTTTCTTCATATACAAAAGGATTCTTCTTACGTTCTAATGGAAAACGTTCACCAAGCTCTTCCCCAAAAGTAGGGTCATCTATTCCAAACGCTAGCAGACCTTTTGTCCATGCTTCCTTCCGATATGTCGGAACAATTTCCTTCATCTTTCGGAAATTATCTTCATCATCCAAAAAGTTACCCCATAAGCCTTCAAATGGATTTATTCCAATAAGCTTAGTAAATTCATACGTTTCATAAGATGCATACAATTCAGCCGCAGCTTTCCTTACAGCCACTTCTAATTCATCTACATCTACGCCATATTTTTCTTGGGCTACCAGACAAGTTGCTCGAAAAGCTTCTTTTACACTTTTTTGATCCCATAACAATGTATCATCTAAATCAAAAAATACTGCTTTTATCATCAAAAAAACACACCTTCCTCATAAATCGAAAACTATTTTCAGAAAAATTTTACACTTTACCCTATTACAGTACTATCATTTCTTAAGCAAGTAAATAGAAAATATAGTAATGTACTACTGAATTGTATTTAGCTAGCAGACTCTTTGTTTTCCTCTATTTCATTTAGCAATATTTCATCTGTATAATACCCTTCAAAATTTTTCCATAAACCATGGGCAGGTGATGCATTGATATTTTCTCTCTTACTTAAAAATTCACTATTATCTTCCAAACCAAATACGTGATCTCCTTGTTTCACCAAATAATTCCTCATTGGCGTCATGAGAGTTAACTCATTCTTTACTTCATGGAAAAGATCCTTTGCAGTCTCTCTAGTTTCTTTGTTTCGGTAGATAAAACGTAACATATGGAAATATGAAGGCAATGTTAATTCTGAATTTCTTATTTTTTTTCGGCGACTATCATTTGCTAGAAGGAAATGAGTATACTCAGCTACAATTGGTGGAAGATACTGTATTCTACCAGTCAGATATTCTGTAACAAAGCTATCCACAATACCAACAGTAAATAGTTGATCATTCTCATCCTTTAATCTATTAGAAAGCTCGTCTAACAGCAGTTCTTGCAAGTATGTATTCCCATTACGCACTCTTTCTGAATCAGATGCGAATATAGCGTATTGGTATAGTGTCATTGCCATAAAAAATCGATCATTCTTTGAAAGCTTATATGCTGGAAAGTCTCCAAAGGCAATTTCTGTTTTCATAAAGCTTGTTCCAATAGTGAATAGCGAAAAGACCGTTAGTAATAGTACAAAAATAAACAGTCCAGATTGTATATACATGTTAGACAAACTTACCATAAAAGCAATAGAAATAATGGATAATAAGATCCAAGAGATTGCTGTCGTTAGCGGACCAGCCAAAATTGCTTTTGCATACGCTTTTTGAAGCCTTAAAAAATGAGCCTCATCCTTTACAGATTCTAGGTCAGGTACAGCGATCCCCCCAATAGACGCTACATTGCTACTGTTAATTTTCCATTTCCATTTTCCTTGTTCTTTTATAAATACAAACATCAATACAATAACTGCTCTAACATTTATTCCATTTCTCTTAAAGCTGACTGCATGTCCTAGCTCATGTATCCCAATAACGAAAACATAAGTAAAAATAGAAATGAAAATGATCCCATAAAAAGGGAGTGCTGTATATTGAGGTGGAATTGATATTTCATTATATCCAATGACAATAGAGAATCCAATTATTGCTCCAATAAGCATGCTTATTACAGTACTAAGATGTTTTTTCATTATCTTCTTTGACATTTTCAATTCTCCTTTTTCAAACATTTACTATCTCTGTACTCTTCTTGTATAACCTTTAGTAGTTCATGCGGTGTATACACCATATAATCAGGTTTCTCTTTCTTTACTGTTTGATATGTGTCATATCCCCAACCAACCCATATCATTTTCACACCTGATTTTTTACAAGCAATAACGTCTCTTTGTTCATCACCTACATAAATTACCTCGGATTCATGTAAACTATTTTTCTTCAAAAATCGTTTAATCAATTTATCCTTACAAAAAATCTTACTGGAACATAAAACATTGGAGATTTTTACATCATGTTTCTTTAAAAAATAAGTAATATTCTCTTCTGCATTTGAAGATATTATCGCAGTCTTAACCCCATTCCTTTCTATCTCATCTAAAATATTCTTAATTCCTTGGAATAGCGATATGTTTTGAATTGATTCACGATATAACTGATACATATGAGGTACAACAAAAGGGATTTTATAAATTGGAAATTGCATATATTTTATGCGTTCTTTCATAGACATTTTCTTTAACAACTCTATATCACGTGTCTTAATCATTCTATACTTGCGCTTTTCTGCTAAGGTATTCCACGAAGATATGAATACATCTTTAGAATCTACAAGAGTACCATCAAAATCAAAGATTACATATTTGATCATTCATCTATCTCCCTTTCATTCTTCTATTCCCCTATTAATCTTCGTATCTATTTCGACGGAAAGTTATATATTTGCCTTGAAATGTTAATAAATAATAAATACCGGTAAAAAATTCTAAAAACAAAATACGTTTTTATCTTAACATACTCATATTTATTACACACTTTCTACACTCTTCTTAAATTACAGTAAAGTCCACAGCCACTCTCTTCTATACTCCTATTTTGAAATTCAGAGAAGAAATTAAGAAATTTTGTATAATTTTAGAGATTTACGTCAACCTTTATCTAAAATAGGCAAGAAATCTCCTTCTTCAAGCGTGAGAAGGGCATAGCCCAAAGGTAAGTGGGAGATGAATTGCCGTCGGACATGGGAATAGCTTTTCTCATCTCCGTTGCCAGGATTTGGAATGTTCGTTATGCCAAAAGTGGAGAAGTAGTTGGTCGGATCATAAATGCAATGATTCCACGAAACCCTTCTGGTAAATACTTCATTTCCTTTTTAACGGAAACAGAAATACACCAATACGAAAAGACAAATACCGCAATTGGTATCGATGTGGGGGTAAAGATTTTGCCACATTATCAGACGGTACGAGCTTTCAAAACCCAAAGTTTTTCCTTACATTAGAGGAGAAATTCAAGTACTACAAAAGAAACATACACTAAAGGGTTGAAAAATAATTACTTACTGTTATCATAGAAAATGTCGTTTTAAAAAGGGAGAAAAATTGCCCGGTATTTTAAAAATGAGGTGTAAACAGCATGTCTAAACTAGGAAGAAATGAACCTTGCCCTTGTGGTAGTGGACAAAAATACAAAAAATGTTGTATAAAAAAACAAGTTCAACCAGCTACTTTGGATTCATCTGCTCAACAACAGCTTCAACAGTTCTTACCGAAACTGTTGGACTTTAGTAAAACATTTGATCGTGAACTGCAGCCATTATATGATCGTTATACTGCTACATATAGAAATTTGCATGAATCAGATGCTAGAGCTTTCTCACAAATATTGTTCCATTGGCTTATCTTTAATGCAAACATTTTTGAAGATGATCGAACGGTAGTTCAACGTTTTATCGAACAAGAACGCTCTCATTATGCCGACAATGTTATAGAAATAATTGAACGTTGGGGGCAAGTAGCACCTACCTTATACCTAGTAGAAAAACAAGGTGAGACTGCCTCACTAAAAGATTGCTTCAATAATTTCATTGTCGTTCCTGAACAAACAGATGCACTGAACAAGCTCGATGCAGGTGATTTCTTATTTGGATATGTATACCCTACTGCAACTGGAGTCGTTTTAGGTACGGATTCGTTATTAATTCCTGAAAAATACGTATCTCTATGTTTACATGAATATGGAGAGCTTTATCGTAATTATAAAGAGGGAGAAGAAACAGAGCAATCTTTTGTTACAAGAAACTTCCCTACCATCATAGGCATACTAGTGTATATATTAGAGCAAAAGGATAATACCATTCATAAGACCAATAAGAGTGCGAAGAATGTGTATGAGGTATTTTATAAGAATTCTTCATTAGAAGATTATCCATCCAATACAATTCTCACTGCTAAGAATAATTGGTTAACCTATTATGAAAAAACAGAGCCTAAAATTCAAAAACCAGAGGTATTTGCAGCAGTATTAGAATATTGGGTTTCCAAACAAGAAAATCAATGGACGAACATATCACAAAAAAGTTTAGGGGAAAAGTACGGTGTATCACCTGCAACAATTTCCTCTCGCTATAAGGAACTAGAAGGTGAGTTTAACACATCAAGAAAGGTATAATAAATAGAGGATACTATGATTTTCTAACATAGATCCTCTATTTTATTTTCTTTCTAAAGGAGATTAAATAATGTCCATGTTTGCTAATCGAAAAGCTGTTATTGCCACAATGCATAAAAAAGAAAAAGTTATCGCCCCGCTACTAGAAAAAGACTTAGGCTTACAGATTGTTGTGCCTACTAATTTTAATTCAGATAAATATGGAACTTTTACTACTGAAATAGAGAGGGCTGGTGATCAGCTTCAAGCAGCGAGAAAAAAAGCAGAAAATGCAATGGAGTTGACTGGTGTAACAATCGGAATTGCTAGTGAAGGTTCCTTTGGTCCTCATCCTTATTTTCCAGGTATAGCGATTAATCGAGAGCTACTATTATTTATCGATAAAGAAGAAGACATAGAAATCATAGGCTATGTAGCAAATACAGAAACTAATTTTTCCCAAAAAGAAGTTTCATCTTTTGAGGAAGCTTATGAGTTTGCGAAATCTGTTGGATTCCCAAAACACGGACTAATTGCTAAAAAAAATGCTCAATCAACAAACACAAAAGAAATCTTTAAAGGAATTGTAAGTGTAGAGGAATTAAAAACTGCTTTTGAGGAATTAACTGCTAGAAAAATTAGTATTTTTTCAAAGAAACATAGCCATGTATGGATGGAAACCGATATGCGAGCAATGTATAATCCAATGCGAATGAAAAATATAGAATTAGCTACATTAGATTTAGTCAATAAAATTCACTCACAGTGCCCAAAATGTTCTTTTCCAGGTTACGAAGTGGTAGAACGATTAAATGGTTTAAAGTGTAAAGCTTGCGGGTTTCCTACGGATCTTATTCGATGTCATGTGTATCGTTGTAAAAAATGTAACCATCAAGAAAAGGAAATGTTCCCAAATGGAGAAGAATATGCAGACCCATCGAAATGTTATATTTGTAATCCATAATGTAGTTTTAAAAAAGTGCCTTTAGTTTTAAGGCACTTTTATTTTAAATAAATCTTCGGAACGCCTTTACTACAATGCCATCGTTTGCTGGTTCAAAATCGTATTTTGGAATTCGTTCAAAACCCATGCGTTCATATAAATGCATAGCACTTTTCATAAAGTCTGCAGTATGAAGGCCAATTGCTTTGTATCCTTTTGCACTCGAGCGCCGAATACATTCTTCTACTAATGCAGTAGCTACTCCCTTTCCACGTGCATTCCCACTTACAGAAAGCATACGAATTTCTGGATATTCTAACTCATCCACATACCCTTCATATGCATCACTGTTTGGTGGGAATACTGCGACACTCCCAACGATTTCCCCATTTATTTCCGCAATAATGAGGTCTACATCAGGATGAACATCTCCTTCCGATGTAATTGCATTTTTTAAAGCCTCCCAATGATCTAATGGTATGGAATCTTTGTGGTCGCTGTATGCTTTTACTCTCATGTCACGAATAATTGGAAGTTCCTCTTTTTTTGCATTTCGTAGTTGCATTTTATTTACTCCTAACCAGAAACTTCTCTTTTGAATTACTTAATTTCTCCCGATGATGTGGTGTACGAAATACAGATACATCTGGGCCCTTAGGAAGAATCTTTTCCTCTGTGTTATCAGGGTTTATGGTAATGGATAAATGATAATGTTGTTTTATTGCATGAAAGTCCGTCGTATCTCCAAAACCTGGTGTTTCGTATAAGTCTCGTAAATATCCCCAAAGGTTTGGCATTTCTCGAATGAGATTTCGATTTGTGTTAAATCCATTATAATATGCAACATCAAAACGAATCATTGTTGCATATAAACGAACATCAGAATCTGTTATATAATCGCCAAACAAAAATCTTTTTGAAGATAAACGTTGTTCTAGGTCATCTAGTCTTGAAAACAAAGTATCATACGCCTCTTCATAAGACTCTTGTGATTGAGCAAAACCACATTTATATACACCGTTATTTACATCATGAAAAATGATATCGTTTAAAGAATCAATTTCCTCCTGTAAATTAATTGGATATAAGTCTGGTGCATTTTCTTTATGGAATGGGAACCAGACTGTCTCAAAATAATTAGTTAGCTTAAAATAATCGTTGTTTACAGCCTTCTTTTCTTTCATATCCACAATAACTGGAACTGTCGGTCGCCCCGAATACTCAGGGTCTGATTTCAAGTATATTTCACTTATATATTGAATCCCTAATAGTGGATCCACATTGTCTTTATCTAAAGAAAACTCCCAATCTACTCTGCCAATCTTCGGACGAAGAGGACTTGCTGTACCTAGACTAATTACTTTTTCTAAGCCAAGCACCTTTCTAACGATGACAGATCGATGTGCCCAAGGACAAGCTGGTGACCATAATAAGCGGTAACGTCCAGCTTCAACAGGTAGTTCATCTTTTTTTTCACCAAATGGTGTAGTAAATCTATTAGTCTGCCGTTTAAAGGAACCGTCTACCGAAATTTCCTCTGGTTTCTTTCTTAATTCTTTATCCGTTTCATATTCACTCCCATTAAAAGAACAGCTTACGGGTTGTTCTTTATGAACCATAATGAGTCCATCTCCTCTCTCTACACTTTCGATTATCTGAATATTAGTACTTTTCACCAGTCTAAGTCAAGACAAATCACTTACAATATAAAAGTGATTAAACTTATTGAAAGTAACTATAAATAAGTACTTAACGTATCCCAATTACATGATAGAAGTGATAAAATAATATATGAATTGTATTTAACAGGAGGAGGAGAAAAAATGAGTAAAAGTGAAAATTTCATTCCTTATTTTTTGTCTCATCGAAACGTTACTATCGCATTAGCAGAAAAAGTAGAGAAAGCAAACTATGATTTTAAGCCAACAGAAACATCCATGTCAGCTGAAAAACTTGTTCTACATATGGTAACTAGCTTTTATCAATTCACAGCTGCAGCTACAAAACAGCAACCGAAACAATTACATGAGGAAGGTTCTCCGTTTGAATTAGGGGAAGTAACGAAGCTTTATACAGATGAGACACTGGTACTTCTAAAAAACATGGTTGATGAGGATTTTAAAGAAATTATTGACTTAACTGCCTTTCTTGGTACAAAACTTCCTGCAGAGCAAGTGCTACGTATTGCATTAGACCATGAGATTAACCATAAAGGTAATTTATTCGTTTACGTACGTATGATGGGTCATACGGATTTACCAATGTTTGTTCAAAAATAAGAAGACATGGCTTCTGGAGCTAGACATAGATTATGGAACAAATATCACCATTATCCTTTAATATAACCAAAACAAAAAAAGAAACGGGTGTCATTGCTTCCTTTGACATCCTTTTCTTCTTATTACTTATGCCACCCTTTTTCCTTAAATCTGGTAATTGCTTCTATACGATTACTTACTTCTAATTTATCAAGGATGGTAGATATATAGTTTCTCACCGTACCGTTTGTTAATGTAAGATGCTCCGCTATGTCTTTTGTGCTCTTTCCCTCGGCCATTAACGTAAGTACATCGCTCTCTCGTTCCGTTAAGGGGTTTTCGGCACTATAAAAATTATCAACTAACTCTGGAGCATAAATACGGCGACCTTCCATAACTTTCCGAATTGCACTAGCAAGTTCTTCGCTTGGGCTATCTTTTAGCATATATCCGTTAACCCCAGCTTTAACTGCACGTTGAAAGTATCCAGAACGAGCAAATGTAGTAAGAATAATAACTTTACAGTCGAATCCCTTTAATTCTTCTGCAGCATCCAGACCTGTTTTCCCTGGCATTTCAATATCCATTATGCAAATATCCGGTTGATGTTGCTTCACCAAAGAAACTGCATCTTCTCCATTACTTGCACTCCCAACAACCATCATATCATCTTCTAGATCAAGTAAAGCAGCAAGTGCTCCTAAGAGCATTTTCTGATCTTCAGCTATCACTATTCGAATCATCCGTCTACCTCCTTTTCGGGCAGTTTAAAACTACTAGGTACTTCTATTATCACGATTGTTCCTTCGTGAGATATGATCTCTAGATTTCCATTTACAAACTCTAGGCGCTCTCGCATTCCTTGTAAACCACTGCCACGTTGCCTGCTAGATGTATTCTTTATCCCTACACCGTTATCCTCTACTTTTACAGTCAGTACTGTTTCTCTAGGCTCGACCGTGATACTACAGGAGGATGCATTACTATGCTTCACCACGTTTGTAACAGCCTCTTTTAAACACATACTAACAACATTTTCCGCAATTAATGATGTGTTTAGTAATTCAATATTACCTGTTAAATGAAATTGAATTTGTGCAGCTTCTAACAGTTGTCTAACATGTACTATTTCATCTACTAGTCTTGTTCCTCGCATCTCCATAACCATTTCTCGTACTTCCATTAACGCAATTCTTGCTGTTTTTTGAACATCCTTAATTTCTGCTCGAGCTTTTTCAGGATCATTTGTAATTAATCGACTTGCAAGATCACTTTTTAAACCGATTAAAGAAAGCTTTTGACCAAGGGTATCATGTAAATCCCTTGATATTCTTTGTCTTTCCTCCAGTTTTACAAGCTCTGATATTCGTTTATTTGCATCCTCCAATTGCCCCTGAAGCTTTTCTTCTTTGTTTTTGTTATACGTACTTACAGGAAGAAGAATTACTGCTAATATACTTAGGAAAACAAATGGTAGTTGTATTAGAAATAGGCTGTGAGCGATAAAACCATAATAGCTGGTTGCAAACGTACTAATAAGTAAAATCGTATAAAATGTAATGAAAGGGCCTCGTTTTTTTACATTTCCAATAAAGAATGCAAGAAATAGAAAGAAATAAATATATCCAAATAGTAGACTCATTGCTGTAGCTATAGCTATTTGAACGCTGGCTCCTATGTAAACGAGCCATCCTTTTGAAGTAAAGGACAGCACGTAGCAAATAAAATAAGCTAGAATCATGATAACCCCTATTACTACTTGGGGTGTTGTTGAGTCTTGTAAAATAAAATAGAAGGGGAGAATGTAGAAGACTATCCATACAAATGGGCTTAGTCCTGTACTTGTTCGAAATCTTTGATACCAATTCTTCACGTTCTCCCTCTTTTCCTTTACAATGTCTAAAAGTCTACCCTGAAAATACGCGTATCAGACTAATATGGAATACTAACTTTGTTGGCTTTTATTCCATTCGCTACTGCCCACTCCCTTTCCTGTGGGGAGCTGCCGAGCCACCTTCGCGACTTCGTCTGCTACGGTGTCTCGCCTCTGCTCTGCTTCCCACTGGAGTTCCGTGGGCATTCGCTCATTCCATATACAGTTGTTGATACTAAAGCAACTAATAACGTATTTTCATTCTCCATGGTGCTAATTTTCACTTGCATGGAATCTGTAACAAAAAATCTCATTTACTCTATTTTACCATATACTAGTTTGCTTTTTGTACAAGTTCTATTTTTTGATTGTTTTCTATTTTTGCCTGTTGTTTATATTTCTTTACCTCTTTAAAGCTAATAAACAACTTTTCTTTTTCGTCCCATAGACGGAAATTTAATGATTTAAAGCTTGTTGCTATTGTAATTGTCGTTGCTTTTTGTAATGGTGGTGTAGCATTATGAGCTTTTTCTAAATTATAATTTGGCACTCTTGGACTTAAGTGATGCACATGATGGAAACCAATATTTCCTGTAATCCATTGTAACACCTTTGGTAATTTATAGTATGAGCTACCATCTACTGCTGCTTTCACATAACTCCACTCGTCTTCATGCTCAAAATACGTTTCTTCAAATTGATGTTGAACATAAAAGAGCCAAATACCTAATAATCCAGAAATGAGTAAAATCGGAAGTTGAATCATAACAAATGCCTGCCATCCAATAACTAAACATAAAACAGTATATAATACAACAATAGATACGTTAGTTATATGCGTGTTCATTCGTTCTTTTCTCTTTGCCCCTTTAACATTAAAGCGATATTGGATTAGAAAAACTGCAATAGGTCCAATAACTAACATAACAAATGGATTACGATATACACGATAGGCAATTTTACGCCAAATAGATGAGTCAAGATATTCATCTACTGTTAGTAACCACATATCTCCCGTTCCACGTTTGTCTAAGTTACTACTTGTTGCATGATGAATAGAATGACTATTTTTCCACTGCTGATATGGAACAAGTGTCATAACCCCTGTAATTGTTCCTAATATATCATTTGCTTTTCTACTCTTGAAGAAGGATTGGTGACAACAATCGTGAAAAATGATAAATGTTCGTACTAAGAAACCTCCTGTAACAACTAAGATAGGAAGCGTAAGGAAATACGAAACGGAAAGACTTAAATAAGCGATATACCATAATAGTAATAATGGAACAATGGTATTCATGATTTGTTTTACACTTTTTTTGGTATCAGTCTCCTCAAAAGGAGCAACTTCTTTTTTCAATTTAGCTATATTGGATGTAGACATATTTTCCTCCTCCATATATCGCATTTTCGCTGCGATATAACAAGTGTTTTCTTAGTTTTTAGTATATAGATGATGACAATGTTATTTAAGTCATAAACGTCAGATATTATATATGACATATGTCATATTACGTTATTTTATTTTTTCAAATAAAAAAAAAAATGGAGCAACCAACGTTACTCCACCCCCCTATGTCACACTATTGAAATTCGATATATTCTTTAAAATAATCTACAGGTACAGCAAGTCCTACCCTAAGTCTTGAACCTTCATAATCTACTGTAGAGGTAGCGAAGACAACACCTACTACATTTCCATCTTCATTAATAACGGGACTCCCACTATTTCCTTTATATATTGGAGCGTCGATCATGAGCATAGGTACATCTCGAGCTGGTGTTAATCCTAAAATATTCCCTTTATTTGCAATGAAGTTAAAAAATAATGGATTGCCAATTACGTAGATAGGTAAGTCAGGCTCCCAGTCATCATCAAATTCAAGAACTGGATACACATTTTCTTTCGTGTCAATTTGTAAGATTGCAATATCAATTTCGGGATCACTTTCAATAATGTCAGCAGTATAGCTATCCCCTTCTTGAAAGGTCACTGTCGGTCTTAAACCACTATCAACGACATGGTGATTCGTAATAATATGTCCCTCTTCTGAAATATAAAACCCTGTACCTTTACTATTGCCTGATCTAACAACAACCACTGATTCTTTATATAGTTGAACATCTTCATTTTGTGATAGTTCTCGAGATATCGCTAAAAATTCAATAGATGCAAAATTAAACAATCTTGGCCAAAGTGCCAACACATTACTTAACATAGCGATAATGATTACTGAAGCAATCGTTACCTTAAGCCACTTTTTATTTGTTGGTGGATCAGGTTCAATATCATCATCAGGAGGATTAAAGAATTCTTCCCTTGTATAATATTTTTCTCCATCGAAATAAAGCTCTTCTTGCTTCTCTTTTTGATCTATTTTATTATTGTCATTTTGCTGATCACTCATGGAACAACGTCCTCCTACTTACCCGCTTCGAAACTAAGTGTAACACGTTTTCAATAATAAATGCTCTACTACTGTATTAATTCTATTATCACCTTGGTTATCCTCTATCTTCCTATCTCAATCGAAATAAATTGTTATATATACTTTATAAAGATCATATTTTTTATCAAAGAAAACTAAGGAAAAGGTGGAAATACTTATGGGGATGGTAGAAGAACTCTATGCCAAAAGATTAATATTTGATGATTTTTTTAAAGAAGTTCATATTGTATTAGAGTCCAAAAATTTCTATGATTATCCTACCACTAAATATGACAAGTATTTCTTTACTGTCACCTGTGAAATTGATTTTTTTGAGGAAGAAATTCAAGGAAAAGTAACTCATTATTCAGGAGAGATTCATAAAACAATTGTTCGTTTATTTCACCCAGATATTCCTCCACAGCTTGTTGAACAGAAAGAAACTATCCCTCTTTTTAAAGTAGATGTTATGGAGTATTTATTTGATGATAATTGGCATGTTGAGTTTCGTGATTTTTTGTTAGATTCTTTATACAAAGAAGTGAGAACAATAATGGTAAAGAACATAAATGGGGAGTGGGTTGACTATCCAATTGGAATAAGAAAGTTGGAAATTTTATATAAAAATAATTAATACTATTGCCTCTGTGAAAATTCGTGTTCTCGATTAGCGATTAACTTATATGGTATTACTAATTTAGTTGATAATTTCCCTTTCGCTTCTGTCCACTCCTTTCCGAGGGAGTTACCGCCCCACCTTAACAACATCGTCAACGTCACTGAAAAAGTTAGAGTATACTTTTTCAGTGACTTGCCATCTTTTATTTCCCCTAATCAACAACTAAACCACTATGCCATCCTCCATCGAAATGTCCTTCTTTCCATATAAGATCCCCCTCAGCATTGAAACCCTCTACTTTTATAGAATCCATAGAAAGTGACACACTATCTTCTTCTTTATTAAATATTGCTATCCACAAGCGTAGGTTGTCTTTCACTTTTACTATTCTTGCAGACTGCTTTAATTCTCCTTGTGTTACAGTAACGGTTTCAATGTCATTATTTGTTACAGTCCCCGCAAATTCATTGAGATCATAACCGAAAGCAACATTCATACCTGATGGAGGTGTAAGTTCAGTTAAATGAAATTGAATTCCATATCTATCTCCTCTTGTAAACACTAGTAAATTATAAAGTGTTGGTGAGTTTTCAGACTTATCTTCAAAAAAAATGACATATTCATGTTCTAGTGTTTGTGAGAAAATAACGTTCGTATCATCATGTAAATACTCACTAAGGAGACTTATATCTATGATTCGCTTGCTTATATTAAAAATATCTTGTAATAAAAGTTCTTCCTCAATACTCTGGGCATCTCTGTATTTCAGGTTAAGGTTCTCTAAGTTTAAGGTGTTTAGCTCAGACTCTAACTCTAAAATATACTCTTTAAGATTTGATATTTCCTTTTCTAATACCCTCATTTCTTGTATTCTTCCCTCGACATCTTCGTTTTTCCTATCCACTTTTTCAGATGGTTCTTTAAAGAGAAAACTTATAGTAATAACAATTATTCCAATAAGACCTAAGCTAACATATGATTTATTCATTATTATTTCTCTCCTATTCTGTTTACTCATATGTAGTTCATTAGAAATAATAAGATCTTCCATACTTTCATAGCTATCCGAAACAAAAAAAGTAACCTCTCCTCTTTTCGCGGAAACGATTACTCTTATAAAAAATATGTTCTATAACATGTCTATATTCTTAAGAAAATTCACAATTTATGAAAACATAGCTTAAATGATAACCTCAAAGATTTATACCATATACTGCATTCATAACAATAAAGATGATGATACACAAAATAATGAAACCTTTTCGTAGAGAGTTTTGCTTCCCATTTCCTTTAGGTGTGTCCTCTTCAGTCACTAACTCTTCCTCGCTTTTTATAGGTAGAATTAATTCCTTGGCCTGATAATATTGTTCTTTATCAACAAGCAAGTCAATCCCAAAGCTTGTGTCTCCCATGTAAACCATTAAGTAGTCACCAGCCTCACGGTAGCTTTTTACAGTGGAAATTCCGTTTGAATCTAATAACCCTTTTAGCATATTTGCTTCAATTTCACTTGTAGCAGTAGTAAGATATGTTGTTTCCACAAATTCGTATCTTTTCACTTCTGTATCTTCGGGAGGAATTCCACCTTCTAAATCGACTTCACAATCCTTACATGTCTGGACTTTATCAACGTATTCCGTATAACAATTCGGACACCAAGCCATTTTCATTCCTCCTTATCAGATAACACTTCCTTTTATATAGAGTAATCATACAGAAATCATCTATGCACTTTCAAGGCTTTCCTGAAATACCTCTACATTCTACCGCTACCTAGCTGCACTATTATTATTGCGTTTCGTGATCATGTTAACTCCCATGACTATGGCAATTGCCTCTTCATTACTAATCTTATCAGAGTTGTTTACTAACTGGTAGACAGGGGATTCGAAAAAGCCACTTAATCTTCGGAACTCAACAACTTTTTCATCAGCTTCATTTGTTACTTCATATTCCTTTGAAAAAGCTTCCGAGTGAATTTTATACACACCGCGCCCTCTTGCTTCATATTCATACCGCTTTGTAAAAAAGGAAATTCGTTGTCTTAGTTTTCCCAATTCGTTATCGTTCCCATCGGTAATTACCCAACCAAACGTCAGTAATGGAAAATGCCCTTTCACTATGACATTATTTCCTTTATCCAAAACTTCAACCCGGGAAGTAAAAGCGCTCTTTAAATCAAGAGAACCTACCCTCTCTTTGTCTCCATTGTAAATCTCTGTCATTCCAGAAGAAAAAAAGTTGTCTCGAAAATATATTTTTGATTGAGCCATTATACAACACCCCTTTATGAAATATTATTATTAGTTACGAAAACCTGTATTAAATGTTTCATAAATAGGTATTGAGAAGTTAAGTTAGTTGTGAAATCCCCATACTTTTATTTCACAGGTATTGTAATTATTTGATTGTATTCTTTTTCATAATGAACACCACCGATGTACAATGTATTGACCTTTTGATCAGTGGGAAAAACCATCGTCCTAACTCTTAAAGATGTACCATCCTCTAATTCTGTATAAGTATGGTTTTTGGTTGTTTGAAGCGGTGTCTTTTCTTCTCCATCTCCTACAAATACATCATGGAGTAAGAAGGTGTCTTCCGATGCGATCGTTATTTCAACTTGCTCTGGACCAAAATCAACATCCTTTATCCATAGCTCTTCCCCACGTAAATATACGATCTCACTCTCCAATGGAAGGATATTAACTTCCTTATCGACCTGCTTATATCCTACAAATGTGTTCACGTATAATTCCAACGATGTAAACTCATCTGGCAACCCTTCAAAGTTGATTGCGAACTTAGTATTACCAGTAATTCCGGACCTTGAACCGCTAGCTGTTTGTGGAACCTCTTTCCCATCAACCAATAACTTAACCCCACTTAATCCAAGGTTTATCCGACTATAATTATCTACATCCATACTTCCGGTGATTGTTGTGGACATAGGAGATGCGGTAATGGAATCAAATTTTATTTTCCCTTTATCTACTTTCACCGTTCCCCTGACATTTTGTTTTATTACAGATTCAATTGCTGCACTAGGATTGTATGGAAAAGATACACTTCCATATACCTCCTCTCCAGTGGATAAAGTTTCTCTATAGTGTAATGTTAAATTTTTCGCAAAGGGGTTGGGAGGATCTAAAGAAGCAATACCTTTAAATTCAGTTCCTTCCTCATTAAACATTCCTGTTGCCCAAGTTACATAATTATCCGTCATCCATCCAGTCACTTCAGTTGGAAAAAAGGCATGATATTTCTCTTCTAGTTCACCTGAAGAATCTACAAGCGTGTAATATACAATCATTTGGTTAGCATCACTAATAATTCCATCTACCGTTAATTCTGTGGTTTTGTCTACTTTAATCGTCTTATCTACCACTTGCCCCATTCCTAATTCATTCATAGCCTTCAAGGATCCAGTCGTAATATCATCAAATCCAGTAAGTATTTTTCCGTAATAAGCAAAGGTATTATAATTCATACCAACAACCATAACAATTAGAAAAACAGCGGCAGCTAATGACATCCACTTGAAAGGAGCTCTCCTTCTTTTGTTATCTAATGCACCTCTTAGTCTAGTCTCTAACTCCATTGGCGCTTTCAGTTTTTCAATATGCTGTTTTTCTTGGTTCAGCTCATCCTCAATATTCTTCATTCTCTTCTCCTCCCATCAGAAGTTTTAACTTCTTCAAGCCTTGGAACACTCTCGATTTAACAGTTCCCATAGAAACATTTGTTATATGTGATATGGATTTGTAATCCATATCACATAAGTACTTTAAACGTATTGCTTCTGCTTGATCTTCATTTAACAAAGAAAGCATTTGTTGGATATCCAGCTGTTGATCTCTCTGTGTATATACATTTCCCGAGCTTTTCTCCTGTATTGTTATATCTTCAACATACATCCATTTTTTTCGCTTCCGTAATAAATTCTTACAGCTATTCACAAGTATTGTCTTACTCCATGAATAAAAGGCATCTTCTTTCTTTAAAGAATGTATCTTTTCATATAATACTAAGATCATATCTTCCATTGCATCCAGGGCATCATGTTTGTTCCCCATATATGTGTAGGAAAGACGATAATACTCATCCTGCTTATTCATAATTAACGTTAGAAGTGCATCTTTATTTCCTCTTTTTGCTTTTCTAACTAACTTCGTTTGGTCCATACCTTCACCTCTCTTCTCCATGACCACGGAAAAACAAACTTGCTATATCATTTCAATAACTTAACTTCTCTTATATGAGTCTGTATACAATAAAAAAGTTCATTATAATTAATAAATATTTTTACATGATAAAAAACCAATACTTCAAATACCATAAAGTATTGGTAACTTCTAGAACATCTATCTTATTTCAAGCCTGAACGTTCATATTCTTTTAGAAACTGTTCAATCTCTTCTTTACTTTGTAAGATAAATACTTCTCGATTAGAATCTAGTTTGAGAAACTCCTTAAACCTGTCTCTCATTACTTTTTTCCGTCGATGGTAGGTAGTAATAATAAACTTCAAAAACTTGAAATCGATTTTTTCCTCACACCCTTCACGCATATCAGGTCTGGTTTTCCCACTATTTATCATCCTTCTTTTCATTACACGGTATAAACAAATAACAAGGGGTAGCTCCAAATAGATAATTGTATCTGCTTTCTGTGATCGTATATCATATGTACTATTATAATTTCCATCAATGACCCATTGATTATTTTGTACGATTTCCTGCTGCTTTGCTCTAAATTCTTCAAAGGGAGCTTCTACCCAATTCGGTTTCCAGAAAAGAGTATCTAAATGATATACATCTAGTTGAAGCGCTTCCCCTAATCTTCTAGCAAAAGTAGACTTTCCTACACCGGCAGACACGCCCATTACCATAATTCTGTTCATGACAATCCCCCCTAATCTCTCATCATATAAGCCAATATATCATTCTATCATCTATTGGGAGCTTCAACAAAGTTGTAACGAATATAGCAGTATTTACGTCAAAACATAAGTTGATTTACTATGTATTTACTTTTACTATTATTTACAATTTAGCTGGTTAATATTTTTTATCCTTTTATTGACTCCGACATTTCTATGATTTGATATATGAAAAATAATAAAATAGGAGCTACAGTGTATAACTTTTTTCATACATATAGTTTATCTGTAATCATCATAATTTCTGGTTTTCTTTTTAAAAGCTCCCCGCTGTTAATGATAGGATTAATCTGGACAGCTCACATCGGAATGGACAGAATGCTCGGATACGGATTAAAATATTCATCTCATTTTAAAAATACGCACCTCCACCGAGTTTAGGTGGAGGTGTTTTTTTTGATCTGCTACGAACCAAAACGTGAACAATTACATTTTATGTAGTCGTCACCTTAAATGTTTTTGGTATTCATAATCCCGTAATAAAACCCATATTATTAATAAAAAAGAGACAAGATGTGTGGTAAAAAGATATATTGCATACACTTTTCAGAAAAGGAGCACTGAGTATGGGGAAACAATTACTTTGGGCTACATGTCTTTTTACGATAGGTTTTTTATCATATTTTACTATTGAAGTTGTCAGAACCTACCTTACTGATGATGGTGAAACTGTGTTACATAATCAAAATACTAAAATTATTGCAAGGTCACCTATTGGTAATTCATCTTCTACCATCTTTACCTTACGAAACAATGTCTTGAATATTCGCTTACTTAATAATGAAGATACAAAATCATCGATCAAAGAAATGAAAATATATAAGCTTGACGGGTTATCACGGATGGTATACTCAGGAAATGGGGATGAAATTCTTTTAAACGAAGCGTCCTATGTTATCTCGTTACACCCCGGAAGATATACTGTTAGTGTAAGGAATCAATGTATTCATACATATAGTAATTCAGATTGTTCTTATAAATTTGAGTTCGAAGTGACTGTTGACGGTGACTCCATTGAATTAGATCATAATGAAGCAGAATATCGTACCTTTATACACCGACAATTGCGAACTGCATGGGAACTCGAGTTAGAAGGATATACTATCTATGAATTTACTGAATTTAGAGTGGCGTATCATCTTAATAACCTAAAGGCACTCTATAATGAAACTATTATGGTCAACTTAAGTAATGGTGATATTCTTCCTCGTTTATATATAAATGGAACACATGCTTTCTCTTATGTTCTAAGAGGAAATGGATCATTTTCTCTTTATGAATTTCGTTTTTATCCAGGTGATTTGGGTGAACAATGGTATTTAACCAATACAGAACACCTACCACCAGTATGGAATGAACATTAATTATTTTTCCCCAATGAAAAATCCGACAAAAAGTCTACCAACATATGGGCTAATACAGCTTCAACAATTTGTATCAATGCTGTTTTTTCACAACAAATGTTATTGCATTTGTGGATAAAAGTATTTCTTTTTCTCCCCTTTGAATTTCATAGCTTAATGGTTTCACTTTAACAGATAACTCTTCCCAGCCAGAATAAATGGTTTTAAGCTTTTCCATCATCAATTCTGTCGTCAAATTTACTTCTAAAAGTGGGTCTAGCTTCGATCCTGTTGATTTATCCAACTCTTCATAGTTCGAATTAACAATTAAATAATTTATTCCGTTACGTTTCGTACCTTTTACCATGCTTTCTAGTACTCTATCGAATACTACTTCGGACTCAACATGCTCTAGACTGGAAACAGCAATGATATAATTAAACGTATTTTTTGGAATGATATATTCTCCTATATCGCTTTTTATAGGCGCAATTCTATCTTTAACTTCGTATTGTTGACAGTAACTCTCCAATTTCGTTAACGCTGAATCTAAAAAGTCTACACAAACAACCTTCCCTTTCTTCTTTCCTATATGTTGAGCTATAGGTATACTATTTCTACCAACACCACTTCCTAAGTCTAAAACTTGAACATCTTCTCTATCTTCGAAATGTTGCATCATTTCAACAATGGATTGTACTGGTTTAGACAACCAAGAACCAGATTCAAATAGCGTATAATTATCATAACAATATGTATGGTATTTCTTTTCTTCATAACGAATGTGCTCTATCTTATTCAAGGGATTGACCTCCTTTTATTTGCATATTTTCTCTACTATGGAAGGAATCTCACCCAAATTACGAATGCTATAATCCGCTTCACAATCTCCAAAATAGGAATCTACTTTCCAGATCGTTTTCATACCTACGTCCATCGCTGCTCTCATATCATTTTCAGGATGGTCACCAATATAAATACATTCTGATGGAGAAACACCTAACCTCGCCATAGCTCGATGGAAGATTTCTGGATTTGGTTTCTTAACTCCTTCTTTTTCTGAAATTAAAATGGTTTCAAAGAAATCCGCTACTCCAAGAGCTTGTATATTTCTAAGTTGGAACTCTGTCACACCATTTGAGATTATCCCTAATTTATACTTATTTCTAAGCTGTTTCAACATCGATAACAAATGGGGAAAAGGAACACATTGATATTGAAATGAATCGACATAATCATCAAGAAGTTGTTCCCAACTCAACTCATTAATTTTGAATTCCTCAGTCAAATGTTGGTAGACTATGTCTTTCCAAACATATCCATGGTTATCTAATTCAATGAACCTAGAAATATAGTCATCTTTTGGAACAAGTTCAAGATAAGGTATAAAGCGATTATATTGATCTTCAACAAATTTTCTTAATGAAGAATCACGGTCTAGCAGTGTTCCATCTAGGTCAAAGAGGATCGCTTTTATCATTTTTACTCCTCCTTTATAATCATCTTAATAACTTCTGCTCTTGTGTATATTTTCCCTCTTATTTTATTTTGAGGTATGTTTGGCGGGAAGTGAGATCTAAAGTAAACACTTATTTGTTTGTTGTTTTCCTTTTTCGATCAGATAGTAGCTCCTCCTGGAAATTATACACACTTTGTTCCTTACCATCTCAAAAAAATAGATCGACCTAAAGGGCTGTTCTCCCCTTCTAGATCGACCTATTTTAATGACGTTTCACGTTTTACCTTACATCATTTTCATCAGACTTTTGTTTACTTATATCTGATACATCCATTTCTTCCGCGAATTCAGTAATAAAATTTATTCTAGGTTCGACGATAATATTTCCTTTCGTCTCTTCTTTAAGCACATTCTTGGTAACATATTTGTGAAAATATGATTCCCACACCAAAAGAAGTGTTGTTACAAACAAGGAAAGAGAGCCTAGAATAATAAACTCTTCTATAAACACTCCACCAAATATAACTAAGCTTAAAAATGACAAACCAAAGTCGGAAAACATCGCAGATAAATCCCCTAGCTTCGGTAAAATAAACAAATCCACCAAGGTGAATGTAATAACACTGAGAAAAAAACTTATTCCTATGACATCCCAAATTGATACACCATAAAAAATCCCGAAAATAACATACACGATTGTCATTGTGATAAAAAACTTTAGGAAATATGCTTTTAAGTATTCCATTAGTCCGCTCCTTATCATGAAAACTTATCCTCATAATTACCATCGTTAACATGAAGGAACGTAAACATACACTTAATTAATAGTTTTTGAAAATAACTATAAAGGCTCAGTGGAATACTGAACCAATCTTGCCAACTCCCCACAGGAAAGGAGTGGACTGGAGCGAATGGAATATTATCCAACAAAGTTAGTAATACTAGATAAGTTACTCATAATTGAGAACACGTATTTTCAGGGTAGACAGATAAATAACTAACTACATAGATGTATCCTCTTTCCTATGTCGTCCCCCAGACTGGCTACTAGAAAGCTTTTGATAAACATAAGAAATCCCTACCAAGGCTATTCCAAAACAGAAATACGCTAAAATTTTGCTACTCTCTGATAGGAAAGATAGATCAAACAGAATTAACTTCCCTGTCGAAAGGAGTGTGAGTCCTAAACCAAGGCGACGAATGTACACATATTGTCTTTGAAAACCATATAAAATATAACCTATCGCTACAACCAAGAATACGGAGCTAAATACAAAGCCAACATCGCCTAAATGAAGCTGCACAGTTAGAAAAGCAGCGATAACCCCTAGTAAATATACCGCAAGGATAAGAGGGTATAATTCTAAGTTTTTATACTGCTGTTTAATAAATGCAAGAAGTAAATCTCTACCACTGAAAAACACTAACACATGAAATGATATCAACAAACCTAGTGACAAGTAGTCAATCATCGTATTTTCAGATAACGTATATTGTAACGTAGGGATAAACATGGTTACAGCTAACCCAATGAAAGTACCGATTCCATATAACAACAAACAATAATACTTTACTATTTTGTCATAGAACAGTGTTATTTTCGTTAAAATATATGCTAGCCCTATTGTCAGAAAGGATATCATCATCATTTCGTAAAATCCATATAATCCAAAGGAATAAGGTACCCACTTTTCATATAAGAAACGAGCTTCATAGACAATATAGATCCAGAGGTTTCCTAAAGCTAAGTATTTGAAATAATGTATTGCGTTAATACGATAGAATGGAATATCTACAGCACCTTTATTCTTTAACAGCCATGTATAGAAGCTAGCAACTATCATTACCCCTAACGTTATGGAAAAATACTTAAAGTTAAAATTAGATGATAGATACCACATACCGATAACATTTCCATACACTTCGATAAAAAACGCACCTAAACAAAGAGATAAAATCAACCAACCTGCTTTTTCCAGTGCTTTTAGTTTTTTACGATTCGCATAAACCATTAATACGATTGCTTCCACAAGCCATCCTAAAGCAAGATATTCTAAATCAAATTGGAATGGAATGGTTAAAACTGCAAACGTCAGTGCAGTTCCATAAAACAGTACCATTGCCTGTTTTTCCTTTGGCATGACTATTTGTACAAACCTGCCTAAACCAACATAAAGAATGGAGAAAATTACTGCTAGTAACCCTCTTAAATGATCCCAGTTTAAGGAATTGAATAATGAATATAAAATAATGCAGCTTATAAACGTATTGAATCCAAGTAGCATGGTATCCACAGCTTTTAATGAAACTTTATGCTTAAACGAATATCCTAACGTAATAGCTAGATATAGGGTAAACGTGGCGATAGAATATCCCATGCTTACTAAATCACTAGAAGATAACAGAATTAGGATTATCATTGACGGTATGTTGAATAGAAAGCTTATATAATGTACGATACTCCACTGTTTTTGAAAGGAAATCCATAAAATAGAAAGACTTAAAATGAGTAAGTATCCCATTGCTGCGTAGACTGCAGAGTCCTCAAGTCCAAATGCAAACAGGTAGGAGTAAAACGGAAGATAACCCCCGACTAAGCCGAAAGAACATATGGTTTTAGATTCATAACGTAACGAAAGAACTACTGCAGTGGCTGTTACTACCACCGAAAGTAGTAATGCCGGCAAAAGCTCAATAATTTCAAGTAAGAAATAACTAAAGAATATAGAACCGTATAGAACTCCTATTCCTCCCCCAAGAATCCCTAATGCAAAGGTTCGTTTTTCTTTCCGGTAAAACCATTCTCCTCCTGCCAACATGAGGAGGCCAAGAGCAAAAAATATTCCACCTTTAAAATAATCATTAAACCAATTTGCATAGGAATACCTGAACGCTGCACCAACCCCAAGTATAATCAGCAAAATACCAATCTTATTAATCCAATTAAGTCCGATTTTTATTTCCATTTGATTTTGCTTCATTCGCTTTTTCATAACTTCTTCTGTAATTTCTTCTTCAGCAAAAGAATCAAACCGATTCGTAGAATGTTGAAGTAATTCCTTTTCTTTTTTTGCTAATAACTCTTGATGTTCCGCAATCTTATCCTGCAGCTGTCTCGACATCTCCTGTATGTTATGTAGAAATTGTTTTCTATCCGCTTCTAATAGTTTATTTGTTTCATGTATTAAACTCTTCATTTTGCGCTTGGTCTCAGCTTCAAAATATGATAGTCTATTTGTTTGCGCTCCCACTTGGTTCCCGAAGTAGGCTGTTAATTTTTCGTTGGTAACCTTAAGAATAGATAATTTTTCATCCAATATTTGTTCTTGAAGGTTATGTCGTAACTCCTGATTGTCTTTTTCCATTTTCTGTTGTCTTTTTTGAAGGTCCATTATTCTTTTTTTCATCTCTTCATTATTCAATAGAAGCTCTTGATTTTCTTTCAGAAAATCATGTGACTCGTACTCACGAAGAACACTTTCACTCTCTTTTGCTAACTTTTCTTGAGATTCTTGTATTTGCTGTAGTCGTTGCTTAAATTCATCCATATGGTATTCCTCCAAATAGGCCGTATTCCAGTACTTACCTTTGTTTTATCACACCAAAAATAATTGTCAAGTTTTTCCTGAAAGAAAACCATTAAGATTACCAATAATCAAGAAAGAAATATAGGTAGAAAACGAGCCTAAACATAGATAAAGACACTGAAAAAGAGAAAATCTTCCTTTTTCAGTGTCCTCATTACATTTTTCACTCTACAGAAAATTCGATTTCCTGTAAATACTTTGGTCCTTTTATCGGTGTTAACCACACCTCTAACGTATAGTCACCAGCTTCTAGGCCTAATTCATTCAAGTCAATTTCATAAGATAACTTCTCTCCTGGAGATAGTACTTCATCACCCATCATCTGCATGAAACTAGCTAAACTAGAGAATAAGTAAATTTCCTGTCCATCTTTCCTTATTGAGTAATCGTACCTTTGAGAACTTGAGAATTCTAATGTTACTTCTTCTTCTGTTTGATTAATTACTTCATATTTAAAGACTAATGTTCCATCTTCTAGAATACTAGGAACTAATTCCCCTGCAACAATGCCATTTTCTGTATTGCCGTCATCATCATTATTTTCATTCACTTCTCCATTGTTTGATCCTCCGCCACTGCCAGTAGTTAGTCCATCGCCATCCTGCCCCTCATTACTAGTTCCACACCCTGTGAACATAAGTACTGTTACTATTAAAAAGAAAAATATTATTTTTTTCATCTGTATTTCCTCCTTTATATTATGTGCCTTTCATATAATAAGTCGTATGTTTTTTTTATTTTGTTACATATATCAAGAAAAAAGTTTTTTGATTTTCATTAGTTGTTTTAGACAGGAAAAAAACCAACACAATGTGCTGGCTTTACTAATTAATATTTTAACTATGTTTCTCAATAATTGACTTATTAATAGATGTAATAGAATTTTTCCCCACATTCGCTAAACTATTGTCTAGGTCGTCTAATAGATTAGTTAAAACAGAAGTAACTCCTACTTCACCTTGTGCTAGTCCGTACACATAAGGTCGACCAAGTAGTACCCCATCTGCCCCTAAGGCTAATGCCTTTAATACATCTGGTCCTCTTCTAATACCTCCATCGAATAAAACTGCTATTCTTTTGTTAACCACATCAGCTATGGACTCTAAAGCACGCAATGAGCTTCTCACACCATCCAACTGTCGCCCACCATGGTTAGATACAACGATTCCGTCTATCCCATTTGCAATAGCTTGCAACGCATCATCTTTATGCATAATTCCTTTTAACAAAATAGGTAGGGAAGTTTGCTTTCGAAGCCATGCTAGTTTTTCCCACGTGAGATTTTGTTTGAATAATATTTTGCGGATCTCTCCGATAACGGCTTCTTTGTTCAACGTTCCATTAGCATTAAATTTCTGATTAAACACTGGATCACTTACAAAGTTCGCTATCCCTGCTCCAGTCATCATAGGGAAATACTTGTTTTGTAAATCCTTTTCTCGCCAGCCTAACAAAGGTGTATCAACAGTAACAACTATGGCACCATAACCTGATGCTTCTGCTCTTTTTACAAAGCTTGACGCTACTTCATCATCATTGGGCCAATATAATTGAAAGTAACGTGGCGTGTTCCCCATAACCCCACTTATTTCTTCCAACGAATAGGAAGACACGGTACTTGTTATAAATGGGATAGACTGTCCGGCGGCTGCTCGTGCTGAGGCTAGTTCGCCATCTGGATGTACAACCGTTTGAAATCCAACAGGTGCCAACAAAATTGGTGCTGCTAATTTCCTGTTAAGTAGTTCAATAGACAAATTTCTTTTTTCTACGTTTACTAACACTCTAGGAACGAGATCCCACTTCTTAAACTCTTCCACATTTTTTGCTAGTGTTTCTTCGCCACCTGAGCCACTATTTACATAATCGTATGCACCTTTAGGTAGTACTTCTTTTGCAAGCTTCTCCCAATCTTCTACCACAACAGGACTCACTCTTTCTTTCTGTAGATGAATACTCATCATACGTTCCCCCCTCTTACAAGAAGCTTAGTCCTTCTTCACTTTGGCTGCTAAGCGATTTCCTATGGATTGTATCCCTTGAATTAAAATAATCAGTATCACAATTGTTACATACATTATTTCAGGTTCATATCGTAAATGTCCGAAACGGTACGCTACATCTCCTAGACCACCAGCACCAACTAAACCTGCCATCGCAGTTGCACCAATTAAACCAATTACAGCAATCGTTAAACCTAATATGATGGATGGTCTAGCTTCTCGAACCATAACATGCCAGATGATATCTCTCGTTTTAATCCCCATTGCTTCATAGGCTTCTAATACTCCTCGGTCTACTTCAAGTAACGCTGATTCCATTAATCGAGCAATATATGGAGCAGTGTATACAACTAACGGAACAATAACACCCTTTACTCCAATAGAAGTACCAACAATTAATTTTGTAAAAGGTAGTATTGCAAAAAGTAATATAATGAAAGGAATCGATCGAACAATATTAATTACGACATTTAAAGATTGATACACATATTTATTTTCCATGCTCTTATTTGGACGAGTTAAAACAAGCAAAACTCCTAAAGGTAAACCTATTAACACTGCTATCGCCAAAGATATGGAAACCATCTGGAATGTTTCGATAGTGGCCTTCCAAATAACTCCATTCCAACGATCATAAAATTCTAATAATGTCATTTTTTACTCACCTCATTTACTTGTACACCTTCGTTTTGTAAATATGCTAATGCTTTATCTGTTTCCGACTTATCTCCCTGAATATGCGCAGTTAATTTCCCAAAAGGTTTATCTTTCAGCTGTATGATGTTACCAGAAAGAATGTTGGTATGAACATTAAATTTCTTAGATACCATTGATAAAGCTGGTTTATCTGTGGAAGTACCGATAAATGTAAGGTCAATAATCGGTCCTTGCTTTTGCAAATCCTCTAAAATCTCATTAGGAATATCGTTAGGGAACAAGCTATTTACAAATTTCTTTGTTGTACCGTGTTGTGGATTGGAATATAAATCAATAACTGCTCCTTGTTCAACCACTTCTCCATTTTCCATTACTGCTACACGATCACAGATTTTTTGAATAACATGCATTTCATGAGTGATTAATAATATCGTAATGCCAAATTCCTTATTAATCTTTAGTAATAAGTCAAGGATTGAATGAGTTGTTTCTGGATCAAGTGCACTTGTTGCCTCGTCACTTAATAACACTTCAGGTTCATGTGATAAGGCTCTTGCAATTGCCACACGTTGCTTTTGTCCTCCTGATAACTGACTTGGATAAACATGATGTTTTTCTGAAAGTCCTACAATATCTAAATATTTTGTCACACGTTTTGAAATATCGGCTTTAGGTACCCCGGTTAACTTTAGTGGAATCGCAATGTTGTCAAAAACAGTCGCCGTTTTCAGTAGATTAAAACCTTGGAATATCATGCCAATCTTTTGTCTCGTCTCACGAAGTTTGGCTGAGGACATGGCGCTTAAGTTCTCCCCATTCACAAAAACTTCTCCGGATGTAGGTTTCTCCAGTAAATTAACACAGCGTACTAACGTACTTTTACCTGCACCGCTATATCCAATTACGCCAAAAATTTCACCTTTCTTCACTTCAAGGGAAACATCTTTTAAGGCAATAACTTCTTCATTTTTTTTCGAACTGAACGATTTCGATATATTTTTTAACTGAATCATTTCTTTAGCTCCTCACTATAGGAAAGTATCTTATAAACCATAAACTAATATTATTTTAAAATAAAAATAAAACAGAATGTCCCTCATTTTTGAGAGACATTCGACTTTTATTTTTATTACCAAGAAGCAACTACAGAACCTTTAAATGTTTCAGCAATAAATTGCTTTACTTCTTCCGATTGATAAATTTCAATTAATTTTGCTACTACTGCATCGTCTTTGTTTTCTGTTCGAACCGCAATTACATTCACCCATGGAGAATCACTTGGCTCAATGAAAATAGAATCTTCAGTTGGTACAAAACCATGCTCTATTGCAAAGTTTGTGTTAATTGCTGCTGCCGCTAACTCATCTAATTGACGAGGGATTTGAGAAGCTTCTAGTTCAATAAATTCTAATTCAAAAGGATTTTCTACAATATCAAGAGGTGAAGCTGTAACACCAGCGTCTGGATCTAATGTAATAAGTCCAGCTGTTTCAAACAAGATTAAAGCACGAGCTCCGTTTGTTGGATCATTTGGTAAACCAACTTTATCACCAGGTTGAAGCTCAGAAACATCAGATAGCCCTGAAGAGTAAAGACCCATTGGGAAGTTAACTGTTGTAGCTACCTCAACTAAATCTAAATTACGATCAGTTTTGAAATTGTCTAAATACGGAAGGTGTTGGAAGCTGTTTACATCTAGGTCTCCCTCTGCTAACGCAACGTTAGGCATAACATATTCTGTGAAAACTTCAATATTAATCGTTAATCCTTGTTCTGCAGCTACTTCAGCAACTTTTTCCATGATTTGCTCGTGTGGTCCTGCTGTAACCCCAATTGTTAATTCATCTTCTGGTAATTCTTGACCTTGAGATGTTCCCCCACAAGCAGCTAAAACTGCTACTAGTAATGACAATGTGAATAATGTAAGTAATTTTTTCATTTTATTAAACCCCTTTTTGTATAATTATTTTTTTCGTTATATTGGTAATCAGCATTTTATTGCTGTTATTCCTGTTTACCATTCGCTTCTTTTTGTTTTTTCCACTTTTTTAAACTCAAATATTTCCAATAGATAAACTTGGAATTAAACATATCAACTCTTACAAATTACAATCTCTACCCAAGAAATGTTATATAAAAAAACCTCTTCTATAAATATATAAGAAGAGGTTTGATCGCTAAATAAACGACTCTTCTTATCTATCAAGCTATCGCTTGCTGGAGTTGGCACAATGACTGTAAAAGTCTGTTGCCGAGGTTTCAAAGGGCCAGTCCCTCCACCTCTCTTGATAAGAGTGATTTGTATGTGATTGTTTGTTAATTAATCTGACTCTTACTTTACAACATGTATATTTCATCTGTCAAAGGTTTTTTGATAAAATAATATAAAAAGTTTTTGTAAGCGTTTCATATGGAAAACCTTACTATTTACACTACATTTTACTACTCACAGTCGATATAGATCTGTTCTTCTATCAGTAAAAATTGGTATTGTCTTTCTTACTTCATCTACTTCTTCGAGGTCCACATCACCATGAACAATTGTTTCTTCATTTGCAGCTTCCGCTATAATTTGCCCCCACGGGCCGATGATAATAGAATTGCCTCCAAATTCATTATTCGGATCAGAACCCACTCGATTACATCCTACAACGTAACATTGATTTTCTATGGCACGACTAATTAAAAGTGCACGCCAATGGTCAATTCGTGGTTTTGGCCATTCTGCAACAACAAAAAGAACCTTTGTATTATCTAGCATATGGGTGCGAATCCATTCTGGGAAACGAATATCATAACAGATAACTCCGGCACATAACTGATTGTCCAAAGTGAACATTCCATCACTATTTCCTTCTAGTAAAAACTTTTCTTCGTTCATTAGTCGGAATAGATGTGCTTTACTATATTCTTTTTGAAGCTCTCCATTTCGGTTCACTACGAACATTGTATTTGTAACTCCATCCATTGATTCTTTAGCAATAGATCCAGCAACGACATTGACACTATATTTTTTCGCGAGCGATGAGATAAAAGCAAGAGATTTCTCCCCATTTTTATCTGCGATTTCATCTAATCGTGTTAGGTCGTAGCCTGTTGACCATAGTTCTGGGAGGACAATGACATCAGGTTTTCCCGCTTCTACTGCTTGTTGAAATTTTTGTTCGACGTAAGAAAAATTCTTTGTAGGATTACCAAACGAGATATCCATTTGTATTAACGAAATTTTTAATTTCAATTTTCATCACCTTCCTGATTTTATGTTACTCCCCTGAAAATACGTGTATCAGATTAATATGGAATACTAACTTTGTAGCTATATATTCCATTCGCTTCAGTCCACTCCTTTCCGTGGGGAGTTACCGAGCCCTTCCGCGACTATGTCGTAAAGGTGTCTCCCCTATACTTTGCTTCCCACTGGAGTCTTGCTGGTTTGCTCTTATTCCATATACAGTTGACATTACTAATATATCTAATTTAGTATTTTCATCCGTCATGGCGTAAATTTCCACTTACATATTTGTATGTTATGAATTAACTGTGTTTTTGTCTGTTACGATACGTTGCAGTTCTTTCATTGCTTTTTCTACTTGTTTTGGTGTGGAGATGTTCATTAGGTGGATCGATTCGCCTTCTTTTGTAGTTCCTTCTGCAATTTTCTTTATTGCTTCATCCACATTTACTGTTATTCCTAAATCAGCTAGAGTTATAGGTAGCTTCATTTTTTCGTAGTATGGTAATAATTCCTCTATTTCAGTATAATCTTCTTCTAATGCTAATTGTACTAGTATTCCGTAAGCTACTTTATCTCCATGAAGTTGATGGTGTGTTTCTGCAATCATCGTTAACCCATTATGAACAGAATGAGCTCCTGCGATTCGACCATAGCGTTCCCCAAAACCGCCAACCATACCTCCAGCCATGATAATAGTTTCGATTACTTTAATAAACGGAGCTGTTACTATTTTTTTCTGTAAAGCATCCATTGCAGATTGCCCTTCTTCAATAAGCACATCTCGACAAAGCTTTGCTGCATGGAGCGCAATGTCAATTGATAGTGGGCGCTCCTGAAGATTGCGTGCTAATACGTCTGCTTCATACCATTTAGCAATTGTATCTCCAATGCCCGCTCGCAAATAACCTTGTGGTGAATCAATGATAATTCTTGGCTCCACTGCAACAAGTAAAGCGTTTCTTGGGAAAACTTCGTAGTTAACAAAATTCCCTTCCTCATCGTAAAAAACGCTTAACGGTGTCCAAGGTGCACAATTGGATGCTAATGTTGGAATTAGTATATATGAAAGCTGTAACTGATGAGCAACAGCTTTCACTATGTCCATAATTTTTCCGCCGCCAATTCCTACTATGTAATCGCAACCTTCCAATGTTGAAATTTCTACTAGCCTTTGTACTTCTTGCTTCGCACACTCACCATAGTAATGCTCCATTCGCCCTTGTAGCTTTAGTGGCTCCACATATTTTTTAGCAGCTTCCCAGGATTTTGTACCATGAATAAGTAATCCGTGTTGGAATTCTTCTTTTTCTACTATTTCCTTCACTTTTTCTAAAGCACCGTTAAAACAAACATATACATTAGGTGCACCTTGAATTTGTATGGATTCCATTCTTTCACCTCATATTAAGCAATGATAAAAATATGTCACTAGTATATAAAATAGTGAGGGAATATTCTACATACTCAAATTATTCTTCTTTACAATCGCGGTATTAGTCACTATGATTAGTAACTATAATTTATCTAATAACGGAGCGTGAATCTAGTGATATTTGAACCATCCGAATCATTAAAAAGATTACCAGAACAATTCTTTGCAAAGCTTGTAAAAAAAGCACAACAACTTAAAAATGAAGGCCATGATGTTATAAATTTAGGACAAGGAAATCCAGACCTTCCTACCCCACCTCATATCGTGAATGAATTAAAAGAAGCAGCCACAAATGCAGAATATCATAAATATTCCCCTTTTCGTGGTCAAGACTTTTTAAAAGAGGCAATTTGTGAATTTTATAAACGAGAATATGATGTGAATTTAGATCCCGCTACAGAAGTAGCTATTATTTCTGGGGCAAAAACAGGGTTGGTGGAACTAAGTCAGTGCTTATTAAACCCTGATGATGTCGCTTTATTACCAGACCCAGGATATCCAGATTATATGTCTGGAATTGCATTGGCTGATGCGGAAACTGTATTTATGCCACTAACAAAAGAACATGATTTTTTACCTAATTATGATGAACTTTCCGATTCCGCATTAAATCAAGCAAAACTAATGTTTTTAAATTATCCGAATAACCCTACTGCAGCGGTAGCAACGAAAGAATTCTTCGATGAAACAGTGGAGGTTGCAAGGAAGTATAATATTTGTGTTTGTCATGATTTCGCTTATGGAGCAATTGGTTTTGACGGAGAAAAGCCTCGAAGCTTTCTGCAATCGGAGGGTGCAAAAGAAGTTGGGATTGAGATGTACACTCTTTCGAAAACATACAATATGGCAGGGTGGCGTGTTGCTTTTGCAGTTGGAAATGCATCCGTAATTGAAAGTATCAACCTATTACAAGACCATATGTATATGAGTTTGTTCGGTGCCATTCAACAATCAGCAGTAAATGCATTATTAGGGCCTCAAGATGCAGTCCATCAGTTAGTAAAAACATACGAAAAGCGTCGTGATACATTTATCGGTCACTTGCAAAATGCTGGCTGGGATGTACAAGCTCCTAAGGGAACGTTCTTTGCTTGGTTACCTGTTCCAACTGGATATACGTCAGAACAATTTGCAAATCTTTTGCTGGAAAAAGCTCACGTAGTAGCTGCTCCTGGAGTCGGTTTTGGTGAATTCGGTGAGGGTTATGTACGAGTTGGATTTGTGGATGAGGAAGAAAGGTTATTAGAAGCCGCAAAAAGAATCGAACAATTGAATATTTTTGGATGACTATAATAAAAAGGCATGTGACTTACATGCCTTTTTTTATTAGGAAGAATTAAGCTAATCGATTGTAGTTATTTTCCAGCCATCCTTATCTTCTAATTTAATATTCCAATATACAATATAATCAACTCTCACTTCGTCCACGTATGTGAGGATAATTTTATCTCCACTCGTTTCGAAGTTTACTAAATACATAGTTGAAAGTGGTGCCCATTGCACTAAGTTTTCAAAATGAATAGTATATCGACTATCCCTTAAGTTGTCACTCTCGTAAAAATACGTTGCTGCTTCTTCGGCATTCTCACTTTGAAGAAATTTATCAACGGTTGTAATAGCCTTTGCTATTTCCTCGTTTGAAATATGATCTATTCTATGAATCTTTTGTATCCTTTGTAGCTCCTCTTGCAGATTCGTAATTTCTCGTTCTAAAGCTTCCAATTTTTCTCTCTCTATTGTATCTTCATTTGAGCTAGGCTCTTGAAACAATATAATAAAAGTTCCTATAACGAGGAATACTAATACTAAACTTATATAGCTTCTTTTCATTGCAATCTCCTTTGGTAACCCCAAATTATATGTTTAATAAATTTATAATATCAAAATAAGCAGAAGATTTCACAGGTGGTCTACCCTGAAAATGCGTGGGTTCATAGTAGTCAAACTTATCTAGTATTCCTAATATTGTTGTTTTCTATTCCATTCGCTACTGCCCACTCCCTTTCCTGTGGGGAGCTGCCGAGCCACCTTCGTCAATTCCGCCTAAGTACGTGCCCACGTCCTGTGGGCACCGGCGTCATGTCGCCATCCTGGCTCCCGTCTGCTACGGTGTCTCGCCTCTGTTCTGCTTCCCACTGGAGTTCCGTGGGCATTCGCTCATTCCATCGGAATTTGATGTTTCTAAAACATCTAATATCGTATTTTCATTCCCCATGGTGAATAATTTCACTTTCATTAAGTCTACCCTTAAAATACGCGCTGATAATTGGAGGCCTAACTAAAATGAATACTAACTGTACAAGCGTTCCATCTTACACTAGAGAACAGTAGACTTCTGCTCAATTCTAATTTTGGGTGAAGTAAATACTAAACCGTATCTACATATGTAAATCGTGGAACTTTACTAACATCGCCTATTACAAAGATAAACACTAGCCACACCAAAATGATCGTGGTAGTGTTAGGATATACACACTAAGAAGGCGGTAGTCTACTACTCTATTTTTAGAATTTTGTTAGGAGTCGTTTATATGAGTGAAAAACAAGAAGATAGAAATCCATTTAAGGGTTCCTTCGGGAATTTAGAAAATCTAGTAGACAAAATTAGTGATGTGCTTCGATGTCCAGTTACAATTGAGGATGCTAACCACAATTTATTGGCATACAGCTCTCATGACGAAAGAACGGACTCTGCTCGAATTGCAACCATTATTGGTAGAAAGGTTCCTGAAAGAGTTGTAAATAAATTGTGGAAAAACGGAGTTATTCCTAAACTCGCTCAGTCTGAAGACCCCATAAGAGTTTCTGAGATTACAGAAGTAGGGCTGAGCAACCGAATTGCTATCTCTATTCGTGCGAAAAATGAAATTATTGGTTATATATGGGTGCTCGAAATTGATAAAACGTTATCAGAACGTGATTTTGACATGCTTAAAAAGGCAGCAGAAACAGCAAAAAGTCAACTTCTTCAACTACAAGTTCGAAAAGTGAAAAAAGAAGAAGGACATCAAGAATTTTTTTGGCAATTACTTACAGGTCATTTATCAACTCAGTCTGAAGTGCATGAAAGGTTTCAACGATTAAACATAAAGCCACCTACACCATTTTATATTATAGTGTTTGAATTTTCTCATGAGATATCCTTAACTGCTGAGCGCCATATTGCTGATTTAATATCGGTTTCACCTCAGCTACAAACGCCACTGCATGTTATTGATGAAAACAATGTTATCATTTTATGTTCTCCTTTTTCCGATAAATATGTAAAATTTAGTACTTCTGAATTCATAAACAATTTTATTGTTCAAATAAAGAAGCGTTTTCGTAATACCGAAGTAATTGCTGGCTGCGGTAAGATGTATTCTGCGTTTGAGAAGATAGAAGCTAGCTATCAGGAAGCACTCACTGTATTACGCCTTAAAAATCAGTTTTCCGAAGACCTAAACGAAACATACCATTTTGACCAATTAGGTATATACCGCTATCTTGAATTACTATCAGAAAAGAATTTAGAAGATAAGTATTTCAATTCTTCCTTACTAAAATTACGGGAATATGATTCAGAACATAACACTCACTTAGTTGAAACTCTAAATGTATTTTTACAATACGACAGCAATGTGAATGATGCAGCAAAACAACTTCATGTTCATACGAATACATTAAATTACCGATTAAAAAGAATTTCTGAAGTTGGAGACATTGATTTAAAGTGTCCTAACGAGAAAATTTCTTTATTCTTAGATATGAAGCTAGAAAAGCTACAAAAAAACATTTTGTAAGATTATCTAACAATGTATTTTCCATTGGACTAACACACATTTCCCTATATCATAAGAATAAAAATCCTTATATAAAGCTGATAATAGCAATAAATAACAAAGTCCTTTGTGATAATTAACAAAAGGGCTTTCTTTCTTTTTGTTTTCTTAACAAAGATAATTTACATAAAAAAAATTATACTTTACTTACATTACTAAAGGAGGCAATACAATGTTAATTGGGGTACCTAGGGAAATTAAAAACAACGAAAACCGTGTAGCATTAACGCCCTCTGGTGTAGATGCATTAGTAAAATCTGGTCATGTCGTTTTAATGGAAACGGAAGCTGGAGTAGGAAGCGGATTTACGAATGAAGATTATATTCAAGCAGGAGCAAAAATTGTAGATACAGCAAAAGAAGCATGGACTGCGGAAATGGTTATGAAAGTAAAAGAACCACTTCCAACAGAATATGACTACTTTTATGCAGGACTAGTTTTATTCACATACCTTCACTTAGCTGCTGAGCCAGCACTTGCAAAAGCGCTTACAGAGAAGGGGGTAACAGCTGTTGCCTATGAGACAGTAGAAGTGAACCGTACACTCCCTCTTTTAACTCCTATGAGTGAAGTGGCAGGGCGGATGGCAACACAAATCGGTGCACAGTTCCTACAAAAATCAAATGGTGGGAAAGGTGTATTATTAGCAGGTGTACCTGGGGTTTCTAGAGGAAATGTTACTATTATTGGTGGCGGTGTTGTTGGAACAAATGCAGCAAAGCTTGCAGTTGGACTTGGAGCAAATGTGACAATCATTGACCTAAGTGCGGAAAGACTCCGTCAACTTGATGATATTTTCGGTAACAGCATTCAAACGTTAATGTCTAATCCTCTGAATATTGCACAGGCAGTTGCTGAATCTGATGTAGTAATTGGTGCTGTTTTAATTCCTGGTGCCAAAGCTCCTAAGCTAGTTACGGAAGAAATGATTCAAGCGATGACTCCTGGATCTGTGATTGCTGATGTTGCAATTGACCAAGGTGGTATTTTTGAAACAGTTGATCGCATCACCACACACGACAATCCAACATATGAAAAGCATGGTGTAGTTCATTATGCAGTTGCAAATATGCCAGGTGCTGTTCCTAGAACATCAACAAATGCACTTACAAACGTGACGGTTCCATATGCACTTCAAATTGCAAATAAAGGTGTGAAACAAGCTGTAAACGACAATCATGCACTTAAATTAGGAGTGAATACAGCTGCAGGATTTGTTACTTATGAAGCAGTTGCAAGAGATTTAGGTTATGAGTATGTAAATGTTGATACTGCTCTAGATAAAGTGGTTGTAGCTAACGCTTAATAATCCAATAAGATCTTTTTAAATTAGAGCTCCTTTATTTGGGGCTCTTTTTAATGTATCTAAGCTGAAAATACATAGGTTCATGGTAGTCAAACTTATCTAGTATTACTAACTCTGTTGGTCTGTATTCCATTCGCTCCAGTCCACTTGCGTCCTAGATCTGTCGGGCAACTTTGGATACTTTTCCACATAAAAACTATGTTAGAAAAACTTTCATAATTTATTGTGGGAAAAGTCGTAATTGTAAGATATAATTTAAGTGTATCCATCAAATTATAAAGGAGATGGTAAGAATGATTTGGTTGGCCATTATTCTTGGATTAGTTATTTTGGCGTTCGTCATTTCAGCTATCACAAGTAAGAGGTCAAAAAAAGAAGAGATACCTGAAGAATCAAAGAAGAGTTGTAAAAATTGTGATCATCTTGTTCCTATCAACTACACCAAGTCACTTTGTCCTCAATGTAAAGGCTTCTTAACGTAAAACAATGATTATTGTTGCCCCACTTACTTCAACACTGACTAAAAGTTTCTAGATATCAAAGACACTTGCATTTTTGTAAGCGCTTTAACAATTGTAAGCAACATAATATTTATTTGAAATAGGAACTATTTTTAGTTTCTATTTTTTTTATTTCCTTCAGACAAGTTGTAAAAGTTTCCTTCTCTTTCTCTATCTATTTAATGGTAAAGTAGAAAGATATAGTTTTAGTTTTAAATGTAAGGAGTAGACACCATGAATAAAAGAAAGATTGTATTAATTTATATATTTTTTGGAGTATTATGGGTTTTAGGAACAGATTATTTAGTTGGGAACTTCGTCTCAGTAGAGTTCTTTATAACTTTCCAAAAATTTAAAGGGCTATTCTTTGTCGCTGTAACAGCATTAGCAATATACATTTTATTAAATAAAAAAGAAGAACTAAATAGTACGAAAGAACAAGAACAGAAATTAACAACCCTAATTAACTCTATGGTTGACTTTGTTATCTTTAAAGACGGGAAAGGAAACTGGTTAGAAGCTAACGAATTTGGATTAAAACTCTTACAATTAGAGGATGTTGATTACCGTGGTAAAACAGATATAGAATTATCGGAATACACAAGTTTTTATAAGGAATCCTTACACTCCTGTGCTTTATCTGACGAAGAAACATGGGAAAGGAAAAATATAACCCGAACAGAAGAAATTATCCCACTACCTGATGGGTCCAACAAATATTTTGACACAATGAAAGTTCCTCTCTTCTATGAAAATGGAAATAGGAAGGGGTTAGTTATTATTGGACGAGATGTTACGGATACAAAGATTGCAGAGGAACGGTTGAGGAAGAGCGAAAAGCTTTCTATCGTAGGAGAATTAGCAGCAAGTGTTGGCCATGAAATTAGAAATCCCTTAACTTCTATTAAAGGCTTCCTGCAGTTATTAGAAAAAAAAGACAAGGATAATACATTGTATTTTGAAATTATGTTGCAAGAGTTAGATCGGATAAACCATATAGTTAGCGAGCTATTACTTTTAGCAAAACCACAAAAAGTGGAGCATACAACATTTGATATTGGCTCCACCCTAAAAGATGTTGTCTATTTTATGCAAACAGAAGCCACTATGAAAAATGTACAAATTCATTTTTCTATTGAGAAAGAGCACATTATTACCGGAGAAAAAAATCAGTTGAAGCAAGTATTTATCAATGTAATAAAAAATGCAATAGAAGCTTCTCTTGAAAAAGAAAATGTTTGGATAAAAATAAATCAAAGTAATGACAATAATGTAGCCATTACGATTAAAGATGAAGGCCCTGGAATACCACAAGAATTCTTAACGAGACTTGGAGAACCTTTCTATTCCTCTAAAGAAAAAGGAACTGGCTTAGGTTTAACAGTAAGTCATAAAATTGTTGAGCAACATGGGGGAACCATCTCCTACTACTCGTCAGAAAAAAAGGGGACAAAAGTGGAAATAAGCCTACCTATAAAGTGTAAAAAATCCCTAGCTTGCTAGGAAAAAAGAGGATGCCTACGTCGGAACTTCCACTTAACTAGACATCCTCTTTTCTTATTTTCTTTTCTTATAATTCAACGTTATGGTACACTTGCTGAACATCCTCTAAATCTTCCAAAGCATCTACAAGCTTCTCGAATTGTGCAGCAGAATCTTCCGGTAACTCAATATCATTTTGTGCAAGCATCGTTAGTTCAGCAACTGTAAAGTCTGTTATACCTGCATTTTTCAACGCTTCTTGTACTGCATGAAACTGGTCTGGTTCTGCATAAACAATCACAGCTTCGTCTTCTTCAAGAATATCACGAGCATCTACATCTGCTTCCATTAGTATTTCAAGCACTTCGTCCGCAGTCTTTCCTTCTAAACCGAATACAGCTGTTGCATCAAACATGTAAGACACAGATCCATTTACACCCATATTACCACCATTTTTATTAAATGCAGAACGTACTTCGGCAGCTGTACGGTTTACATTGTTTGTTAATGCATCTACTATTACCATTGATCCGTTTGGTCCAAATCCTTCATAACGTAACTCATCGTAATTTTCCTCGGCTCCACCTTTTGCTTTTTCAATAGCACGATCAATGATTGTCTTCGGTACATTGTACGTTTTCGCACGTTCTACTACGACTTTTAGTGCTTGGTTTAGTTCTGGATCAGGATCCCCCTGTTTTGCAGCTACATAGAGCTCGCGTCCAAACTTCGCATAAATACGACTTGTATTTTTGTCCTTTGCAGCTTTTTTCTCTTTAATATTGTTCCACTTACGGCCCATTTCGTCCACTCGCTTTCCAATTCATTCATTATGAAAATAGTATAAATTATAATTACTTTTACCTACAACAATATTATACATGAATTATATTTATTATCGATTCTTTCTTCCATTTAGTCGTTCGTTACCTTTAAAGGTACCTATTCTTTTATAACCAATCCAAAAGCTCTTGCAAATCCAACTGCCTGATCTTTTGAAACAACGCAACCTGCTAATTTATCCATAGAAATAGTTATATTTTCAAAGTTACAAGAACTAATATCCAGTCCGTTTAAATCAACTTCAGCAAAGTTCGCTAAATGCAGATTACACTGTTTAAACTCTGTCTTCACAATTTTTGCTTCGTAAAAATCTGCATTCGTAAATAAACAGTTTATAAACCTTACTTGCTTATAATCTGAAAAACCAAAAGAAGCATAATTAGCTAAACAATCTTCTAATTGAACGTTTCGAAACGTCGCTCCTGAAAGGTTACACCCTACTAATTTTGAATTTTTTAGCTTCACTCTATGGAACACCGCATCACTAAAATCCACATTGGACAAGTCACAGTTTTCGAAAATTACATCGGTACATTCTATTGATTGAAAGGATGCATATTGAAATGAAACATTTTTGAAAATAATTTTATCAAAATATACTGTTTCATCAATCTCTGCTTCGATAGAACAATCTGATATTTTTCCAAGAGAGAAAAATCGCTCTTCCTCAAGCTGTACAATGTTTAATTCTATAATATGGTCAGGTATAGTAGGCTCATCGATTTTTATCTTTTTCTTTTTCTCCATTTATTGAAATTCCCCTTTACACTACGACCTTTATATTGTTCCTAAATACTTAGTTTCCATTTCTTCCTCATGTAACTTTTTATTTTCAACGAATACATGATAAGCTTTTGCGTTAGGTCTAGAGCTTACAATTGATTCGAGTTTCTCATTGATATAATGGATTGCCACTCCATCATCCGTTGCATAGCCAGACTGTATGCTTCCCTCATTTACAAATTCTTGATAGGATGGTCGCCGGTCACTTTCTCCATCATAATGGGGACAATTACTTCCTTTTAAAATCCCTAAACAAGTGAGTGGTTCTAGTCCATCACCAAACGAATCTGTCACTCCTGCTTCAAACCAACAAATGGAACCAGCACTAACACCTGCTAAGATAATGCCCTTTTCATATGCCTTTCTCATAATACTGTCTAAGTTCCAATCCTTCCAAAGAGCGAGTAAATTCTTTGTATTACCCCCACCAACATAGATGATATCCTGCTCTAATACAAATTCTTCTATTTCTCTAGTATGTGGACGAAATAAAGATAGATGAGCGGGCTCGCAATCCTGTTTTAGAAAAAATGTATAAAAATTTTGTATGTATTCTTCTCTGTCTCCACTAGCTGTCGGGATAAAACATATTTTTGGTTTTGGCTTGGACGATTGCTTTAGAATATACGTATCTAGTAATGGATTGTCTGGTTCCATCGAAAAACCCCCACCACCTAGAGCAATGATTTGTCTCATGTTTACCACCTTTTTATTAGTTTCATTGTTTTTTACAGATATGTACTTTCTTTCTTACGTTCTGTTCCTTCTCATACATTCGGTCTTATGAAACTGAAACTCTTCGTAAAAGCTATGAGCATCCTTTGTTGCAAGAGCCACACTTGTATGTTTTATGTCAGGATGTTCTAAGATACAACCTATAAGCCATTTTCCAAGACCCTTCCCTCGATATCTTTCATCAATCACAACATCTAATAACCAAGAGAATACTGCTTTATCAGTAACCACCCGTGCAAACCCAATTTGTCGCCCTTCCTTGTATAAACCAAAAGTGATAGAATTTTCTATTGAAACTTCGATTGACTCTTTTGATCTACTAGCTACCCAGTATGTATCAGAAAGTAAATACGAGACTTTATTTACATCAATACTACTTCTATCATCACTTACTTTATAGATATCCTTGTGCCATTCCATGTGTTTCCCCCCTAGTTCTTCACACTTCTAAATTCTAGTTTAACCTTTTTTTCCGTATAGAAAAACGGACACGATAGAGGAATCCACTAGAAAATATCTTGTTTATCAGCGGCATCTTTTTTGGTGTCCGTTATTATATATGAATTATGAGAAAATTCCTTGTCGCTCTTTTATTTTTAAATATAATTCTTCTAGCGTTCCTTTTTCATCAATTGGAAATATCGGTTCCCCGCGGTCTATTACACATCCCTCTACGAGAAAGGTTTTCATGCCAACTTTACTTGCCACCATATCCTCTTGCTTATCGTTACCGACCATAATACAATCCTTTGGAGATACGTTAAGTTGTTCACATATATGTTCATAATATTGTGGGTTGGGCTTTGTATAAACACTCTCCTCATATACTGTTACTAATTCAAACGGAATATCATCAATTCCTGCCCACGTTAATCGATGATAAATAGCTGCTTTTGGAAAAACTGGATTTGTAGCAACTACCAAACGATATCCTTGATTTATTGCTTCTTCTAATACTTTTCTTGCCATTGGTGTTGGTTGACATAAGTGTGAAAATGTTGGAAATACCGTTTCATAAAATTCATCTAACGTTGGCCATATCTCTTCTTTTTTTACATTCATTAATGGCAAAAAGGTTTCAGTAAAGACTTCCTCATTTGATTTCGATTTATCTTGACTACGAATCATCGCTTCTGTTCCTGTTAAAAGTGCCTTAATAAATGCTTGTGGATCCACAATATGAGCTACTCTTGGTGCTAATTCTTTTAAATAATTTTGCACAAAAGAATCTGTATCCATTGGAAGTAATGTTCCGTCTAAATCAAACAATATAACTTTTTTCATAACCATAACGCCTCTCATCTAAAAAATATATTTGTATCCTTTCATGATAAACCAATTTGTACCATATGGAAAGTTTCATATAGTAAGAATAAAGAACTGTGAAGATTAAGAAGAAGTTTTATAAGACTGGAACTAAAAATTATCTACACCTATCAATTTCACTCAAATACTTGGTCATTATTTCATTTTTTTTAATAATCAAGGTATACTTAATGATAGAAAATATATAAAAGCGGTGATTAACTTTGTTAGAAGATACAGGGGAACGTATTATTCCTGAAAAAATGGATTCCATGAATGGTATGCTATTAGAACATCTGGCACGATATTATTTTGCTATGCCTTATGTAAAAGGAAGAGTATTGGATATTGCATGTGGAAGTGGTTACGGGAGTAAGTTGCTTGCAAAAAGTAGGAAAAAACAAATAAGTGAACTTTTGGGAGTGGATATAGCTGAAAATGCTATTGAATACGCTCACAAATCCTATTATCATCCGCTCCTAACTTTCAAACAATGTGATGCCATGGATCCTCACATTGTAGACAAGTTGGGAACCTTTGATACTATTGTGAGCTTTGAAACGATTGAACATGTGGAAGATGATCGAGCATTTATAAAACAAATGTACGATCTACTTAATCCTGGGGGAGTGCTAATCTTATCTACTCCATTTGGACAAGGGAGAGGAAAACCTTCAAGCGCACCTTTTCATTATCATCAATTAACGGTAGAAGAGTTTAAAGACAATTTTACTATTTTTGATTCGGTAGAATTTTATTTTCAGTTAGGTGTCATGTTTGAACCACCTAAACCTGATGTGCATTATCCTTTAGGTATTGGCGTTGCTACAAAGTAAAATGAAAGCTAGTCCAAAGGTCAAAAACTTCCTTTTGACTAGCTCTTTTTTAGCAACAGTCACTTTCGTTGCCTAGGATGGTTAATCCTTTGCCTTCTGGGGTTACTTTTAAGTCCAAGGTTATCGTTTTAGTTTGTGGGTAAATTATTTCATCAAATCCCACTTCAATACCATTGATTTCTTCTACAATATCAGCTTCCATTGTCTCATCCAGAGACAATCCCAATTTGGGAGCACCTCAGCCCATTCCAGCGAAGAAAACACGTATATTTCTTACTCCGTGCTCTTCCATTATTTCTTGAATAAATTGTTTTGCCTCATCTGTTATATTCATAACGCCACCTCGTTCATTACTAGATTCCTTGATATAATATCAAAAAAACGAGAGAAAAGCGAAAAAACAAGTTTGAAATTACCAGTATTTATTTTTCAAAAAATGCTGGTAAAGCTCTTCTTCTATTTCTCTTGTTATTGGTTGACCTGGAAAATATGTCGGTGCATTTTCAATTTGGTCCTTCGTCACAGACACTTCCATTCTTCCTGTTACCCAATTAACACTAGTAATCCAATCTGTGGAAATTAGTACCTTTTTCCGTGGAAAAAAACGTTGTGTGTCTGCAATAAAATAACGCACTTTAAACGTGTCTTCTTCAAATAATATATCTTCTATTTTTCCAAAAGACTCCTCTTCAGTAGCTAGTTCATCTCCAATAACGTCCTTTGCTTTGTGCACCTTCTTCTCTTCTCTTTCCGTTGTATAGACATCATCATCTAATGATGTCTCCTTGTGTAAATTGATTATTCCTCGTGCATTCATTCCTGATCCCCATACACTTCCGCCCATCCAGTAAGGGTTTAATCCATAGTACGAACCGAAACTTCGTTCACTCTCTCTAGAGATTGGTTCATCTCCTAAGAGTGGTGCTTTTGCAGCCTGTTCCTGTGAAATATTCACACGAATTATATGAGATTCTATATCTATCTTTTCAATAGATGCTGGGGAAATGTAAAGGGTTTCTTTCGTAAACAAGACTCCTGTTTTTACAACAATATATCGAATTGTCCAAAAGTCCTCATCAAACAAGGCGTCACGAACAGTACCAAAAGCACCATCGTTTCCAATTACAGAGTAATTTTTTATCCAACTGTCATAATGCAACAACATTGTAACACTACCTTTCATTGATTGAGGTTATTATTCACCTTCCCAGAGCAAGAACTAACAAAACGTGTTTTTTTAAATAGAAATTATTTCGAACCTCGAATATTTTTGTTATTATATAATAAGATTCAGAAAAATCATTATTGTACTACTAATTGAGAGGAGAACACGAAATGACACAGAGGGCATTAACCTTAGAAGATTTAAAGAAAATACATGTTGTCAACGAACCTCAACTATCTCCAGATGGTGCAACCATTGCGTATGTAAGACAATTTATTAATGAGAAAGACGAGTATACATCCCATTTATTTGTTCAATCTGCAGTAGAAAAACAAGCAAAACAATGGACGTTTGGAAAAGGACGAGTCTCTTCTCCCCGCTTTTCTCCCGATGGAAAGAGGCTTGTATATGTTACAGCTAAAGGAGAGAAAGCAAAACCACAATTATACCTTCTTTCCTTGGATGGCGGAGAAGCAAAACCTTTAACTGAGTTGGAAAACGGTGCAGGGCATCCGATTTGGTCTCCAGATAGTAGTCGTATCTTATTCTCCACTTCTTTTAAGGAAAATGAAATCCCTGGTGAAGAAGGTAAGAAAGAAAAGAAAAAGGACGAGAAAAAACCTGAGCCATTAGTTGTAGAGCGACTAAAATATAAATCCGATGCTGCTGGGTTCTTAGATGGCAAAAGAGCTCAACTAGCTGTTTATGATTTAGGGTCTGAAGAAGTAACCTATTTAACAAGTGATGACTTTGATCACGCTGCATCATCATGGTCACCTGATGGAAAATCTATCGTTTACACTGCAAATAAACAAGGGGATGACCAGTTAATTGCAGATATATATATCATGGATGTAGAATCCAAATCATCTGAACTACTTACAAACAGTAATGGGATGTTTTATGGAGGAACTTTCTCTCCAGATGGTACAACGATTGCCTGCTATGGTCATGAAAAAGAATACGCTGGTGCTACACAATCTAAGTTATATCTAATTGATGTAGCAACAAAAGAACATTCTTGTTTAACATACGAATGGGATGTATCACTTGGGGATTCTGCCATTGGTGACATCCGTTCTGGACATCCAACCCCTGGTCCTATTTGGACTGCTAACCAAGAAAAATTATACGTGACAGCAAGTACACTAGGAAACACTAATTTTTATTCTGTAGATCGTAAAGGAAAGGTTGAAGAAGTTTACGCTGGTAGCCATCACGTTTACGGTTACGATATTAACATTACAGAGAACCTTGCAGTGCTTGGAGTAAGTACACCTACTAATCCAGGAGAGTTGTTTATTGTTAATCTCGAAACAAAAGAAGTAGTAGCTCTCACTTCTGAAAACAAGAAATTTTTAGAGGAAGTTCATGTTCAGGATCCTGAAGAACTTCGTGTCAAAACAAGTGACGGATGGGAAGTTCAAGGATGGGTATTAAAGCCTTATGGATATGAAGCTGGAAAAAAATATCCTATGATTCTTGAAATTCACGGTGGACCTCATGCAATGTATGGTAATACGTTCTTCCACGAGTTACAATTACTTGCAGCAAAAGGGTATTTTGTCATTTATTCTAATCCTAGAGGTAGTCATGGATACGGACAAACATTCGTAGATGCTTGTCGCGGTGATTATGGTGGAAAAGATTACGAAGATATAATGGAATTCACAGATGCTGCTATAGCAAACTATCCGGAAATTGACGTGGACAACCTTGGTGTTACTGGAGGAAGCTACGGTGGATTTATGACAAACTGGATTGTGTCTCACAATAACCGTTTTAAAGCTGCCGCAACACTTCGTTCCATATCTAATTGGATCAGCTTCTATGGAGTGAGTGACATTGGGTATTTCTTTACAGAGTGGGAAATTGGCACAGATTTATTAAGAGACCCAGAAAAACTTTGGGAACATTCCCCCTTAAAATATGTGAATAATATTGAAACACCTCTCTTAATTTTGCATGGAGAAAAAGATTTCCGTTGTCCAGTGGAGCAAGCGGAGCAATTATTCGTGGCATTAAAGCATCGTGGTAAGGATACCCGCTTTGTACGTTTCCCTAACTCTAATCACGAGCTATCAAGAAGTGGCCCACCTTACTTACGATATGCAAGACTGGAAGAGTTAACAAGATGGTTTGATAAATATTTAATAAATTAAAGAGAGCACGATATTTCACTCAAAAAGTTGATTAGCATCTGCTAATCAACTTTTTGAGTAGAACTCTATTCAAATGAACATACACTTGATTGGAGTTATAAATACATTGACCTATATAAGTAATGAGTGTACGCCATCGAGTCTCCTATGAGATCGTGAATGTGGCTTCGCAACTCCCGAGATAGAAGACACCGTGAAGAATGAACGGATCTAGCATTAGTGCCCTTGGGTAGAAAACGAGCAAATTGTAGAGAATGGAATAAAAGCCAACAAAGTTAGTAATACTAGATAAGTTACATATGAATGGAGTAACATATTTTCGAGGGTAGACCATTTAGAATCAAAAAGAGCGACAATCTACACAATGTAGTGTCGCCCTTCCCTCTAGTAATGAATTTGTATTATCTTTTAAATAGACCTAATTCAACTAGATCATTAATAAAAGCTTCTTCTACTTCACCATCAAAGCTAATTTCCACTACTTGATCTGGCTGTAAAGAAAGAGCTAATACACCTAATAAACTCTTAGCATCAATTACCCAATGATCCTTTTTAATGAGAATCGTTGCTGGATACTTACTAGCAGTATTAACAAATTTACTTGCTGACTCTGCAAAAATTGGTTTCAAAACTGTCAAATTCATATTTATCTCTCCTCTTCATGTAATACTATCATTATATGTTCACAAAGGAATAAATTCAAACACTTATTGAAAACGTTTTAATTTTGTCCATATTTTACTTTCATTGATATGCTTGAAAGAAGATTATATACTTTATCAATAGATATGCTATTTCTTATCTTTTTATTCACATAAAGGAGTGTTCCCCTTGAAGCCAAATGAATCAACATGGATGGACCATTTCCGTTCGAGAAAATCTAACCTAATTGATTACGAAAATTATCAGCACTTTGCCTTATTCGTACCCATGATTGAATTAAATAACGAGCTACATATAGTTTTCGAAGTAAGATCTCAAAACATTCGGCAACCAGGAGAGATTTGTTTTCCAGGTGGTAAAGTTGATGAAGACGACGTCTCAAACGAAGCCGCTGCAATTCGTGAATTAACAGAGGAACTCGGAGTATCGCCAAACAAAGTAGAAATCGTTGGCGAACTAGATTATATGATAACACCATTCAAGCTAATCTTATTTCCTTTCCTAGGAAAAATAGTATCAGATGCTACATTCAAAAAGAATGATGATGAAGTGAAGGAAATTTTATTTGTTCCATTATCTAAGCTGTTGAAGATGAGACCAATGGAACATCATGTTTCACTAAAAGTGAAGCCAGAACAAGACTTCCCTTTTCATCTAATCCCTAATGGAGAAGACTATCATTGGCGAACTGGGAAAATGGAAGAACAATTTTATAAATATGAAGGACATGTGATTTGGGGTCTAACTGCTCGTATATTAACTCATGTGTTAGAAGAAATTCGATCGTTAGATTAAGTAAACATAAAAAGAGCACTCTCTAAGGAGCGCACAATACAGGGAATTCCCCTTCATTCAGAGTTGTCTTAAAAAGAAGTGCTTTTTTATTCCTCTTCATTTATTATTCTTTGTGCAGCCATCGCGGAACGATGAAAAAACAGTGCTGCAAAGAGTAGAATAAAATTAAGTCCCACCATAATTGCTTGATGCTCTGGTGCTACTGCTCCATCTGGTAAAACTAACCCAATTGCAAGAAACCCACATAATGCTAATAGGATAAAAGAAAAACGTTTTAAATCTATCACTTTATTTTTTAAATCAATGATTTTTTTTTCATCCATAACAAAAACACCTCTTCTATTATGAAATAATAAAAAACGCCCTACAACTATTTTTAATAGAGACGAATTTAAGAAACTATGAATAGTATAACATGATTACAATGTTTCTGGTGTAGTAATGATTTCCATAGCTAAGGAATAAACTAGGGAAAACTTTATACAAAAAAATGCACTGAAAAAGTCAAATTGCGTAACTTTTTCAGTGCACTCTATAAATATTAACTGAAACCTTTGAAAAGGGGTACTTATTTATCTATTAGTTCTTCTTGCGCAACTCTTCTAGCATTAGGAGTACCATTTGTGCAGAGTTTACAGCAGCTTTCTCCAAGAATTGATCATATGATATTTTTGCATCCTGTCCTGCTATATCCGATAAGGAACGAATTATAACGAAAGGGCATTGGAATTGGTGACAAACTTGGGCAATTGCTCCTGCTTCCATTTCGGAACAATACGGATCTTGGAATCTTTGTCTTATGTCTTCTACGCGGTCATGATCACTCATAAAAGAATCCCCCGATAATACAAGTCCTTTTACTGAGTTTATTCCTAGCTCCTCAGCACAATTCTCTGCAATCGTAATTAGTTCTTCATTTGGCATATAAAAAGCTGGCATACGTGGAACTTGCCCAAATTCATATCCAAAAACGGTGGCATCTACATCATTGTAGCGAACCTCTGTAGAAATAACGATATCTCCTACAGCTAATTCTTTATGAAACCCACCTGCAGAACCAGTATTAATAATATAATCAGGATGGTATAGTTTGTTCATTAATGTTGTACTGATTGCTGCATTGACCTTACCAATACCAGATTTAGATAAAACTACTTCTACTCCCTGTAATTTACCATAAAAAAATTCACAGCCTGCAATAACATCTTTTTCAATGACATTCATTTTAGACCTAAGTAACTCTACCTCTTCTTCCATTGCACCAATTATTCCTATACTCATATGCAACCTACTTTCTTAAATTATCTTCACTAATCATAGCGAATCATAATTACAAGAGCAAGTTTTCGTATGATTTTACTTGTTTTCTTCTCTCTGTTTGTTTATTCTTATCACAGGATACATAGAAGAGGTGAAACAAATGATGATACATACGTACATTATCCAAGATAAAGTAGAATTTTTTGAATCCACTAATCTAGAATCACTTGAAAAGCAAATTGCAAAAAAAATAGAAGATAACATGGCTATTATGCTACAAGTACATCATGTATCTCATGAAGTGACATTAGATCCAAAGACAGGAAAAAGGCTGTATACTGCTGTTGTTCATTTTAAGGTAAAACAGTCGTAATACCAAAAGAGGATCTCATAGGTTAATACTCCTTTTGAGATCCTCTTTTATTTTGTGTAGTCTACCCTGAAAATACGCGTATCAGACTAATATGGAATACTAACTTTGTTGGTTGTATTCCATTCGCTACTGCCCACTCCCTTTCCTGTGGGGAGCTGGCAAGCCACCTTCGTCAATTCCGCCTAAGTACGTGCCCACGTCCTGTGGGCAACGGCGTCATGTCGCCATCCTGGCTCCCGTCTGCTACGGTGTCACGCCTCTGCTCTGCATCCCTCAGGAGTCTCATGGGCTTACACTCATTCCATATACAGTTGTTGATTACTAAAGACTAAAGCATCTAATAACGTAATTTCTTCCGCCATGGTGCAAATTTTTCACTTGTCTGGTAGTACTGATAAGCTTATCTTCATATCAATATTACCCTTTTACGTTTCTTATCTGTACGGATTTCCTTCCACTTGTTCAACGGAAACAGGCATCCAACCTTTATTTTCAACCCACTCTAGTCGAACTTTATAAGGGTTATCGTGATTTGTTGTAGCAACATATCCTACTGCACTTTGAAGGTCTCCTCCATTACCTAAGCGCCAGATCGTCATTCTTTCACCATCTTCTACGCCAATTGCATATTCTAACGCTTTCGTCATCTCTTCCCAGTTTACATGGCTAGAATCATTAAAGACAGCAGTGAAAGGCTCTTCTTGGACCGTTCCAATAGGATTCCATTCATTTACTCTAACTTCACCAATTGTTTCTGAATCATCTTCATTGTTACTAGAATCATTATTTTCTACATCGTTACTACTTTCATTTACTTCTTGTTCCTCATTTTCTTGTTCCTCGTTTTCTTCTTCACCATTTTCATTTTCATTTAAATCTAATTCATTATTATCATGTTGATTCTCATTCACATCATTACTTACATTTTCTTCTTGGTTTTCACCATTATCAGCAACTGATGCTGGTTCAGATTTGCCCCCAAATATTAACAAACCGCCCACAAATACGATGGCAGCTGCTACTACAGCAATAGAAACATTTAACACAACATTCGCACGCTTCTTTTTTCTTATGTCTGTTCTACGTGGACCGTAGCTTCCATATTGATTCATTGTGCTTCCTCCTTCTGTAACTCCTACTCCCTGTCCTTACATTATATTTCATCCTAGAGAAAAATACGAGATGTCTTCAATATATACAAATATTCCTATATTTCCTTTGGTATATTTGTATTGTTTCTGACAACCTATTACTAGTTAATGAAAATTTCTCTATTATACGGTATGCTAGAGAAAGAAAGTTTATTATTTTTTTTAAAAGGAAGTGTGACAGTTGGACTTAAAGACAGCCTATGACATTCTTGAGATAAGAAAGAATGCTACAGAAGAAGAAATGGAAGATAAGTATTTATTATGGATTAGAAAAGCGAAAGCGCAAGCAAATAACAATAAAACGAAAGAAGCAATTGATTTGAATAAAATTAACGATGCTTATAATACAATTAAGCAACATTTTCAGGAACAGAAAGATTTAGCTAATCCGAGTAAGAATAAACCAAAACATCCTATCATTGAGAAAATAGACCATTTCTTTTACCACTATAAATTACATTTTTTTGGAGCACTGTTCGTTATCATTTTTGTTGGGTCTTTACTTCATGCTTTTATCACTAATAAAATCGAAGAAAATAGACTAGCTAATCTTCCTCCAGCAGATATTGAAATTATCATTTACGGTGATTATTTTATTGAAGATATTACCCGCATTGAGGAAAAATTAGAAGCTACATTTCCTCAGTGGGAAGATATTCGAATGGATTTTTTGCACGGACCTATTGAACTTCGAAGTGAAATGGATATGGCATCTCTACAAGCTAATCAAGTTAGGTTAATGAATGAAAATCCAGATTTCTTCATTTTGGATGCTCACCATTTTGGTTTGTTAGTTACACAAGCTGCTTACCTACCATTAAATGAATATGAACAAGAAATAAAAGAATTTATAAATGAAGATAGATTGTTATATTATCAAGAAGAAGAAACAAATGAAAATTACTTATATGGAATTAATATATCTGGTAGTGAATTATTTGAAGAAGTTGGATTTAGAGGAGAACAAAAAATCGTAGCTCTTCGATTTGATACAGAAAATGTGGATAATGTATTGGAGTTTCTAGAAAAATCTGCAGAAAGCTTGACTGATAGCAACTAAAAATCCTCTTTCTATTCGTTAGGTGCTTAATAGCACCTAACTTTTTTTTTCGGCAACTAAGAATTTCAATACCTTGTGTTTTTTCTTTCACTTCACTATTAAAGAAACGCCTTGTCATTGTCATAGGGAAAAAAATCCCTATGTGATTATGAATCACATAGGGGAAAAATAATAACATTATTTCACTTCAAGAATTTCCACTTCCATGTCTCCACCTGGAGTAGAAACAGATACTTTATCTCCTATTGTTTTCCCCATTAAGCTTTGAGCCATTGGAGAATCATTTGAAATCTTGCCATCCATTGGATCAGCTTCTGCTCTTCCAACAATTATATACTCTTCCTCTTCTCCATCAGGTAATTCAATGAATTTCACAGTTTTACCTAACGACACAACAGATGAATTTGTATCTTCTTCAATAATTACGGCATTTCGGATCATTTTTTCGATTTGAACGATACGACCTTCAACAAAAGCTTGTTCTTCTTTTGCAGAGTCATATTCTGAATTCTCGGAAAGATCCCCAAAACTACGAGCAACCTTTATTCTCTCAACGACTTCTTTTCGTCGTTCCGTTTTTAAGAATTCTAATTCCTTTTCTAATTTTTCCTTACCTTCAACGGTCATGTAATGTTTTTCTTCTGCCATAGCTTGCTTCACTCCTTAGTATAATAAAAACTCCGAATAGCGAGCGCTTTCATCTCTTTTTCAGACGCTCTTTTTGATTTATAGCAATAATAGAGACGGTTTTATTTGAACCATATGAAAGGGTTAATAAAAAAATGATAACTCTTCACTTTAATATAAATGTTCAGCGCCAACTCCCTTATGAACCACCAATAGGAAAAAGGAGTGGGGCGCTGATCATACGTTCTTATTATATACGATACCGTTCTAGTTGCCTTCTTTATTATTACTTCTCTTATGCTATTACAAAATGGCTTTTTCTTCAAGAATCGTTTTTATTTTTGTTACCATTAAATCTATTGCTACTTGATTATTGCCCCCTTCAGGAATAATAATATCAGCATAACGCTTCGTAGGTTCAATGAATTGTAGGTGCATAGGCCGTACAACTTCTGTATATTGATCAATAACAGAATCAATGGTTCTACCACGTTCTTTAATATCACGCATTAGTCTACGAATAATTCGTAAGTCTGGATCGGTATCAACAAATAATTTAATATCCATTATATCTCTTAATCGCTCATCTTCCAAGATTAAAATTCCTTCTAATATAATTACATCTCTTGGCTCAATGAAAATTGAATCATTTGAACGAGTATGATTTGCATAATCATATACTGGCTTTTCAATACTTTCACGGCTTAAGAGTGTTTTTAGATGATCGATGAGTAAATCATTATCAAAGGCAAGTGGATGATCGTAATTTGTTTGTAAACGCTCTTCCATAGGTAAATGACTTTGATTTTTATAATAAGCATCCTGCTCAATCAGAACAATATCTTGGTCATGAAATTTACAAAATATTTTATTAGCTACTGTTGTTTTTCCAGAGCCTGATCCCCCTGCAACGCCAATAATTACTGGCTTCTTACTCATATATTTATAATTCCTTTCTCATCATATTGTTACGATAGACAGGATGATCTACTTTTAATTTTACTATTTGTAATGGGTGCCTTGCCGCATCTAGCTCTACTCCATCTTCATCCCAGATTGTACCAACCTTCTGTTTAAAAATATCAATTTCTGGTCCAAAAAACTCAATTGTATCCCCAGGTTTAAAGTAATTTCTTTGTTGAAGAGTTACAACGCTTGCTTCTTCGTCATAATCTAACACAAGCCCTGCAAAATCATGCGCTGTTTTTTGGCTATGATATCCAAACATTTGCTCTTCATACCCTGGAACATTTTCAAAGAATGCAGGAGCTGTTGGTCTGTTTGCACATTTTGCAAGCTCGTCAAGCCATTCCTGTTGTATCTTAAAGTTATCTGGATCTTCGCAATATGCATCAATTACTTTACGATAAACACTTACAACCGTTGCAACATAGTGGATAGACTTCATTCTTCCTTCGATCTTTAAGCTATCGATACCTGCTTCAATTAATTGTGGAATGGATTCAATTAAATTAAGATCTTTTGGAGACATAGCAAACGGTGCATCGTCTTCTGAAAAAAGTTTTGCTTCATCAACAGAGTCTTCACCATTTTCATTCTCTTCATACAAGAAATAATCCCAACGACATGATTGACAACATCCACCTCGGTTAGAATCCCTTGCAGTCATGTGATTACTCAATACGCACCTACCAGAATAAGAGATACACATTGCTCCATGAATAAACGTCTCAATTTCTATATCTACATATTTTTTCATTTCTAACATTTCCTGCAACCCAACTTCACGAGCTAATACAACACGCTCAAGACCTTCTTCTTTCCAGAACTTTACTGCCTGCCAGTTGGATAAAGATTGTTGCGTTGATAAGTGAACTTCTAATTTAGGCGCTACTCGTTTACATGTCTCAATAATTAAAGGATCTGCTACGATGATACCTGCAATCCCAACTCGTTCTAAATCTTTCAAGTAATCATCTAGTCCGTCCATATTTTCATTGTGAGCAAAGATATTTGTAGTAACATAAATTCGAGCATTGTGTTTCTTAGCATACTCCACGCCTTCTGCCATTTCTTCAATGGAGAAGTTGTCAGCATTTGATCGTAAACCAAACTCTTGTCCACCAATGAACACTGCATCTGCACCATAATATACAGCTATTTTTAGTTTTTCTAGATTACCTGCTGGTGCAAGTAGTTCTGGTTTTTTTGTAATGATGCGTTTACCTTGTTTTGTTTTCTCTGCTATTTGTTCCATTTATGTTTCACCCCTTAATAAACCGTTTCTTTAAAGAAGAATCCTGTATCAAGATCACGGTTAGATGGCTGAATTCCCTTCACTTTATCTAAGAAATTCTCTTTCTCGTCACTATATTTTTCAGGATCTTCCAAATATAAATCAATCGCTTCTCGATATAAAGACGTTATTTTACAAATATAGTCATTACTCTTAAGTATCCCATCTATCTTAAACGACTCTACACCTGCATCAATCATCTCTTCTAATTCATCAATGATACACATATCTTTTGGACTCATTATATGTGTTCCATTAAAGTCTTCCCAAATAGGATATTTTGCATCTCGTTCAGCATCATGGATAAATAAGCTTCTATCCTTGCTTCTACCTTCTACTTTCAAATCTTTCCCTTGAAATTCCATATAATTACCGATAAGTGTTCGTTTGGATTGAAACATACAAGTCATTCCATGTACCTGAACTTCGATTTCTACTTCTGCATTTTCCTTAATCTCGACAATAGAGTCCATATTTATTTCCCGGGCAAGAACGGCACGCTTTGCACCTTTTCTTCCCCAATAATTCGCTGTATACCAATTTGTTGCCGTCGTTTCTGTATTCCAATGTAACTTTAAAGACGGAGCTACTTCACGTGCACACATGATGACAGCAGGATCTCCAAACACAACCGCATCTACCCCTACGTCATGTAAGAAAGTAAGATAGTCTGGTAATTCCGGAAGCAAATCATTGTGAAAAATTGCGTTTACTGCCACATATAACTTCGTTTCGTGCTTGTGTGCAATATTAACAGCCTTGGCTACATCCTTACGAGAAAATTCTCCTGCTAATCTTAAGCCAAACTTCTCTTCACCAATAATAAATGCAGTTGCCCCAGCATTAATTAATGGTTCTATTTGGTCAACACATGTTGGAGTGACTAATAATTCTGGTTTTTTCATCCTATACACCACCTAATTCTTCTTTCCCATTTTTGAGGCTGACCATCACTCCATCACCAACAGGATATATCATTGTTGTAAAGCGTTGATCTGCCATTCTTTGTTCATTGAAGCTTCTTAATTTGTTTACCATACTCTTTGTATTTTTTGAGGATATTTCTATTTCGCCTGCAACCATACCCTTAAATAATACATTATCAGATATGATTAAGCCGCCAATAGACACAAGAGGCTCGAATAGTGTGAAAAACCGTTCATATTGCCCTTTTGCAGCATCAATGAACAAGACATCATAAGGGCCATGTTCTGCTACCTCTTTAGACAATTCAAGAGCATCTCCCTCGATGATATGAATACGGTTTTCCATATTAAATTCCTTTATATTAGCCTTAGCAACTGTAATTCTTTCTGTATCACGCTCTAATGTAAAGATAGTTGCGTCTTTTGCAGCAATCCCCATTCGTATAGCAGAATAGCCAATCGCAGTTCCCACTTCTAATATTTTTTTTGGTTTTTGGATCTCTAAAAATTGAAGCAATAACTTCATTCCACTCGGTTCCATGATAGGAACATGATGTTCTTCTGCATACTTCTCTATTAGTTCTATCTTGTCACTTCGATTCTGTAGCAACGATAGTATATACTCTTCTGTTTTTGTTTGTATCCCCATAAAAAAAGCGCCTCCTTTTGGGTGCTCTTCAACTTTGACCGATATATTTTAACATAATGACAGGGAGAATGCTAATAGCATATTCTCCCTGTCACTTGTTTATTTATTTTTAGTAAAACTCGAAGAATTTTTAACGATATTGCTGGACAATTGCATTATGCTCCCCTAAGGTTTCAGAGAAATGAACTTGTCCATCAGGTGAATGGAAAAAGTACAAATAATTATGTGGTTCAGGGTGCAATGCCGCCCAGATAGAAGCTTCACCAGGATTATTAATTGGTCCAATCGGAAGACCAGAAACATAATAAGTATTATAAGGTGATTCTATCTTAAGATGTTCATTCAATGTTCGCGGAAGATGTTCACCGTGAGCATAGGCAACTGTAGGGTCCATTTGTAATTGCATTCTAACATTTGGATGTAAACGATTATGAATGACACCTGAGATCATCTGGCGTTCTTCATCGTTACGAGCCTCTCCCTCAATAATAGAAGCCATGGTCAATATATCATGATATGAATAATCGGACGATCCCGCTTCACTATCAATTAATGCTTTTGTTGTTCGAGCCAACATTGCCTCAATTAACTCTTCTACCTCTATTTCCTCTTCTAAAAAGTCATATCGTTGAGGAAATAAGTAGCCTTCTAATGGCCATCTAATTCGATCATCTAATATCACTTCATCTACTATAGCAAATCTTTCAATCAGCTCGTCTAAGTATTCTTCATCCTCTAGCTTCTCCATCAAATCTTCTTCTGTTAGATTTGTATTATCAGCAATTCTTTTTACAACATCATCTAGCCAACGACCTTCAGGAATAGTAAAAGTTAATTGATAATCTTGTCTGACTACCCCACTTTTTAATTCTTCAATCATATCGTCCATGTCCATGGATCTACTTAGTATGTAGTCACCAGCTTGGAATCCTGTTTCATTTTGAAAACGAACGTATAATCTAAAAAATCTACTACTTTTTATTAAGTCGTTCTCCTCTAAGATGTTTCCAATTCCTGTTGCTGAAGATCCTATCGGTATTGTTACTTCTATTAGTTCTTCATCATTTTCGTCCATTGGCCCTATAGAGTTCATAAAGTAAGTATAACCAGAATACCCTGCACCAACTACTGTAATTAACAATAATAATATAAATACAAAAACGATTCTTCTCACAATTTTAGCCTCTTTTTGTCGTTCATACATTTTTTCTATATGTTGTTGCTTTTTCTTGTTTTTATTATTCTTGTCTGACAATCTCACTTCCTCCTTCCATCCCATCTATTATACTACATTTATAAAAAAATTCGATCCTTATGTCGAAACATTGTATCATTTTTTGTTGCCTCTATTAAAATTTTATTTCAAAATCCAAAGAATTTTGGGGATAAAACTATCAATCACATCAACATATTAAATTTAATTCGATTGTTTCAGAGCAATCGCTGTTTAATAGAAGATTATTTGCTCGAGAAGGAATCTATTTATGGTATGTCTTGATGATGAACTAAGCACGAAATCCTGATAACACAAAAAACTGATGAGAATCACCCATCAGTTTTTTTCTACACTACTATTCCATTTCTTGTTCTGTGAAAGTGTTCAGTAACTCTTCAACCATTTCCCACTCTTCATCTGATTCAATAGGATATAAAGCTAATTCTTCTCCTTCAGGTTCTTCATATCGAAATGCGTGTACTTCTACCTCGTCTTCATCCACATCGTCACTTGTACCTTGTGGTGCTAGAACCATGTATGAGTTTCCTGTAGAGTCAACATCAAAAGTAAAAAGTACTTCAAATAGGTGTTCTTCACCGTTTTCACCAGGAATAATAATTTGATTTTCATCTTCATTAGGAAGGTTATAATTTTTCATTTGTTTCCGCCTTTCAAGCTTTCTGTTTTTTGTAGTCTACCCTGAAAATACGTGAATCAGATTATCTAGTAATTCTAACTTTGTTGGTTTGTATTCCATTCGCTTCAGTCCACTGCTTTCCTTGGGGAGCTGCCTAGCCACCTTCACGATTCCGTCGCTTCGGTGTCTCGCGCTTACTCTCTTCCCACTGGAGTTGGTGGACCTGCGCTTATTCTAAACTAAAGAGAAAGTACTACTTCTTCTCAACGTATTTCAACCGCCATGGTGTAAATTTTTCCTTGTGTAGATGTCTACCCTTTTATGTTATTCAGCAACTTATATAATTAATCTACTTTTGATTACGATCTAGGTAACCTTGCAAAATTAGGACTGCGGCCATTTTATCTATTACTTTTTTTCTTTTTTTTCGGCTAACATCAGCTGATACTAACATTCTTTCTGCAGCAACAGTCGTTAAACGTTCATCTACAAATTCAATTTTCACATCGGCACGTTCTTGTAACTGAGATGCAAATTCCTGACACATTTCTCCACTCGGTCCGATTGTACCATTCATGTTTTTAGGCATTCCTACCACAACGGTACTAATTTCATGTTCAAGCATAATTTCCTTTAGTCGAGCGAAATCTTTTTCTAGATCTCTTTCATCACGACGAATTGTCTCTACGCCCTGAGCAGTCCAACCTAGTGCATCACTTACTGCAACACCAATTGTTTTAGAACCTACATCTAGTCCTAATACCTTCATGCATTTACTCCTTCTCTGGCTGTGATAAATACGAACGAACTAGTTCTTCAATAATCTCGTCTCGTTCAATCTTACGGATAAGGGACCTAGCATCATTATGACGAGGAATGTATGCAGGATCTCCTGATAGTAAGTATCCAACTATTTGATTGATTGGGTTGTAACCTTTTTCCTCTAATGAAGAATAGACAGTAAATAATACGTCTTTTACATCTTCATCCATTGAATCATCGTTGAAACTAAACTTCATTGTGTTGTCCATTGAACTCATTTCGCTCACCTCTCTCCATTTTTGAAAGAAACGGTAATCTCATAGAATTTTTTCGTTCAATTACTTGTCTCCTATTTTACACGAATTACGTCTGCTTAGTCATTTCTTTTTACTAAATCAGGAATTATTTTCAAAGCTTCCGCTAACTTAGAAGGATCTTTTGCTCCAGCCTGTGCCATGTCAGGACGTCCACCACCGCCGCCGCCACATCGTGTAGCAACTTCTTTTACTATGTTTCCTGCATGGTGACCTTCTTTTACTAAGTCTTTTGAAACACTCGTAACAATATTTACTTTACCATTGTTAACCGCAGCAAGCACGAGAATACCTGATTCTATTTTTTCTTTTATAGAATCCGCCATTTGACGTAATCGATTCATATCTGGAACATTTACTTGCTTTACAAGAAGAGAAACACCATTCACCACTTCCATGTCGTCAAGAATATTCCCTGCTTCTAATTGACTTAGTTTTGCAGCAAAGGATTCATTTTGTTTTTCTACTTCTTTCAATTGTGATTGAAGTTGTTCAATTCGATATGGAACATCGGAAATCTTTGTTTTCAATATTCTAGCTGCATCCTTTAAATAATCAACTTGTTGATTCATAAATTCATACGCTTTTTTTCCAGTTACAGCTTCAATACGACGAACTCCTGCCCCAATCCCACCTTCAGAGACAATCTTAAACAAACCAATTTCCGCTGTATTATTTACATGACATCCACCACAAAGCTCTAAGCTATAATCTCCTACTCGCACAACACGTACAGTTTCGCCATATTTCTCTCCGAATAAAGCCATAGCTCCCATTTCTTTTGCTTCCTGTAAACTACGATAAGTGGTTTGTACGGAAATTCCCCCCCAAACCTTCTCGTTAACAATGCTTTCGATTTCCTCTAATTCTTTTTCATTTATTTGTCCGAAATGAGAGAAGTCAAATCGAAGACGTTCATTTGCCACAAGTGAGCCAGCTTGGTTTACATGTTCTCCAAGTACATCCTTCAGAGCCTGATGTAACAGGTGAGTTGCGGTGTGGTTTTTCACTACACCTTTTCTGTTTTTTTCGTCTACTTTCGCTGCAAAAGTACTATTCGTATTTAAGGTTCCTCTAGAAACCTCAACAGTATGAAGATTTTGTCCATTCGGTGCCTTTTGTACGTCTTTTACAACTAATGTAGTATCCTCGTTTTCGAACGTTCCATAGTCTGCAATCTGACCTCCACTTTCTGCATAGAAAGATGTTCTATCAACAATAATTTGTACAGTGTCTCCCTCGGAAGCTTCTTCTACAAGCTCTTTTTCCTTCACTATTGCTTTTACAACGGAAGGAATTTCAAGTACATCGTACCCTACAAATTCACTTTCCTCTTTTATTTTTCCTAAAACCTCATCCTGTGACTGCATAGAGCCAGAATCTTGACGAGCTTCTCTAGCACGGCTTCGTTGTTTTTCCATTTCTGCTTCAAAGCCTTCACGGTCAATTTCAAACCCAGCTTCTTGAACATATTCTTCCGTTAGATCTACTGGAAAACCATATGTATCATAAAGTCGAAAAACATCCGTTCCTGCAATTGTTGCTTGATTTTCTTCTTTTGCTTTCTCCATTACACGTCCTAATATCGTTAGACCTTCATTTAACGTTTCATGGAAGCGTTCCTCTTCATTTTTTACTACCTTTTGAATGAATTCCTCTTTTTCCTTCACTTCTGGATAAAAATCTTTCATAATATCTCCCACAACAGGAACTAGTTCATACATAAATGGTCGTTCAATTTCTAGTTGCTTTGCAAATCGTACTGCACGACGGAGCAGCCTCCGTAACACGTAACCGCGCCCCTCATTTGATGGAAGTGCGCCATCTGAAACCGCAAACGTTACTGTTCTTACATGGTCCGCAATTACCTTGTATGCAGTGTCTGCTTCTAATGTTTTACCATAACTCTCATTGGCAATTTTCTCTGTTGCTCTTATGATCGGCATAAACAAGTCTGTGTCAAAGTTTGTTTTTGCGTCTTGGATAATGGATACCATACGCTCAAGACCCATCCCTGTATCAATGTTTTTCTTAGGAAGTGGAGTGTAGCTACCATCTGGGTTATGGTTAAATTGTGAAAAAACAAGATTCCATACTTCTAAGTATCGTTCATTTTCCCCACCAGGATATAGTTCTGGATCATTAGGGTCACTTCCATAAGACTCCCCACGATCGTAAAAAATTTCTGTATTAGGACCACAAGGACCTTCTCCGATATCCCAGAAGTTTTCTTCCAAACGAATAATTCGTTCTTTCGGTAAACCAATTTCTTTATTCCAAAACTCAAAAGCTTCCTCATCTTCAGGGTAAATCGTAACAGAAAGCTTATCTGGATCGAAACCAATCCACTTTTCACTTGTTAAGAATTCCCACGCCCAATGAATTGCTTCTTTTTTGAAATAATCTCCAATAGAAAAATTACCAAGCATCTCAAAAAATGTATGGTGTCTTGCTGTTTTTCCAACATTTTCAATATCGTTCGTACGGATAGATTTCTGTGCATTCGTAATTCTTGGATTTTTAGGAATCACACGACCATCAAAGTATTTTTTTAGTGTGGCAACCCCGCTATTTATCCATAGTAACGATGGATCCTCATGTGGAACTAGAGAAGCACTCGGTTCTACATCATGCCCCTTTTCTTTGAAAAAATCTAAATACATTTGTCTAACTTGAGCTGAGCTTAATCGTTTCATCGCATTATCCTCCTGATCTTATTTAACATTTTATTTTTTTTGATGTGGTTCAATATGAGTTTTGTACATTTTTGCGTTTTTTGTGCGATCCTCGCGTTTTCTGTGCGATTCAACCACGTTTCTGTGCGTTCCTCGCGTTTTCTGTGCGGTCCTACCACGTTTCTGTGCGATCCTCGCGTTTTCTGTGCGGTCCTACCATGTTTCTGTGCGTTCCTCGCGTTTTCTGTGCGGTTCAACCACGTTTTTGTGCGATCCTCGCGTTTTCTGTGCGGTCCTACCATGTTTCTGTGCGATCCTCGCGTTTTCTGTACGGTCCTACCATGTTTTTGTGCGATCCTCGCGTTTTCTGTGCGATTCAACCACGTTTCTGTGCGTTCCTCTCGTTTTCTGTGCGATTCAACCACGTTTCTGTGCGTTCCTCGCGTTTTCTGTGCGGTCCTACCACGTTTTTGTGCGATCCTCGCGTTTTCTGTGCGATTCAACCACGTTTCTGTGCGTTCCTCGTGTTTTCTGTGCGGTCCTACCACGTTTTTGTGCGATCCACCTCCAACTATGAAAAAAAACAAAAAACTCCCATCCCTAATAACAGGGACGAGAGCATGCTCACGCGGTACCACCCTAGTTACAAAGCCTTGCCACCAGAACGTTCGGCTTTGTCACCTCAATACAAACGAATAACGGTCGTCAACCGGCAGGATTTCGCCTGCTCTCAGGAGTAGCTAATTACAAACCTGTTCCTAGAATTTCTCGCAGCCAAGGAAATTCCTCTCTGTGAGACCTTAGTCTCGAATAGGGGGTTTCGTAATATTAATTCCGTCATCAATTTTGATTTTTTATACTTATGTTATTATAAAAAACTGATTACTTGTTTGTCAACTTAATGTAAAGTGAAAAAGAGAGCTTCTATAAGTTAAGCACCTTTTTCATTCACTACATCCCTTACACCTTCTCTTCCGTATATACTCCCTTTCTTTCTCTAATTATTTGTCTTGCATGTAATATGATAACCCTCAAAATAGTGAGAATAGGTACGGAGATGATAAGACCAATCACTCCCCCTAACTCCCCACCTACTACAAGCGCAAAGATGATTAATACGGGATGCATATGCAAGCTTTTTCCTACAACAAGTGGAGCAATTAAGTTCCCTTCAATAATTTGTACAATTATATTAACAACTAAACCTAAAATAACTAACTGAAAAGACTCTGTTAGAGCTATAAATACAACTGGAATTACTCCTATAATTGGTCCAAAATAGGGAATGACATTTGTTAATCCAATAAATACGGCCAATAACAATGCATACGGCATATCGATAATCCAAAATCCAATATAAGCTAAAATTCCAACTAAAGCACAAACCATTAATTGCCCTCGTATATAATAACCCAATGATTTATCAATATCTTTAATTAAACTGGCCCCTTCCTTCCTTGCTTTTTTGGGAGTTAGATACCAAGTTACCTTTTTAACTAAATCCATATCTTTTAACAAATAAAAAACAATAAACGGAATGACTATTAACAATAACATCCAATCAACAAGCTGTCGTAAGATAACTCCTATCATAGCTAGAGATTCAGCAATATATGCTTCTCCACTCTCCATCCAGCTTTCCACTCTGTCTTGAAAAGTGGTAGGGAGTACTTCTGTTTGTTGATGAATTTCATTTGCTATATTACTGTAAGTCTCAGCCATTATAGGCAATTGTTCTAGTAAATCCTGACCTTCTTCTAAAATATAAGGGGTTCCCTTGAAAATAATCCAAACAAATCCGACTACAAACAGTGTATATATTAAAATAATAGATAGTGTGCGGGGAAAATGACGCTTTTCTAGTGCCCCGATAATAGGATGCAATACATATGCAATTACAGCCGATAATAAGAAAGGAACTACAATACGACCAACAAGTTCGAAAACTGGTTGAATGTATGTAAATATAGTAACAAACATAAAAAGAACGAGTCCTATTAATAACACAAATGTAAACCGTAATATCCAGTGTACTAGGCGATTTTCCAATTTATATCCCCCTTTTATTAAAAGTAATGGAAGAAAAGTCGACCCTTATAATAAGAGTCGACCTTAATATCCAAACATATATCAAACTCGTTAGAATAATCGAGAGGCTACATTACTCATTTGCTTTCTTAGACGCTTTTTTGTCTTTTGGTCCATTTTTGAATATGCATACGCCCCTGCACCAATTGCTGCTAACTTTGTAAAAGTTCCCATTTTACGTCACCACCCTGTATAGTTTACTCCATCTCAATTCGTCTTTCATCCTCTTCGAATATATCATCAAGAGAGCTTAAAGACCCATCCACTTCTACTTGATGTAGACAAAATCTTCCTCCAGAAATAGATAGTTCAATGAAGCAATTCCAGCAGTAGTATTGATTTGTTCCGATCTTTCCAATATCTTTCCCCTTGCAATTTGGACAGCGCATGTTGATCTCCTCCAGATACTCATGATTCCGAACTCATAACGAAGTAATTATTCTCATACAATAATGGTGTTTTTGATTTTACAACTCTAACTCCATCTTGTAGATCAGAAAATAATCCTTCCGTTAGTTCATACCCTACAATCATGCCCGTATCTGGTAAAAAATATACGTCTTCGATTAGACCAATTGTTGCTCCGTCCTTTTTCCTCAGTGGTTTTCCAATAATATGATCGCGTCCTTCACAAAGACGTTTATCCTTCTTAGCGATGGGTTTTAAGTTTATATTGTTGTTAACATACATTCCATCTCCATCAACATGCACAATGTCCTCAATCGGAAGGAAATGCTTCTTTGACCACCATCTTCCTGTTTGAATCCAATATCCTTTCACCTTCTCTTTTTTATAGGAAAGGACTAGATCGGAGACAATGCCTACTCTTTCTTTATTTTGGTTAAAAAAAATAGGAGCTCCCTTGACTTTTTGAAAAGTTCGCAAAGGATATCCCTCCCTTCGAACATTCTTAGTCTGTGGAAACACCTTTAATTTCATGCTGGTAGTCATTTTCCAATGTGTTAACTTTTAACTTTTCAGCTAACGTAGTATTCCGTTTCATATCATGATTATTTTTCACGGCATATTCTAGAGCATTCCACTCCCCACACATAAGTAAAAAGCTTTTTGCTCGAGTAATTCCTGTGTAAATTAGTTTTTTTCGTAGCATTCGATAATACCCTTTCACTACTGGCATAACAACGATCGGAAATTCACTTCCTTGTGATTTATGAATGGAACAACAATACGCGTGGGTAATTTGAGATAAATCTGGTTTTGTATACGTAACTTCAATCCCATCAAAAGAAATCACTATTTTCATTTCTCTATCCGTATTTTCCTTCTCTGTAAAAATAGCAACAATTTCTCCCCGGTCGCCGTTAAATACATTTTCTTCTGGATTATTCACTAGTTGTAAAACAATGTCTCCTTTACGATAAATAACATCACCATAAGGAACTTCTCTCCGTTGTTCTGTTGGAGGATTAAAAAGCTTTTGCAACATATCATTTAGATTTTCCACCCCTGCTATCCCTCTATACATAGGTGCTAGCACTTGGATATCCTTCGCAGTGTATCCTCGTGTCATCGCCCGTTCACATATCTGTTTCACTACATCTGGAACTTGCTGTTGTGCACAAGGGAAAAAGCGTAAATCCCTACTTTTACTATCGATACTTTCAGGTAACTTACCATCTTTCACCTGATGGGAAAAATCAATAATATGTGACCCTTCCGATTGGCGATATATATCCGTAAGCTTTACATATGGAACTCGCTCAGTTTCTAACAAATCAGATAAGACTTGACCAGGACCTACAGAAGGAAGTTGATCTTCATCCCCGACTAATATAACTTGCATCGTCTTTGGGATTGCTTTAAAGAGTTGATTTGCAAGCCACGTATCAACCATAGACATTTCATCTAGGATAATAAGATCTCCTTCTAACGGCTCTGTTTCATCTCTCTCTAAGTCCTCTTCATTTCCTTTATATCCTAGAAGTCGATGAATTGTCGATGCTGGTAATCCTGTAGATTCACTCATCCTCTTCGCTGCACGACCAGTAGGAGCCGCCATAAGAATTGGGAATGTATCCTTCTTACCGTGATCTTCTGGATTCACCGAAACACCTTTTAATAACCCAAACACTTCCACTAATCCTTTAATAACAGTAGTTTTTCCTGTTCCAGGTCCACCAGTTAAAATCATGATAGGAGAATGGATCGCTTGTTTAATCGCTTCTTGTTGGGATGGGGCATAGCTAATTCCTAATGATTCTTCCACTTCACCTAAAGCCTTATAAAACTCAGAATCAGGGAATTCCTCTAACTCTACCTCATTAGAAAGGAGACGATTGATATTCGTAACAATTCCATGCTCTGCATAAAATAAAGTAGGAAGATACATCTTGTTCTCTTCCACAATTATTTTTTCTTCCGCACCTAAGGACATTACTTGATCAGCTATCTCTAGAGGAGTTATTTCTTCTCCACCTTCTTTTTCTAACAATTCCTTCGCACTCGTTACGATTGTTCTGTTTTCCACATAAACATGTCCTTCATTTAATGAGTTCTCATTAAGGGTATACAGAATTGCTGCCTTAATTCGGTCTGGATGATTTCCTGTAATCCCTTGTTTTCTCCCAATTAAGTCCGCTCTTCCAAAACCAATTCCTTCTACATCCTCAATCATTTTATATGGGTTTGATTCGATTATTTCTAGAGCCTGTATTTTATATGCCTGATACACCTTCATTGCTAATTGAAGACCAAAGCCGAATTCATAGAGCCTTAGTAGCACTTGCTCAATCCCTTGATCCTCCATCAAGGTTTGATATATTTCCTCTGCCTTGTTTGGCTTAAGACCAGGAATTCTTTCTAAAGAGGCACGGTCTGCAATAATCGTAGAAACTGCCTGTTTTCCCAAAACATCTACAATTTTTTCAGCCGTCTTCCTTCCAATGCCGGGAAAACGGTCACTGGATAAGTACAAAATAATTCCCTGCTCTGTTTGGGGCATTACTTTTTGAAACTGATCTACTTTGTATTGTTTTCCAAATCGAGGATGATCCGTGAAATGACCATGAAATAAATAATTTACATCTCGTTCTAACGCAGGCATAACCCCAACGATGGTTGCTTCTTTTTCATCATACGAATGAGATGTTTCTATTACTTTTATTTTTGCTACGGTGTAGAGAGTGTCTCCATTGTGGTAGATAAGATGGATAAGCTCTCCCTTAATATAATCTTTGTCTTGTAACGGGGTCTCGCTCATAAAGAAACCTACTTTCTTTTACTCGTCACCTTGCTTGAGTAGTTCTTCCACTTGTTTTTTCCCATTAGCACTCAAGAGGTGATCTGGCTGAATATCTAGAGCCTTATTAAACATTTGTAGTGCTTTTTGGAGCTCATTTTTATATGTATAAGCAACACCTAAATTAAAAAAGCTATCGGAATGACTGTTATCAATAGCTATTATTTCTTCAAATACATGCACAGCTTCGTCAATCTGTTGTAATTGAGCTAATGATAACGCATAGTGAAATTTCGCATCCACATCTTCTCCATTTAGTTCCGTTGCTCGTTGTAGACTTGGAAGAGCACGAGTTAAATCTCCTTGAAGATAAAAGCTCATTCCTAGCATATAATATGCGTCACCTTCTTGTAACCCCTTTTGTAACGCTTCCTGAAATGCATCAATTGCATCGATGTAATTCTCTTGATTATACAACACATTTCCTTTTCCGTAATATGCTGTTGCTAATGATTCATCTAATTCTATTGCTTTGTTGAAAAAAATAATGGCTCTCTCTTCTTCATGAACAGCAGAAAGGAGATTCCCAAAATTTGTGTAAGCAACAGCATCTTTAGGATCTTCCTCAATAGCTTCATTTAATATTTGGGCAGCCTCTTCTAATTTTCCTTCTTTCATTTTCTCCACTGCAATTTTATTTTTATCCATTTCTTCCACTCCATTTCATGAAAAAATATGTTCATTTTCTTAAAAGAAGAGGACTGATTCGCATCAGTCCTTCAGCACTTCATCAATCGTACCCCCACCTAAGCAAACATCTCCATTGTAAAACACAACAGATTGACCTGGTGTAATAGCTCTTTGTTTCTCATGAAATTGAACTCGGACTTTATTATTAGAGAGTTTTGTAACAGTAACACCCTGATCACCTTGACGGTATCTGAATTTCGCTGTACACTCGAACGAATCATCTGATAGAGGGTCGTTAATCCAGTTCACTTTTTCTGCCACTAAACCATCCGAATATAAAGCTGGGTGATGATAGCCTTGTCCTACATATAATATATTTCCCTCCAGGTTCTTGTCTACCACAAACCAAGGTTCACCCGCTCCACCAATTCCAAGTCCATGACGTTGTCCTAGAGTATAATACATAAGTCCGTCATGTTTTCCTTTGACTTGTCCGTCTAGCGTTTGCATTTCCCCTTCTTGGGCTGGTAAAAATTTACTAAGAAATTCTTTAAAGTTTCTTTCCCCAATAAAACAAATTCCTGTACTATCCTTTTTCGTAGCAGTAGCAAGTTCTGCTTCTTTTGCAATTTCTCTAACGCGGGGTTTCTCAATTTCTCCAATTGGAAAAAGTACATGCTGTAGCTGCTCTTCGCTGAGAGCATTAAGGAAATACGTTTGATCCTTGTTACTATCTACTCCTCGAAGTAATTCCACTCGGCCATTTTCTCGACGAACTCTTGCATAATGACCAGTTGCCACAAAATCCGCTCCTAAAGACATAGCATGATCTAAAAATGCTTTAAATTTGATTTCTTTATTACACATAACATCAGGATTTGGTGTTCTACCAGCTTTGTATTCTTCTAAGAAATAGGTAAAAACTTTATCCCAGTATTGTTTTTCAAAATTTACAGCGTAATATGGAATATCTAATTGGTTACTAACTCGAATCACGTCGTTATAATCTTCTGTTGCGGTACACACTCCATTTTCATCTGTGTCATCCCAATTTTTCATAAAAATACCGATGACTTGGTAACCTTCTTTTTTCAACAAGTACGCTGCTACCGAAGAGTCTACACCTCCAGACATCCCCACAACTACTCTTGTATTGGCTTTATTATTCAATGTTTTACTCACCCGAATGACCTCCTTTCCAAATAAACAGTCTATTTGGTAAGTCTTTTTATTACTTTTACTGTTCTTTCTGCTGCCTCTCTTATATCTTCAATTGTTAGTCCGTATCCGAAACTAAATCGAATGGCTGAATGACTTCTGTTTATATCATCAAACATAGCGGTTAATACGTGCGATGGATCAATAGAACCTGCTGTACACGCAGAACCACTAGATACTGCCACTCCCTCTAAGTCCAGATTCATAAGCATGGATTCTACACTTAAACCTGGAAAACTAACATTTAAGATGTGAGGTAAATAGTATGTTTCATCACCATTTATTTTGAAACTGATATTTTCATGATTGAAAATCTGGAGCATTGTTTCTCTATATTTATTATATAACTCTCGCCGATTGTCTAAATCTTTTATGGAAAGTTCCACCGCTTTCGCTAAACCTACAACTCCAGCTACATTTTCGGTTCCAGCACGTCGTTTTCGTTCTTGCTCTCCCCCATAAAACAATGGAGAAAATGTAATACCTTTTTTCGCATAAAGAAATCCGATCCCTTTTGGACCGTTTAACTTATGTGCAGAGACGGCAAGGAAATCTACTCCTAAGTCCTTAACATTGATAGTCTCCATTCCAAATGCTTGTACAGCATCTGTATGAAAAACAGCTTTATGTTCAGATAATAAGCTCCCAATTTCTTTTATTGGTTGAACTGTTCCAACTTCATTGTTTCCAAACATACATGATACGAGAATTGTGTCCTCACGTAAAGCTTCAGCAACTGAATTAGAATAAATTCTTCCTTCCTCATTTACATCAAGATACGTAACCTCAAAACCTTGTTTTTCTAAAAATTCAAAAGCATGCAAAACTCCATGATGTTCTACTTTTGTAGTGATAAGGTGATTCCCTTCATGCTTATGAGCGGTTGCATAACCCATAATTGCTAAATTGTCTGCTTCTGTACCACCACTAGTAAAAATAATTTCATCAAATGATGCACCAATTGTTTTTGCTATATAATCTCTTGAATTATCGAGTCCTCTTCTCGCTTCTCTACCGAATTGATGGATGCTGGAAGGATTTCCAAAGAAAGATTCATAATATGGTTTCATCGCTGCAAATACTTCCGGATGAACTGGTGAAGTTGCGGCATGATCTAAATAGATACGTTTCATTTATAACACCTTCTATTAATTAAAGTCTCTAATACGACTTATTTTTTTATGCTTCATTTCAATAGAATACCCATTTATGTACAAAAAGAAAAGTGAGGAAGCTTTTCTTTCACTTTTTCCTCACTTTTCAATGGGCATTCGGTCATTCCATAGGAAGTTGATGTTTCTAAAACATCTAATAACGTATTTTCATCCGTCATGGTGCAAATTTTCACTTGAATGGAAGTCTACCCTGAAAATTATGTAGTTTTTAAACGATGAATTTTAAATATAGAACATATAATATTCTTGATCGCCTTTGTCTTCGTAGTTAGCTAAATCGGCTAATGTAGTATTATCAAGAACATTTTTTACTGCATCTCTTATTTTAATCCATAGATCTCTTTTTGCTGGTTCCTCGTCATCTACTACCTCAACTGGGCTGATTGGTCCCTCTAGTACACGAATGATATCTCCAGCAGTAATTTCTTCTGGGGCTTTTGATAGCATATATCCCCCGTATGCCCCTCTTACACTTTTAACCAACGTTGCATTTCTTAAAGGTGCAATTAACTGCTCTAAATAATGTTCAGATAAATCGTGGTCCTTTGCAATTGATTTTAATGAGATTGGACCTTCCCCATATTTTTTGGCCAATGCCATCATAATTGTTAATCCGTATCTACCTTTAGTGGATATTTTCAACTTTAACCCCTCTTTCCATCCGTCTATCAGTCCAATGCTGACACCAAACTAATGCTATACCTGTAACATGTCCAATTGTAACACTAAATAAAATTGTTCCTATAAAGACAGGCCCCCCTAGTATCCAACCTACTACTAATACGGTAACCTCCATAAAAATTCGAACCCTAGCTACAGTTGTACCTAATTTTTGTGAGACTGCTAGCATTAAACTATCTCTAGGACCTACACCACATTTTGGTGATATGTAAATACCAATCCCTAAGCCCATTATTAGAATACCTATTACAAGCATGATTCCTTTTACTAACAAGTAGTCAGGTGTTTGGAGGATAAACAAAAAAAAGTCTACAAAAATCCCAACAAATATCATGTTTAAGAAGGCTCCGAGCTTAGGTAATTCCTTTGAAATAAGTGTAGCAATAAGTAATAATATAAATCCCATAATAATAGTCCAAGTACCTACTGTTAAGCCAACCTTCTCGGTTAAACCAATGTGTAAAACGTCCCATGGGGCACTTCCTAAATCTGCTCTTATTATGAGTGCAATACCAAAACTCATGACAAGTAAGCCAATAAAAAACACACTCCACCGAAACATTCTGTGATGACTGTTTTCCTGCACGCTCTCGTCTCCCTCAAAAAGAGAATGTTAAAAGTCTGCTTTTATGTATTATGCAGAACCATGCTCTTTTCATAATTCTCTCTTTGTTTCGTAACTATTATAGCATACATATAGCCTTTTCGGTCCATGAGTGTTAAGATCATTTCGAGTAACTTTTTTATAAGTTTACCCTGAAAATACGTGTATGAGACTAAAATGGAATACTAACTTTGTTGGTTGTATTCCATTCGCTTCATTCCACTCCTTTCCGTGGGGAGTTGCCGATCCCCCTCGAAGAATTCCGCCTAAGTACGTGCCCACGTCCAGTGGGCACGGCGTCATGTCGCCATCCTGGCTCCGTTCTGCGGGTTTCTCGCCTTTACTCTGCTTCCCACAGGAGTTCGTGGACTTGCGCTCATTGCATATACAGTTAAATGTACTAATTATACTCATAAGGTTTTTCAGTCGTTATGTTGCAAATTTCTCCCTTGCATGCGGAAAATTAATGACTCTTTTCTTTGAAGAAAATGCTAACTAATTACATAATACAATAAGATTTTTATAGGATAATTTTTGGAAGGAGGAGATATACATGGATTTGTTTGATCATTCTCGTGAAAAGACGGCACCGAAAGGTCCATTGGCAGCTAGGATGCGACCTAGAACAATAGATGAAGTTATGGGTCAAACGGAGATTATTGGTAAAGGTACTTTATTACGACGAGCTATCGAAGCTGATCAGCTTACACCAATGATTTTTCATGGTCCTCCTGGAACAGGAAAAACAACATTAGCAAGAGTCATTGCGAATACTACTTCTGCACACTTTGAACAATTAAATGCAGTTACAGCCGGCATTAAAGATGTACGGGAAGTTGTCCAACGAGCAAATGAACGTTTAAAGTATGATCAAGAAAGAACTGTCCTGTTTATCGATGAAATTCATAGATTTAATAAAGGACAACAGGATGCTCTCTTACCATTTGTTGAAGATGGAACGGTTGTCCTCATAGGGGCTACCACAGAAAATCCCATGTTTGAGGTAAATCCAGCCTTATTATCCCGGTCTCGACTATTTCGTCTTCAATCACTTACAAACGATGAACTGCAAGATGTTCTGACTACAGCTATTATTGATAAAGATAGAGGGTTCGGTGCATATAAAATAACTATAGATGAAGATGCAATGCATCATCTCGTTGACGTAGCAAATGGAGATGCACGTACCGCATTAAACGCATTAGAATTAGCAGTCTTAACAACAGACCCGAAAGATGACGGGGTAATATATATTAATTTAGAAACGGCAGAAGCATCTATTCAAAAACGGGTATTACAATATGATAAATCAGGTGACCAACATTATGATACTATTTCAGCATTTATTAAGAGTATTCGTGGTTCAGACCCTGATGCAACATTGTATTGGTTAGCCAAAATGATTTATGCAGGAGAAGATCCTCGTTTTATAGCAAGAAGAATCTATGTTCATGCTGCGGAGGATGTGGGGCTAGCAGATCCAAACGCTTTGCTTGTAGCACAAGCCGCCGCGTATGCTGTAGAGTTCATCGGAATGCCTGAAGCAAGGATCCCTCTAGCTGAGGCTGCGTTATATTTAGCAACCGCTCCAAAGAGTAATGCTGTTATTTCTGGAATTGATTCAGCATTAAAAACGGTAGAGTTAGAAAAATCAGGTACAGTACCAGTCCATCTAAGGGATGCACATTATAAAGGTGCAGCTAAACTTGGTCATGGTGAAGGATATAAATATCCACATAATTACGAACACCATTATGTACCTCAACAATACTTACCTGATCATTTAAAATCCAAACGTTTTTACACTCCATCTACAAACGGGTACGAAAAAACAGTACAGAAAAGACTAGATTACTTTGAAGAGAGAAAAAAGAAAGGTGAATAGACCGACTTTTAACGAATGATCTTGAGAAGATCATTCTTTTTTAATACAAACTTCTTGATTCGCGACACTAAGAAAGTGAGAGTATCCCATAACATATTTTCTCAGATTAGCCTTAAAATATATATCTATCTAGCAAAAATCTTATAATTTACCACCAATCCTATGAACTTTTTAATAAATTGGTATATTTTTTCTCCTAGATGCCCATTATAGTACCAAACACATTGAAAGTTTATGATAGAAAGGATTGGAAAACATGAAAGTAAGACAAGATGCATGGTCAGAAGAAGATGATTTACTATTAGCAGAAACAGTTTTAAGACATATTCGAGAAGGTGGAACACAATTACAAGCCTTTGATGAGGTTGGTGACGCATTAAACAGAACTTCCGCAGCATGTGGTTTCCGCTGGAATGCAGTAGTACGTGATAAATATGAAGATGCAATAAAACTAGCAAAAAAACATCGTAAAGAAAGAAAACGTCAAATGGCACAGCAAGCCAAGCCGTCTGCAAGCTATACGGCTGTACCAAAAGCAATATATCAAGCACAACCACAATCTCAGCCTACTCTATCACATGATAATAATAGGATTCGTGGTGCTGTAGAACAAGAGATTTCAATCAACGATGTCATTCAATTTTTACAAGGATTAAGTGGAAAAGGACAGAAAGAATCTTTATTAATGCAAGAAAATGAAGCATTAAAACAAGAGAACAATAGTCTTTCCAAAAAAGTGAGAGAACTTGAAGATCAACTGATTGAGCTAAAAGAAGAACATCAAGTAATCGAAGAAGACTATCAATCCATTATTCAAATTATGAATCGTGCTCGTAGAATGGCACTTTTAGAAGAAGAAGCCGACGATCGTCATGCTCCAGCATTTAAAATGGATAAAAACGGAAATCTAGAGAAAATTGCTAAATAAAAAAAGGCGCCCTAAAAGATTAATTCCTTTTGGGGCCTTTTATTATATTTTTCTCTATGAATTACGTAAATTCTAGATCTTTGATAGATTTCTCTGGAATATTACTCTGAAAACCAGTTCGCCCTGGTGATGAAATCATTAGGGGTAAAACAATTACTCATCTTCTATCACTAGATAGGTTACTTGAATAGGTCCATGAACACCGACTACTAATCGCAACTCAATGTCTGCAGAATTACTTGGACCTGAAATAAAATTAACACAGGACGGCATTCTCCCGTTTTCTTTCGCCATTTCATGTATTTTCTCCGTTGCTTGTGTCATCCGAGGAACAAGTGTGCTTTTGGGAATAATTGCTAAGTACGTACGTGGAAGTAGACTAACAGATCTCCCTTTTCCTTCACCACTAAATAAAACAACCGTACCTGACTCAGCTAACGTAATATCAGAGAATGTGATACCTATATTGGCTTTTTCCGCTTTTTTGATATTATGGTCACCTAATTCTGATTTCCAAACGTGAACATCCACACCATTGTCTGATTGTTCCTGTAATGCTTCACTTAAACCGAATGTAGAGAATCTCTCATCATCCCATGTTACGATCGATTCTCCCCCTAGATCCTTGATTGCTTCATGAAAGGATTCTTTCAATGTCTCTCTTTTTGTCACAACAACACTAGTATGAATATTTTTACAATGGTTTGTGAATTCATCTAGTAATTGATCTTGTGTATAATCTTTAAAAACTTCGTATTGAGGAAGTTTCTTCCATTCAGGTAATGTAACTGGCTCCGTTCTCCGCTTTCTACCTAACTGATCGGCAATACGATTTAAGAATTTGTCTTTGTTATATATTGTTGTCAAGATTCATCACCTTCTTTATTGCTGTTACGTTTATCAAACCATTCTCGAAAGCTATCTCCCGTTCTAGTAGGCAAATCTCGTATGCCAGTCCAAAGCTTAACTGGTCCTGGTCCACTTCCTTCTCCGCCTTTTGCGATGGAATTAATCATAGACGGTGCTGCTTTCGTACCTATAGAATAAAGACTAGGATTACTCATACCAAAGGCAAAGCCCTTCATTGCTAGTTTTTCTCCAAAACTTGTTTTCCCTTCTTGTTCCACAATCACTCTTCGATGCTCAACAAGAAGTTCATGTAATGGAATTTTTACTGGACATGCATCTGTACATGCTGCGCATAGAGAAGATGCATAAGGAAGTTCCTTGTAATCATCATATCCCTCTAACAAAGGTGTTAGGACGGCCCCAATTGGTCCTGGATAGATTGATCCATAAGAATGACCACCAACATGTCGATACACTGGGCAAACATTAATACATGCTGCACATCGTATACACTGTAAAGCTGACTGAAACTTTGTTCCTAATATTTTCGATCTTCCATTATCAACGATAACGACATGAAATTCCTCAGGGCCATCCACATCCCCTTCTTCTTTCGTTGCCGTTAAACCAGTAATATAGCTTGTTAATTTTTGCCCAACTGCACTTCTACAGAGCATGGTTACTAGTATATCTAATTCTTTCCACGTAGGAACAATTCGTTCCATTCCCATAACAGTAATCTGTGTTTTGGGTAACGAGGTTGCTAATCTTGCATTTCCTTCATTTGTAACTAATGAGATAGAACCAGATTCTGCAACAGCAAAGTTACATCCAGTAATCCCAACTTCTGCCTCTAAGAAATCTGGACGAAGCTGTTCTCTTGCAAATTGAGCTAACTCATTTGGATCAGCAGATTTAGAATACTTTCTTTTTTCTACAAATGTATCCCGAATTTGTTCTTTGTTTTTGTGAAGTGCTGGTACAACAATATGAGACGGTGGATCATGATCATCTAATTGAAGAATCCATTCTCCTAAATCAGACTCAATCACCGTACATCCTATGGATTCAAGTGCCTCATTCATACTAATTTCTTCCGTTACCATAGACTTAGATTTAATAATCTTTTTTGCCTTCTTTTTATGAACGACAGATTTAATATATTCATTTGCTTCTGCAGCATCCTCTGCAAAGAATACATGTCCACCTTGCTTCGCGACATTTTCAACAAACTGATCCAAATAATAATCTAAGTTTTCTAGTGTATGCTGGCGAATTTCTTCGGAGAGTTCTCTCCATTCTTCCCAGTTTCCAAGTTCCTCTGTCGTTTGCGTTTTCCGCCCTTCTAGACGTCCTTGTGCTTCTACAACAGCTTTACGCATAAATGAATTATTAATTCCTTTATCTACTCGCTCAAAAAATTTATCTTCACTTATTTTAATACTCACAATCTCACCCCACTCACAGTTTACTATTTAAAACATCCGCAATGTGCATCACTTTAATTGGCTTTCCTTTCCGGTCAATTCTACCGCCAATATTCATCAAACAGCCTAAGTCTGCACCAATTAATACCTCTGCTTTCGTTTCCTCAATATGCTGTACCTTTTCATCCACCATCTGTTCTGATATTGGCATCATTTTTACCGAAAACGTACCACCAAATCCACAGCATTGCTGTTTATTAGGAAGCTCTGTAAATGTTAATCCTTTCACATTTTTTAAAAGTTTCATCGGTGCTTCTTGCACACCTAATAATCGAGTCATATGACAGGAAGTATGATAGGTAACGTTTCCATAAAATTCTGCACCTACATCTTCTATTTTTAATACGTCGACAATAAATTGAGTTAGCTCATAAGATTTATTTGCCAATGCCTTCGCTTTATCAAGCCAAACTTGGTCATCTTCAAATAACTTTTCATATTCATGGAGCATGGTTGTACAGGATCCTGAAGGAGACACCACGTATTCTGCATGTTCAAATGTAGTAATCATATGTTTCGCAACATCTTTTGCTTCTCGATGAAAACCACTATTAAACGCTGGTTGCCCACAGCATGTTTGTTTTTTTGGAAAATCTACTTCACAACCTAGTCTTTCTAGTATTTCCACTGTACTACGCCCAACTGAAGCAGGATATACCACATCAGCCAGACAAGTTAAAAACAAGGAAACTTTCATAACAAATCCTCCTAAATTACATGATAAACATGACTATTACTATATTTCTTAATCTACAAATTAAACTTTCTATTATAAAAAACTATATAATACATCATAACATTGAATGCCTATTCTGTATCACCCCTTTTTTGAAAAAATTTTTGTTATTTTTTGTTTACTATTGATTAGTACCGTTTTATGTTTATTTTCCAACACAATTGATACATAAACTGGATATTTCATCATTTGGCCTTTCATAACGACAATTTTTTCCTCTTCACGCTGCTTTTTGTCCTTATGAATCTTTCACCTATACAACTAACAAAATAATTACATACCAAAAAACTAGTTGCACTTCCATGCAACTAGTTCTCTAAGTCTAACTTCGTATTCGTGATATTTCAATTCCATCAAGTAGGCTTGTTATTACATGACCTGCCATAATTAATCCAGATACGGAAGGTACAAATGCATTCGAAGATGGTGGCATTTTTGCTTTTCTGATTTTTCCTTCTTGTTGTTGTTTAGAAACTATTTCTTCGCGTATTTCTTCTCTAATTTGAATTGGCTTCTCATCAGAGAACACAACTTTAATGCCTTTTCTAATCCCCTCTTTTCTCAGTTTTGTACGAATTACTTTTGCTAATGGATCATACGAAGTTTCTGAAATATCAACAATTCGTAAACGAGTTGGATCCATTTTGTTTGCAACACCCATGCTTGAGATAATTGGGATGTTTCGTTGTAAGCATTCTTTCATAAGATGAATTTTGTAACTAATCGTATCAGATGCATCAACAACAAAATCTAAACCATATTCAAAAAACTGTTCGTATGTTTCTTCTGTATAAAACATTTTTAATGCAATCACTTCACATTCAGGATTAATATCTGCAATTCTTGCCTTCATTAAATCTACTTTTGGTTGTCCAACTGTAGATAACAAAGCATGCACTTGACGATTAACATTCGTAATATCAACATCATCTTTATCGACAAGAATTAGACGGCCCACTCCTGAACGAGCTAATGCTTCTGCTGAAAAGGAACCAACTCCGCCGATTCCTAAAACTGCAACGGTACTATTTTTTAAACGATCAAGTCCATCTTTTCCGATCGCTAATTCATTTCTTGAAAACTGATGTAACATGGTAGTCTCCTTCCACTAAGCCAAAGTAATTTATCCCTTGAAAAATATAACACAGCTATGTATATTAGCAAAGTCGAAATAACTTTATTGAATAAATCATATATTATTCAGTTTCTCCTTATTTCTTATTGATTATAATGAAAAAAACACAAAAAAACACCATGCAATAATTGGTGTTTACTACTAAAATAAGAGTCCCATCGGTGCCGTTGTCTTCCTTGCTTTGAACCTGCTCTCGCAGGTGGGTGCCCTGTTCAAAAATTTTAGCTTCCAGTACCTATGTATGAAGGTCAGGCATGCTAGCATTTTCGAAACGGAAGCTCCCGTATAAAAAGTGTTGGCTCAAAACGTAGAGTTTATGACGTACACCACAGGACTCTTTTATAACTTTATACACTTATTTTATAAAAAATAAGTACTAAAAACAATGACTATTGTATGGAAATTTTATGACAATTTCATTACAATTGTAAACGATTTCATCTATTTTATATAATACCCTTGTAAAATTAATTTAAACATTAATTGTTTATTATATGTTTTTTTCCACTCTTCTTTTTATATGGTTGGTTAATAAAAAGATTGCCATTTTAATTAAAAACAATGGTCATAACTATATACCACTTCATTGTGTAATGAATCCATACCAAATTTGGTTATGTGAATAGGATGTACAAAGAAAAGTTCGTACCAAGGGTGAAGAAAATGGATTATCAAGAAAATGATATTGCTCATAAAATTGCATACGGAGTTTGGATTCAAGCAATCGGACAATTTATTGAAGCTATCTATGTGTCAAAGTTATTTACAGTTCAAACACAAAAAGGAAAAGAAGATTTAACAAATGAAGAGAAAATTCTTTTTGGTGTTTGGATTCAAGCAATCGGTCAATTACAAGAAGCAGTAGGGGTAACACAACAACTGTCAGCTAGTAGTGAACCAGAAATAAGAAGAGCAGAAGAATTAACCGTAACAGGGAATTGGTTACAAGGTGTTGGTTCTACGTTAGAAGCGTATGGTGGAACGAAGGAAATAATCGAACGAAGGTTGGGAGTATCCCCCCCTGATTATGTAATACCTTAGTATGAACAACAGTGGTCTTCTATGCTGTAAGTAAGTTGGAGATGAGTATATAAGGAAAGCCCTTCAATAAAAGAAGGGCTTTCCAATCTGTATTAATCTTCTTTTTTAGGTTGCGGTACCACAGCAAGGTTTAGTTCCTTTAGCTGTGCATCACTTACGCCACTTGGAGCATTCGTTAATAAGCAGCTAGCACTTGCAGTTTTAGGGAAGGCAATTGTTTCACGTAAGTTATTTCTTCCAGCTAAAATCATCACTAATCGGTCTAGTCCTAGTGCGATACCTCCATGTGGTGGTGTACCGTATTGGAATGCATCTAGTAAGAAACCAAATTGGCTTTGGGCTTCCTCTTTTGAAAAACCGAGTGCTGCAAACATTTGCTCTTGTAACTCCCTTTCATAGATACGTTGAGAACCCCCACCTAGTTCATATCCGTTTAAAACTAAGTCATACGCTTCAGCACGTACATTTTCAGGACTTGTTTCTAGCTTTTCTAAATCCTCTTTCATTGGACGAGTAAATGGATGATGCTCCGCTACATAGCGATTTTCGTCTTCATCATAAGACAATAAAGGAAATTCAGTTACCCACAAGAAATTAAACTGGTTATGGTCAACAAGGTTTAAATCTTTAGCAAATTTTATTCTTAATGCCCCTAAAGCGTCCCATGCTACTTTTTGTTTGTCTGCTACAAAGAAGAGAACATCCCCTGCTTCTGCTTCAAATACATTACACAGAGAAGCTGCTTCTGTTTCGTTAAAGAACTTTGCAATTGGACCTTTAAGTGTAGAACCTTCTTCTACTTTTAACCATGCTAATCCCTTGGCTCCGTATACTTCTACAAACGTACCTAACCCATCTAAATCCTTACGAGAATAGTCGTCCGCCACACCTTTTACACAGATACCTTTTACAACGCCACCATTTTTCACCGTGTTGGCAAACACTTTAAAGTCACTGTCTTGAACCGATTCAGAGATGTCTACTAACTCCATCCCATATCGAATATCTGGTTTATCTGAACCAAATCGATTCATTGCATCCTGATATGTAAGGCGTGGGAATGGTCTAGGAATTTCAACACCTTTTACTTCTTTCAACAACTTTACCATCATCTCTTCCATCATAGACAAAAGATCTTCTTTTCCTAAGAAGGACGCTTCAATATCTACTTGAGTAAATTCTGGTTGTCGGTCTGCACGTAAATCTTCATCACGGAAGCAACGAGCAATTTGGTAATAACGCTCAAAACCAGAAACCATTAATAGCTGTTTAAAAAGCTGAGGTGATTGTGGTAAAGCATAAAACTCTCCATGATGTACTCGGGAAGGAACTAAATAGTCACGTGCTCCTTCTGGTGTACTTTTTGTCAGCATTGGAGTCTCAATATCCATGAATTGATGCTGATCTAAAAAATTTCGAATAAATTGTGTTGTACGATGTCGTAATTGCATCGTTTCAAACATTTTTGGTCTTCGTAAATCTAAGTAGCGATATTTTAAACGAACGTCTTCCGATACTTCTACGTCGTCCTCTATCATAAATGGCAACCCTTTAGAAGCATTGAGAATCGTTATTTCATCCACAATTACCTCAATTTTTCCTGTGGCAATCTTATCGTTCACATTTTCTTCGTCTCGGGCAACAACGGTTCCACATACATCAACTACATACTCATTACGCACCTTCTCTGCAACAGTCAATGCATCAGGGTTGTTCTCACCGTTGAAAACTATCTGAACGTGTCCTGAACGGTCACGAAGGTCGATAAAAATTACTTGACCTAAATCACGACGCTTTTTTACCCACCCTTGTAGACAAACTCTTTCGCCAATTAAATGCTCTAATACTTCTCCACACACATGCGTTCTACTACTCACTTTCATTCCCCTTCCTACTTCTCTTCCAATTTTGTTTTTATATATTTTGCTATGTCTTGTATTTGCACAACTTCCTGATTACCTGTTTCAAGCTCTTTCACTTGTACTGATTGTTTCGAAAGCTCTTCTTCTCCTAAAACAACTGCAAACGTTGCTTGTAATCTATCTGCTGCCTTAAACTGCGCCTTCATTTTTTTATTTAAATAGTCTGTTTCTACAGAAAGTCCACTACCTCGCAACATATGAACAAGCTTTGGCGCTTCTTTTTTCGGTTCATCTCCCATTACAACTACATAGGCATCTAACTCATCATTCACAGGAAGTTCAATCCCTTGTGCTTCTAATGCCATGAGAGCACGTTCAATACTAAGTCCAAACCCGATTCCTGGAGTTGTTGGTCCACCGATCTCTTCCACTAAACCATTGTATCGCCCACCACCACTTAACGTAGTGATTGCACCAAATCCATCTCCATCGATCATGATTTCAAAAGCGGTGTTATTATAATAATCAAGACCTCTTACGAGAGTCGGATCAACTTCATATGGGATGTCCATTGACTCTAAATAGTTCTTTACCATTTTAAAATACTCTCTTGATGACTCATTTAAATATTCTAATATAGATGGTGCTGTGCCCATTAATTCGTGATCTCGATCCTTTTTACAATCTAAAATTCGTAGTGGATTTTTCTCTAATCTACTTTGACAGTCAGAGCAAAATTCCTCAATTCTCGGTTGGAAGTGCTTCATAAGCGCATCTCTGTGATTATTTCTACTATCCTTATCTCCTAAGCTATTAACAACTAGCTTGAGATTTTTCAATCCTAATTCAGAGTAGAAATCCATTGCTAAGCCAATTACTTCAGCATCGATAGCTGGATCATCACTTCCCATAGCTTCCACACCAAATTGTACAAACTGGCGCATCCTTCCTGATTGTGGACGCTCATATCGGAACATTGGACCAATATAATATAGCTTCACTGGTTGATTTGGAAGACCATGCATTTTGTTTTCCACATAGGATCGAGCTACTGATGCCGTTCCTTCAGGTCTTAGTGTTAAGCTTCTTCCCCCACGATCTTCAAACGTATACATCTCTTTTTGTACGATGTCAGTTGTATCCCCTACACTTCTTGTAAACAGCTCTGTTTGTTCAAACATAGGCGTACGAATTTCTTTATAGTTATATCTGCGGCACAAGTTATGAGCAACCTGCTCTATATATTGCCATTTAGGTGACTGCTCTGGCAAAATGTCTTGTGTTCCTCTTGGAATTTTAAAATTCATTTCTTTTCTCCTCCTAAAAATTTTTTAATATGTATTTGTCTCCCCCTGAAAATACGCGTGAAACTATCTAGTTTTAACATAGCCCCCTCCACGACTACGTCGCTACAGGATCTCGCCTCTACTCTACTTCCCACGGAGTTCGTGGACTTGCGCTCATTCCATAGAGAATGAATGGTACTAAAATACTTCTTAACGTATTTTCATCCACCATGATGCATATGTTCAATGCATGTGGTGTCTAATCCTGAAAACACAAAAAACTCCCGCCCCTGAACAATGTCAGGGACGAGAGTTTGAATCCCGTGGTACCACCCTAGTTGGAGCATAATTATGCCCCCGCTTTATCATGTAACGCCTGATACGACGATTTCTCCTACTAAATGAGATTTTTCAGAGAAATACCTAAGGAGTGTTCATTCATGAAGTTTCATGTAGAAGTGCTTACAGCCATTGGCACTTCCTCTCTGTTCACGATATACCTTCACTACTATTCTCCCTCACCGGTGCTTTGAACAATATAATTTTTTATTATCATAAGCATTGTAACATTATATGTCAACGGTATTTTAATAAAATCTCAAATTAATTCCGTTCTATACGATTTTTCAGTGATTTTACTTCACGTAAGGATAAACCAAATTCTGAAGCTATTTCATAATTATCTGCATGTTGCTCAATCTCTGTAAATCTGTGTAGATTAACCCCTAGAAGTCTTGAATTGGGATTTGTAAAACGTTCATGTTGATGACCTGATCTCATGCTGCATCCCTCCACTTTTTCTTACAGTTTGACCAAAAAAGTGGAATCTTACTCATACATCTAGTACTTTTTAACATACAAACGAAAAATTCTATCTGTATCTCTATTTACTCTCTAAAATTAACGTTACAGGTCCGTGATTCGTAAACGAAACATCCATCATTTTTCCGAATGATCCTGTCTCTACTAGTAAACCTAGATCCCGTAACTTGCTATTAAATAAGTCATAGAGCTCTAACGCATATTCCGGTTTGGCAGCTGCCATAAAATTAGGTCTTCTTCCTTTACGACAATCTCCGTATAATGTGAATTGAGAGATAGAAAGAACCTGTCCATCTACATCTTTAACTGATAAATTCAACTTTTCATTATCATCTTCAAAAATACGTAAATTCGCAATTTTATCCGCTAAGAAAGTAACATCTTCTTCTTTATCCTCATGGGTAATGCCGACTAGTAAGACTAGTCCATGATCTATCTTCCCAACAATTTTATCTTCCACAACTACTTGTGCTTGTAGAGAACGTTGTACAACAACCCGCATCCAATCACTCTTTCTTCCTTGCTCTTCGTTAATGCATTATCCGTCGTACGGAATATATATCAGATATTTGTTTTACTCGATCTACAACTTTTTGTAAATGCGTTATGTTCTGAATGGAAATGGTCATATTTATTGTCGCCATTTTATTTTTATCGGATCGACCTGAAACAGCATTAATATTTGTCTTTGTTTCTGCCACTGCTTGAAGAACTTCATTTAATAACCCTCTACGGTCATACCCTGAAATTTCAATGTCAACATTGTAATTTTTGGAATGTTGTAAGTCGCCTTCCCATTCCACAGGAAGAAGACGAGTTTGTGCTTCATCCGTATTAATGTTTGGACAGTCACTTCGATGAATAGAAACTCCGCGCCCCTTTGTGATATAACCTACTATATCATCACCTGGTACAGGATTACAGCAACGTGATAAACGAATTAAAAGGTTATCAATACCTTTTACACGAACACCAACACTACCTTTTTTCGTTCTCTCGTATGGCTTTAGCTCTCCCACTGCATCCGTTACAGAAAGGCTTACCTGTTCTTCATCCTGTTGTTTTCGGATGTTATCTGTAAGTCGGGTCACGATTTGAGCTGCAGTTATTCCACCATATCCAACAGCAGCATACATGTCTTCCTCAGCTGTAAAATTAAATTTCTTAGCTACCCTTTCAATATTTTCTGCTATTAATACTTCTTTAATAGAAAAGCCTTTTCGTTCAATTTCCTTCTCTACTAATTCTTGCCCTTTTTCTACGTGTTCTTCTCTTCGTTCTTTTTTAAACCATTGACGAATTTTATTCTTAGCATGAGAGCTTTGAGTAACCTTTAACCAATCTTGACTAGGTCCATAAGAATGCTTGGAAGTAAGCACCTCTACAATATCACCTGTTTCTAGCGTATGGTCTAGTGGCACCATCTTACCATTGATCTTTGCACCAATACAGCGATTCCCAATTTCTGTATGAATTCGGTAAGCAAAATCTAATGGAACAGAGCCTTTCGGTAATTCTATTACATCTCCTTTTGGTGTGAAAACAAATACCATATCAGAGAACAAATCAATTTTTAGTGATTCCATAAATTCTTGAGCATCGTTCGTGTCATTTTGCCATTCAAGAATTTCTCTAAACCAAGACATTTTCGTTTCTAGTGACTCAGAGTTCTTTACTGTTCGTCCTTCTTTATACGCCCAGTGAGCAGCAACCCCAAATTCAGCTATTTTATGCATATCTTCGGAACGTATTTGCACCTCTAGAGGATCGCCCTTTGGACCTATAACGGTAGTGTGTAACGATTGGTACATGTTTGCCTTTGGCATGGCGATATAATCCTTAAATCGACCAGGCATCGGTTTCCAATGAGTATGAATAATCCCTAACACTGCATAACAGTCTTTTATGCTATCGACAATAATACGAACAGCTAGCAGATCATAAATTTCATTGAATTGTTTATTTTGTAACGCCATTTTTCGGTATATGCTGTATATATGTTTTGCACGACCATTAATTTCAGCTTTTATACTTACAGATTCTAAGCGCTCGCTAATTTTGTTTTGAACTTCTTCAATATAATCTTCTCGCTCTGCTCGCTTCTTTTTCATTAAGTTTACAATGCGATAATATTGCTGAGGATTTAAATATCGTAATGCTGTATCTTCAAGCTCCCACTTTATTTTAGAAATACCTAAACGGTGAGCAAGTGGAGCAAAAATCTCCAACGTTTCATTTGCAATTCTTCGTTGTTTTTCTGGTGGAAGATGCTTTAGTGTTCTCATGTTGTGTAAACGATCGGCTAGCTTAATAAGAATTACTCGAATGTCTCTAGCCATAGCTACAAACATTTTGCGGTGATTTTCTGCTTGTTGTTCTTCTTTGGATTTGTAACGGATTTTCCCTAATTTTGTTACTCCATCTACAAGCATAGCCACTTCTTTATTAAACTGCTCTTCCAATTCTTGGAGCGTAACATCTGTATCTTCAACAACATCATGAAGAAAAGCAGCTGCAATTGTATTAGGATCCATTCCAAGATCGACTAAGATTCCTGCTACTTGTACTGGATGCCAAATATATGGCTCTCCTGACTTTCGAAATTGCTCACGATGGGCATACTCCGCCACTTCATAAGCTTTCTTTAAAAAAGCCACTTCTTTTTCTGGCAAATATTCAGCTGCTCTTTGTAAAACTTGTTCACTGTTCATGAAATCACCTTAACATCCAGTCTAAATAAATTTATTTTTATTTTACCGAAAACTAATTTTATATGGAACTAACCAAAACATAAGAAAAGCGCAAGGAATCCGCCCATCGGCGAAATGCAAATGTTCTGGACGATAAAAAGTGCTTTTTACTTTTAATCGGGCAGGTTATTTGACACGAGACGATGGCGCCTGGACCTAGACAACTTTCTAAGTCCAAAAATGTTATACTTTCTTATCTTTAAATAGAAATAAGCACCCTTGTTTGATTCATATTCGTTTTTACTTATTTATCTAGTGACAGAGAAATAAATAACATTATATTTTAAAAAATAATAATAATTTTATAATAATTTCTAACACAAAAATTTTGTCGAATACCTATATAAAAAAATGGGCCTCTTCCGTAGAAAAGACTTTCATCTAGAATAACATATTTTTATTAAAAACATAATGGAAATAGTATATTATACAATAAAATCTTTCACAATTATCTTTATTTTCGAAGTTTAACTTAAAATAGGTAAATAATTCCATACAAGTTCACCATTTACGGTCTTCGATGTCGTTAAAACTACCTAGAAAATAAAAACTATGAACGACCGACTAGCGAAAATTTTTATAAAGTTAAAAAAAGAGAGTGCCCATGACACTCCCTTTGAAGATTAATACGTCATTAAGGAAAACACATCATATTTATCTAATTTTTTTCTACCATCTAAATAACTGAGCTCAATTAGGAACGCTATACCAGCAACAATTCCTCCAAGGGATTCTACCATTTTTATTGTCGCTTCAATCGTTCCCCCTGTTGCCAATAAATCGTCTGTAATGAGTACCTTTTGTCCAGGCTTAATAGAATCTTTATGTAAATTCAAAGAATCCTTGCCATATTCTAAGCCGTAATCTACTTCAATAACCTCTCTTGGGAGCTTTCCTGCTTTTCTTACAGGAACGAAGCCTACCTCAAGTGCATAGGCGACTGGGCATCCTACAACAAAGCCTCTTGCTTCTGGTCCTACTACTACATCAATATCCTTATCTTTCGCATAAGATACCATTTCATTAATTGCGTTTTTGTAAGCTGTTCCATCTTCCATTAAAGTAGTAATATCTTTGAAACGAATACCTTCTTTTGGAAAATCTTCTACTACAGTAATATACTCTTTAAAATCCATGTGATTTCCTCCCACTTCTACCTTCGTCATTTTCCACTCTACTTATACACAGAAAAGCGCAAGGCGCCCCAATTCCGCCTAAAAACACTATTGCTTTTCTTCCTGCACAACTGACTGAGAGTGAAAAATGAAAGTAAGTCCAAGTTACATTGTTAACTATGGGTTAGTACTCTTTCCCCTAAAAATGAATGAAACAACTTTTTCAATTCATTGGAGGAGGAGTAGAATAGTTCATTTTCAATTTCACTCTGTTCGATGCGTTGTCGATAAGTGAATGATTCTGTTAGATCTTTTTTCGATGGGTTGTCCACTACCGTAACAAGCCCATTGTTTATTTTAACAAAATCTAAATCAAAAAACACCTGACAAATGAAATGTACAGCACTTATTGGCCATCCTTTATATTTTGCTAAATCATTACCATTTTTATTTAGATCAAAAGTCTTTCGTTTCATCATAAATGCATAGAACCATTTAAAGTGGTCTCTTGTAGGTTGCATTTCAAAGAAATGGTCCTTTTCCTGAATAAACACACTGTAAATTCTTCGAGGCTGAATATCCTTTGTAAACAATTGCTTTAATTGATCCATGGACTCTGGTAAGTCCACACAAACAATATGTTTATTTTTCAATACATCAACAGGAGTTATATCAAGATCTTGATACGTCATAACCTTCCATTCTTTCGGTAAAGATGGAACAATATTTTTAGATTGTTCTCTAAAAACAATAGCGACTACTCCTTCAGCAGGGGCATTCACCTTTCTCCACGGCTCTTTTTCACCTCGAAGATCAAACAATTGCCACTCATCAACTTTTATATCTTCAATAATGATTTGTGGCTTCACATGGCCATTCCATTCGTTTACAGACAATTGCCCTACAACGGATACATTTGCTGATAAAGATAGCTCATCAAGAATATTTCCTATTCTAAATCCAATTCCGTCTAAAACTGCATCATTTTGTTTTAACGATAATTTAAGATGGTCTTCCTTTGAACCTATTTTTTTAGCTTGCCCCAGTTCTACTTTCTCTAGTAGTACTTTTGGTGCAGGATTTCCAACTCCAAACGGTGCTAAATGGTATAAGTCTTGAATTGCTTCCACTGTAACTTCTTCTATACTAACTGGTAAGTCAATAGCTAACGACCGCTCCCAATCTTCAGGTGCAACCGAGCTGCTGGCAATATCATTTAATTTTTCCTGCAGTAAATCAATATGCTCCATTTTCATCGTTAAACCAGCTGCCATTGGATGTCCACCAAAATGCGGTAGCCACTCTCGACATTGAGATAAAGATTGGAACATATCAAATCCTGTAATGCTACGAGCGGAGCCTTTCGCAAGACCCGTTTCCGAATTTAAACTTAACACAATGGTAGGCCGATAGAACTTTTCTACAAGTCTACTAGCTACAATTCCAATAACTCCAGCATTCCAACCTTCTTGGCCCACAATTAGCACAGGGGGAAGTGTTTCCTGCTGTAAAACCTGTTCTTCCGCTTCCTTTGCCATGTCATTTACAATCTGCTGTCGTTCTTTATTTAAATCATCTATCATAATGGCTAATTCATAAGCCTCTATATCGTCTTCACTGATTAATAATTGTATTGCTGGTTCTGCAGAATCTAATCTCCCAGCTGCATTTAAACGAGGTCCAATCATAAAACCAATTTGCTCTTCTGTCATTTCCTGAGCATTAATTCCACATTGTTCCATAAGTGCTTTGATTCCAGGACGTTGTTCTCGTGATAACGATTTAACACCTGCTAAGGCTAAATACCGATTTTCTCCTGTTAGAGGTACTAAATCTGCAATGGTTCCCATTGCAACAAGGTCTAAATACTCTTCTGGAACTCTCCCCAATAACGCGTGAGCAACTTTGAATGCCACTCCAACTCCTGCTAAATTAGGGTTAGGGTATGTGCACTCCTCTTGCTTTGGGTTAATTACTGCATAAGCATCTGGTATTGTTGGTGGTGGCTCATGGTGATCCGTAATGATTAAATCCATTCCCAATTCCTTTGCTACCTCAGCTTCATGAACAGCAGAAATCCCTGTATCTACCGTAATAATAAGCGAAACGTTTTCTTCTTTTGCATGACGAAAAGCTTGTTCATTTGGTCCATAACCTTCTGTAAAACGATTTGGAACATAGAAGCCTACATTTGCACCTAACTGTTTTAATGTTAAGTACAGTAGTGATGTACTCGTAACTCCATCGGCATCGTAGTCCCCGAACACAAGGATATTTTCCCCTGCATCAATTCCTGCTTTTATGCGAACAATCGCTTTTTCCATATCCTTTAGCAACGTAGGCTCATGAATAGCTGTTGCATCGATATGTAGAAATTTGTTCGCCTTCTCAATATCCGTAAAACCTCGTTGTACTAGAAAACGTGCAGCAATAGTCGAAACATTTAACTCTTTCGACAAGTGCCTGACAATACCTTCATCCGCTTTTGTAACCTTCCAACGTGCTTTCGCTTTTAACATAAAAAAACCACCCCTGACCAAGTAATTATACAAAAGGTCCAATAGGGTGGCAATGATTCTTCATCAATTTCCATAATTGACATAATGACTATTTCACTTTAGGTTCTTCTTGTTTCTTCTCTTTTTTACCTTGATTCCCTTTTCCGTTTGGGCTTATAGGGTCCTCGTTTACTTTTTTACGTAATAGCTTAATTTCCTGTTGGAGTTGATAAAGCTTAAACATCCCCACACTCCCAACAATAAGCCCCCCCATCAAAACGGATACTAATATTACTAAAACTAGAGGCCATTCATTCTGTCCTACAAGGTAGTTTACTTCAACAGGCTCCACGTTGATAACAGCAAAGATAGCTATTATTATTGCTACAAGTATTCCTACAATTAATGTCCATTGCCCTCTCATTATTTCTCACTCCCCTGTTCATTAGAATAAGGATTAATATGAATACGGACATCTTGAACGTAATTATCTTCCATTAGTTTTTCTTTCACCTTTTTCCCGATCGCATGACCTTCCTCCACCGTGATAGATGGATTCACTGATATTTTAAGATCAACTATGACATAATGACCGTGTTCTCGTGCAAGTAACTCGTCCACTTGAAGGACTCCTTCCACATTTTGTGCAGCCAGAAGCATTTCTTCTGTATCCTCTTTATGTAATACATGATCAAGTGTATTATGAATTGCCTCGCTACCTAACTTCCAAGCCATTTTACCGATTAATATTGCTACGAAAAAACTTGCTACTGGATCTGCAAAAACGAGCCATGAAATTCCAAGATAACCTCCAAAGATCGAAGCACCGATACCTAATAAGGCTGCTATAGAAGAGAAAACGTCCGATCGATGATGCCACGCATCAGTGATTAAAGCATCACTCTTATACTTCTTACCCAAATACATCTTATATCGAAACATAAGTTCTTTTGTGATAATTGAAAAAACCACCGCATAAATAGCGATTGTTCCTGGAACTACAAGAGGTTCAAAAAATGCTTTCACTGCACTGAGGGCAATCTCAAAACCAACGATAAATAACAATACCGCCACAATAATTGCTGTTACAGTTTCTGCTTTCCCGTGACCATAAGGGTGATCTTTATCTGGTGGAAGCTGAGCTGCTCGAATACCAATAAGAACCGCAACGGATCCAACAACGTCCGATGCTGAGTGAACAGCATCTGCTACTAGTGCCCTACTGTTTGCCATAATCCCAATAATTGCTTTTAAAGCTGCTAAAAGAATATTACCAATGATTCCTACCCAAGCACCGAACTGAACTTTTTTATAGCGCTCTTCTTGAAAATTAGCTGATTCCATAATCTCCCACCTATCGTTCCATTCAATTTGTTTACACTATAACATTATTTGTTAGTTGTAGCCCTTTTTATGAATAATCTCTTATTTTTTTTTGATAAAAAAATCTGTTGTTAACTTTCGAGATGTTCCTATTCCCACCGGAGTCGCAACCTTCCGTTTCTCCAAGCTTTTATAAAGTATCAGATTTTACGAAGCCAGCCTTGAAAAAAACAGAGGATGATGCACTGCTACAGTGCAATCATCCTCTCATTAATTTTATACTTCGCTTGTTTCTACCGCACGCTTCTTCTGGTTCTCTAATTGCTTCGCTTTTAGTACAAGCCATAATTGCGCCGCAATAAATAGAGAGGAGTATGTTCCAGCCATTAAGCCTACTACGAGTGCGAATGAAAATGGACGTAATGCTTCTCCACCAAAGACAAACAATGCACCAGCAGCAAATACAACCGTTAAAACGGTGTTAATAGATCTTGCTAATGTCTGAACTAAACTCTTATTTACAACTCTTGCAAGATCATGAATATCTTTCACACGTTTTTCTAGACTCATATTCTCTCTAATACGGTCAAAGGTTACTATCGTATCATTGATGGAGTAACCTACAATGGTTAAGACTGCTGCGATGAACGGTATGCTTACTTCAAATGGGAAGATAGTAAACACAACAAGAATAAACAACGCATCATGGAAAAGGGCAACAATTGCTGATATACCATATAAAAACTCAAAACGAATCGTTACGTAAATAATAATCCCAACTGCTGCAATTAATACGGAAATAATCGCGTTTCTTGCAAGCTCTTCCCCAACCATTGGAGTAACAGTACTTGCTGTTGGTGTATGTCCATAAACGGATTCAAAATGACTTTGGATACGCAATGTTTCCTCTTGATTTAATGCTCCAATAAAACCAACTCGCCCAATTTCATTATTATCCCCGGCGATAGTAATATCGTCGGGAGTAAGACCTATTGTTTCAAACTCCGAAGTTATCTCTTCAGCTGTTACTGCTTCATCTGATAATATATCTACTGTTGTACCACTACGGAAATCAATCCCTAGATTAAGACCAATCGTAAACAATAGAATAATACCTATTGTGAGAAGTGCCCCTGAAAAGATAAAAAATTTATTTCGATGCTTTACAAAATCCAGCTTTGTAGTCTCGTGTTCAAAGTTCACCTATTTCACTCTCCTTTACGCCAAACATTCGCGGTTTTCCGTTTAGAATACGGCTATTTACCCATAGTCCTAGCAATAAACGAGCACCAAATACTGCAGTTAAGAAACTCGTCAAAATACTAACGATTAGCATAACGGCAAACCCTTGTACTGCGCTGGTACCAAAGTAAAATAATACTGCTGCCGCTAGGATGGTTGTAATATTGGCATCAAGGATCGTAGATAGTGAACGGCGGCTCCCCGCTTTAAAGGCACTCATCATTGTTTTTCCAGAGCGCAGCTCGTCCTTAATACGTTCATACGTAATGATATTGGCATCTACTGCCATCCCTACCCCTAAAATGAGTGCTGCAATACCTGGTAATGTTAGTACTGCATTCATTAAGTTAAATACAACTAGCACGATATAAATATACACACTTAGTGTGATAACTGCGATCATACCCATGAAGCGGTAATAGAAAAGCATATAGGCAAAAATTAATGCGATCCCAACAAAACCAGCAAAGATTGCTTGCTCCATAGAACGTTCACCTAGTGATGCACCGACAGCATTAGAGTATACCTCTTCTAGTTCAACAGGTAGTGCACCGGCGTTTAAGATACCTGCTAGGTGTTGGGTTTCTTGGATGGTGAAACCTCCCTCAATCATAACGTTTGCACTATGTATAGGATTTTTTACGCGTGGATCTGAGATAATTTTTGAATCTGCCTTACCAACTTCCTCTAAATAGGAATCACCTTCTTCAAAATCTAACCAAATAGCCATAATGTTTGCTGGTGCGCCCATTTGGGAGATTTCAGTAGTAATTCGTCCAAATAGATTACCATCATTTAATGTTAATGTAACAATTGGTTGATTTGTATCAGGGTGGAAGCTTGGTCTCGCTCCCCCTTCTTTTAAGTCAGACCCGTCTAATAACACATTATCATCAATATCACGGAAAGTAAGGTGCGCCTGTGTAGACAGTATCTCCCTAGCAGTTTGTTGATCCGATACACCTGCTAATTGAACCCGAATTCTGTCATCACCTTCGATTCTTACATTTGGTTCCGAAACACCTAACACGTTAATTCTGGCATTTATCGATGCCACCGTATCACTTAATAAGTCACGAGTTACTTCTTGATCTTCGGCTAACGGTTTCACTTCATATAGAACTTCAAATCCACCTTGTAGATCTAGCCCTAAACTTATATCCTCTGCATGGTCAAGTACGTTTGTTGCAATTAGTGCTGCAAATGCTGCAACAATAATAAAGAATCCAACAATCCTACCCTTTTTGACCCCTCTCTTCTTTTTCATGAACGAATGGTCCTCCTTCGTAATCTTAAATCACTGACATTTAACTGCTTGTCCATTTTTCTTTGGATATACTGGTTTAAGGGCGTGCTACCTAACCACGACACACCCTCCTTTGGGTATATGTATCAAACAGTATTATTATAGCGATGTGAAAAAATCTCTGTCAATGCTATGAATTTGTTTCTTCTTTTTCTTTTCTAAAATTATCTAATCGAAATGTAACCGGTTCTTCGGAATCAAACCAATTAGGACCTCGATAAGCTTGGAGTGTTAACCAATTCATATAGTCATTTACCTTCATATGAAACAATTCAGCTACTAGCCAGTGATACCTAATAGTCTCAGGAATATCTATTCTTGGCAATTTTGACATAAAACAACCCCAAACATCTTCTTTTGTTACGTTGTAGCCAAACAATTTCCATTCTTCTGCCTTACTTGTTAGTACGATGTCCACTTTGTTCTTCCAAACTAGCCATTGCTGCTCATCCATCTCCAACCCTCCAAATATACAACGTTCATTATTTACCTTTAGAACCTAGTAGAAATGCTGTTGCTGCTCCACCAATAAATGTAAAGATGCTTGGAATTATTTGATAGGCTGAGGTGCTTTCAGGGAAAACAACAACAGTGGATCCAAGGACTAAACCAATGATCGCAGCATACGTTACATAATAATAGTTTGACAGCAAATATTTTATTAGCCTACTACTTACAAAAAAGCCTACGAGTACTCCCACCCCTATGACCAACAATATAGGGATATTAAATGTTCCAATGGCATTAATTGCTGTTTTGTAAGCCCCAAGAATCAGGAGAACAAGGGAACCACTGATACCAGGCAATAACATAAACATACTCGCAATCCATCCTGCGAAAAACAGGGTAATGGCATCTCCAAATGTCATAGTTTCTATTACTTGATGGTTCTCAGGAAGTAATTTCATTAATGCAACAATACCTGCTGCAATAACTAACGTTACATAATGAACCATTTTGAATGTTTTCTTCGCATTTGATTGTTTTAATAATAAAGGAAGTACCCCGAGTATTAACCCTAGAAAAAAGAAGCGAGTTGGCTCTTCAAAGTGATCCAGTAAATAACCAATAAGTCTCCCAAATCCTACAAGAGCAAGCCCCATCCCTACAGCGAGTGGTATTAAGAAGGTCAAATGCTTTTTCCAATCTTTACTCAAAACTCCGTTAATAGCAATAATTAATTGATCATAGATACCTAAAATGACTGCAATTGTACCACTACTTACTCCAGGTATTAGTTCCGTAATCCCCATCATTGCACCACGATATACATTTCTCCAATCCACAAATCAAATCCCCTAACATCAAAAATTATGTAACTACAGTTTTTTACTTTCCTCTTATCATACCAAAAATTGTTATAGAATAATTATATTTTTTTTAAACTTGTCATGCTTGGCCACCTATTTAGCATATATATCTTTAATGAATAAATCTATTGTTTTTATCCTTAAAACCAGAAATATTTGTCGTATATTTTGCTAAATTTTTCCTAATAGAAAGTAGGGGCTGTGTATGTCGAAGCAATCCTTTTTAAAAGGAGCGTTTATTCTCATTATAGCTGGACTCATAACCCGAGTTCTCGGTTTTATTAATCGAATTGTTGTTGCAAGAATTATGGGGGCAGAGGGAGTAGGTTTGTATATGATGGCCGTCCCTACTCTTTTATTAATTATTACATTAACGCAACTTGGTCTTCCAGTTGCAATCTCTAAATTAGTTGCAGAAGCTGATGCAGATCAAGACCGGGCAAAAATTAAAAAAATTCTTGTAGTATCTTTATCTGTAACTGGAGCATTAAGTATCGTTTTTACTATTATTATGATACTTGTTGCACCATTAATAGCAAGTACTTTCTTAACAGATTCACGTGCGTTTTATCCATTAATTGCAATTTCACCAATAGTGCCTATCGTTGCATTATCTTCTGTATTACGTGGTTATTTCCAAGGATTGCAAAACATGAAACCAACCGCCTATTCACAGGTCATTGAACAAATTGTGAGAATCACCCTTGTTGCCGCATTAACCACAGCATTTTTACCATTAGGGCTCGAATATGCTGCAGCTGGTGCAATGATCTCTGTTGTAATTGGAGAACTAGCTTCCCTTATTTTCATGATGATGATGTTCAAGTATAAAAAACGATTTAGAGTTCGAAAACAATTTTTCGCTTATGCAAAAGAAGGGAAAAGAACATTTCAGGATTTAATGGCTATTGCCCTTCCTACAACGGGAAGTCGACTCATTGGTTCCGTATCCTATTTCTTTGAACCAATTGTAGTAGCACAAAGTTTAGCGATCGCTGGAGTTGCAACAACAATAGCCACTGCTCAGTACGGTGAGCTTTCAGGCTATGTTATTCCCATGCTATTGCTTCCAACATTTATTACTTATTCCTTGTCTGTATCTTTAGTACCTGCCATAAGTGAAGCAGCACATCAAAAAAACTATGGTCTGATCCATCACAGACTTGCTCAAGCTCTGCGCTTAGCTCTTGTTTCAGGGGGTGCCGCTGTTGTTGTATTGTATGTATTCGCTGAACCCGTAATGGAATTAGTGTATGATGCACCCACAGTTGCAACTTACTTAAAGATCATGGCACCATTTAGCCTATTTTTATATTTCCAGTCACCTCTTCAGGCAGCCTTACAAGCATTAGGGTTAGCAAAAGCCGCAATGATCAATAGTTTTATCGGTGCTTTTGTAAAAATAGCAGCAATTTTTGTACTAGCATCACGTCCTGAACTTGGAATTATGGGCGCTGCACTTGCCATCGTCATTGGATTCTTATTAGTAACACTACTTCACTTTGCAACATTAGTAAAATCAATAAGTTTCACACTTCATATGCGAGAAATTATCAAAGTCCTTATTGCTATGGTCGTTTCTGGTTATGCTTCCTCTTGGATGTTTACGACAGTATTAGCTGGCCAGACCTTACTTGCTAAAACAGGAATTAGTATCATTATTGCAGGTGTTGTATACGTAATTCTAATCAGTGTTTTTGGATTAATCAAGAGAGAAGAAGCTAATAAAATTCCTGGGATCGGAAAGTGGTTTCGATAATTACTCTAGCTTCGAGGAAAAAGATGCAGAGCATAAGTGGAATTCCTCTGTAAGTATAGTCATGAAATTATAAAACCGTTTGAAATCAAAGACTGTAAATTTGATTTCAAGCGGTTTTGATTATTATGTCCACTGTTCATTTGTTCTTGTTCTTGCTTGAGCACTTCCTAGGATAATTAAAAATCACTCATCAATTAAATCAACAAAAAAACCCCCGTCTTTATTCATTGCACAATATGATACTTTTTTCGTGTCTCGAAATCCTAATTTCCGTAATTCCTGACGTAGCCATAATTGCGTTTTTCCCATTTTTTCTAAATGATCATGCTTAATTTTTCCATCAAGAATTAGTGGTAATGGTAAATAATGAGGATGTGGACTTTCTTTTTGACCTGGTTCCTTTTTAATAATGGATAAGTCGCCAGAGGGCTCTAGAATAGCAAATTCAACATCCGATAAGTATTTGATATCTTTTTGACGAAGCTGGAGCATCAAGTCATCAAAATTATATCTTTGTTTCCGCATTTCCTTTTCGTTAATTTTCCCTTTATTTATGATCACTGATGGCGACCCATCAATCAATTTTCGAAGCTTGTCGCTTTTTAAAGCTACGTACGCTAAAGTGATTTGAATGGACATAAGTACTATCATAGGAACTATTTGTTTTGCCATTGGAACGGTTTCGTTTTCAATGGAAAGAACAGCGAGCTCTGCTAACATGATGGAAATAACAAAGTCTACGACGGATAACTCACCAATTTCTCTTTTCCCCATAAAACGAAAGACAATATGAATAACGATATAAATGACAATTGTCCTTGTAATTATCGTTCCGAATTCCAAAGCTGAGCGCTCCTTCACATTCCATTTTGAACTTATTTTTTGCCGGAACAGCAAATACATGAGTGAGAAGGATTGGTAATTTGAAACGCTTCAATTTTCAACTAACAAAAAACCATGAACCACATCCTGATTATGGACGCAATTCATGGTATATTAGTCTGATAAGCCTCTCAACTTCTTCCGTAACTGCTATATCATTTTTCCAAAAAGCTACTGAAAATAGATCAAATACCGGAAGTAAATATAAATACTAGCTAAGACAAAGGATACAATTGCTGTAGGAGCACCTATTTTTAAAAAGTCCATATAAGTAAATGGTTGCTTTGCCTTCATAGCTAAACCAGCAACGATCACATTGGAGCTGGCTCCAATTAGTGTTCCATTCCCTCCTAAACATGCCCCTAAGGCTAACGCCCACCATAAAGGGTCTAAGTTGGTCATACCATAATCCTGGAACTCTAAGATGACGGGAATCATTGCAGCAACAAAAGGAATGTTATCAACAAATCCGGAAAGGATACCAGATGCCCATAATATTAACATTGCTGTCTTCGGTAAATCGCCTTCTGTGTAATAAATAATGGACTTTGCAATTTCATCAATAATCCCTACTTCTTTTAATCCTCCAACGAGCATGAACAATCCTACAAAGAAGAATAAGGTAACCCACTCAACTGTTTGAAAAACCTCTTCCGTTTTCTTTTCATCTTGTGTAAGCAACATAAGAAGTAGCGCACCAGCCATGGCGACACTTGTTAATTCAACATTGAGAAGAGGTTGAATGATGAACCCCACTGTTGTTAGCACTAGTACACTTACGGATTTAAACAATAACGATCCGTGTTGTAGATACCCTTTAGGGTCTACCTTCATTAGTTTTTGCCTGTTCTCCAATGTTACATGTAACTGATTACGATATAACAAGCAAATTCCAATCATAGTTACTATATAGATAATTACCACAATCGGACCTAAATGTATTAAAAAATCATTGAACGTTAAGTGACTAACAGCTTGACCAATCATCAAATTGGGAGGGTCTCCAATCAGAGTAGCTGTACCACCAATATTTGATGCAAGAATAGCTGATAACAAATACGGTATGGCTGAAATTTGAAGCATTTTTGTTAACGTCAAAACAATAGGCACAATTAATAATACCGTTGTGACATTATTTAAAAAAGCAGAACCTACTGCAGTTAATGTAGAAATCATGATAAGTAGTGCAATAGGTTTTCCTTTAATAAACTTCGCCATATACACAGCTATATACTCAAAAAATCCACTTTGACTCGTTATTGAAACCAAAATCATCATTGACAACAATAGAACAATTGTATGCCAATCAATGTGATCTAGAAACGCTGAGTTTAAATCTAAAACCCCTGTAAAAAGCATAAATACTCCACCGACACAAGCGATAAGAGCACGATTTATTTTTTCACTAATAATAAATACATAACTAATAATGAATATTACAAGTGCAAACATCCAATCCATTAACTTGTCCCTCCCCATTGATTCCATACATTGTATGAGTGAAGATGGACAAACATGTTTAAAAAAGATGACGTACTTTGCAAAAAAGCTCGTCTAAAATTTTGGACACTGAATATGCATAAAGTAAGAAAGTTTTAGGAGGAGGGATAATAGATATGCATCATCGGATTTTTAGTAGTGCGCTGTATGGAATTCTTACCATATTGATTCTTGTCATTGTTGCCAGTCTTATAAGTTCTACATTATTAAAATTTACGACCTTACAAGAATCAAGCTTTACTTGGATTCTGCTGGGTTTCTCTTTTTTAGCAGTGTTTATTGGTGGCTTCATATCAGGGGGAAGATCTGGGCAAAAAGGATGGATTGCAGGAGGGACAACAGCAATTCTTTATTCTTTGGTTATCTTTCTTGTTCAATTTCTCGGTTACAATCAAGGTTTTGACGGAGAACAACTACTCATTCATACAGGTTATGTACTTATTGCCATTGTTGGCGGAATATTAGGTGTTAATGTTAGAGGCGAATCTTTTTAAAAGACATTAGAAAAACCGACTTCCATTTAGGAAATCGGTTTTTATATTGTTGATGTAAAGAGAATTAATCTTTATTTAATACGTCACGAATTGCTTGACGATCAAATGTTAATTTTTGTCCATTATAAACGTCGATCACGATTTTTTCTTCATCAATGGCATCAAGTGTACCATGTAAGCCACCGATCGTAACGACTTTATCTCCCTTTTGAAGAGCTGCGTGCATTTCTCTAATTTTCTTTTGACGTTTTTGTTGAGGACGAATCAAAAGGAAATAAAAGATTGCAAACATTAGTAATAACGGTAGTACCGCACCAAATAAACCTTCCACTGAACTTCACCCCTTTCAGCCGATAAACACCTTTGCCTTTGTTTACAAAAGCTATCTTATTCATCAAATAATGGTTGTCTCTCCGTTCTATTTTAGACAAAAACTCATAGTAAAATCAATCAAAATCATATTTTGTGTATAAAAATCTTTTTTTATTAAAAGTTTTTTGCGTTTGGTTTGTTAAATCCGTACATCTCAAAGAACTCTTCACGATAGTCTAAGAGACGGTCTTCTCTAATTGCTTGTCGTACATTTTCCATCAACTTTAAGAGAAAATATAAGTTATGGTATGTTGTTAATCGTAGACCGAATGTTTCATCACACTTAATTAAATGACGAATATAAGCCCGACTATAGTTTTTACAAACATGACAATCACAGTTCTCATCTAATGGTCTAAAATCTCTTGCAAACTTTGCATTTCTTATAACTAAACGCCCGGTACTAGTCATTAGTGTACCATTTCTCGCAATTCTAGTTGGTAGCACACAATCAAACATATCAATTCCACGAATAGATCCATCCACAAGGGAATCTGGAGAACCAACACCCATTAAATATCTTGGTTTATTCGTAGGCATTAATGGCGTTGTAAATTCTAAGACTCTGTTCATTACGTCTTTTGGCTCCCCTACAGAAAGGCCCCCTATGGCATATCCAGGAAAATCGAGAGAAACTAAGTCATTTGCACTTTGTTTACGTAACTCTTCATATTCCCCTCCTTGAATAATTCCAAATAACCCTTGTTCGTCTGGACGAGCGTGCGCTTGTAAGCATCGTTCTGCCCAACGGCTTGTCCTCTCTACAGAAGCTTTCATATACTCATACTCTGCAGGATACGGGGGGCACTCATCGAATGCCATCATTATGTCTGGCCCAAGAGCATTTTGAATTTCCATCGCTTTTTCAGGAGATAAAAAGAGCTTTTCTCCGCTTAAATGATTGCGAAAATCTACCCCTTCTTCACGAATCTTTCTCATATCACTTAAGCTAAATACTTGAAATCCACCAGAATCAGTAAGAATGGGACGATCCCAATTCATAAACTTATGAAGTCCACCCGCTTCTTTAATAATTTCGTGCCCTGGGCGTAACCATAAATGATACGTATTACTTAATATAATTTTTGCACCCATCTCTTTTAGATCTTCTGGACTCATCGTTTTGACCGTTGCCAATGTTCCTACTGGCATAAACATAGGAGTCTCAAATGAACCATGAGGAGTGTGAACAATCCCCAGTCGCGCTCCGGATTGTTTACATGTTTTTATATGTTCATAAGTGATCGCTGCCACTTGCTTCACGTCCTTTTCCTTCTCGTTACTTATATAATCAGCATTGCATCCCCAAAGCTAAAAAAACGGTATCGCTCTTCAACAGCTTCATTGTACGCACGTAAAATATTATCTTTACCAGCTAATGCGCTCACTAGCATTACTAATGTTGATTTAGGCAAATGGAAATTTGTCAGTAATCCATCAATTGCTTTAAACTCGTATCCTGGAAAAATAAAAATATCCGTCCATCCAGATGAAGCATGAAAACTACCGGATTGCTGTGATGCAATTGTTTCTAACGTCCTTGCTGAGGTAGTACCTACTCCAATTATTTTTTTCCCTAATTTTTTTGCTTCATTTAGTGTAGATGCCGTTTCCTCTGTCATTTGATAAAACTCCGCATGCATTTTGTGTTCTTCTATATTATCTACAGAAACTGGCCTGAACGTTCCTAGCCCCACATGCAACGTAATAAAGACTACCTTCACACCTTTTCTTTCTACTTCCTGTAAAAACTTCTGTGTGAAGTGTAATCCAGCCGTGGGGGCTGCTGCAGAGCCACTATGTTTTGCATATACCGTTTGATACCTGTCTTTCTCTTCTAATTGCTCTTGAATATATGGAGGTAATGGCATTTCTCCTAGCTTGTCTAACAATTCATTAAAGATTCCTTGGAACTCAAATTGAATCTTTCTCCGTCCTTCAGGTAGTTCTTTTACACAAGTTCCGCTTAATAGCCCATCACCAAATTCTATGGTACTGCCGACTTTTAAACGTTTTGCGGGTTTTACTAGCGCCTCCCACGTATTGCTTTCTTCTTCCTTCAGAAGGAGTAATTCTATTTTGGCACCAGTTTCCTTTTTCACTCCTAATAGTCTTGCAGGAATTACTTTTGTGTTATTTAATACTAGAACATCCCCCTCATTTATATAATCAATTAAGTTAGGGAAATGTTTGTGATCAATTTGTCCAGTTTCTTTATTTAAAACTAGTAGCCTTGAGGCTGTTCGGTCCTTTAGCGGACTTTGTGCAATTAATTCTTCTGGTAGATAAAAATCAAATTGTGATACATCCATGTTTGCTGTCAACCTCTTTCTTTTTAAACATCCTGTTATCTAAATCGACCGATAATAAATAACAAAAATGACAATACAATACTAATAACAATGGAAGTTACGATTGGAAAATAAAAGGTAGTATTTCCTCGCTTTATAAAAATATCACCTGGTAATTTTCCTAACGAAATAAATTTCCCTCCAACTTGCCATATTATTCCTACAATGATTAAAAGAATTCCCGCGGTTACGAGTAGTTTTGGAATCTGAGTCAAGATCCCGGCACCTCCATATGAAAATGTTCATACGCATGAACAGTTACTATTCTCCCTCTTGGAGTTCTTTGTAGAAATCCTATTTGTAATAAATAGGGTTCGTAAACATCTTCAATAGTATGAGCTTCTTCTCCTATTGTTGCCGCAATTGTGTCTAAACCTACAGGTCCACCTCGAAATTTTTCAATAATATTCAATATTAATTTGTGATCTATATCATCTAAGCCTAATTGGTCCACTTGCAAAAGTTCTAAAGCATGTTGTGTCAAAGAAAGGGTTATTTCACCATCTCCTTTCACTTGAGCAAAGTCTCTCACTCTTCGTAACAATCGATTTGCTATTCGAGGAGTTCCTCTAGACCTTCTTGCAATTTCTACTCCTGCTTCATGATCAATGTCAGCATCCATCACTTCGGCTGTTCGCTCCACTATGTTCGTTAACTCTTCATGTGTATAATACTCCAAACGACTCACAACACCAAACCGATCCCGCAGTGGAGCAGATAGCATCCCAGCACGAGTTGTTGCCCCCACTAACGTAAATGGTGGAAGATCCAAACGAACAGAACGTGCTGAGGGTCCTTTGCCTATGACGATATCTAAACAAAAATCTTCCATAGCTGGATAAAGCACTTCCTCGACAGCTCTATTTAAACGATGAATTTCATCAATAAATAATACATCACCTGGCTCTAAAGCTGTTAAAATGGCAGCTAAATCGCCTGGACGCTCTATCGCCGGTCCTGAAGTAGTCCGTAAGTTTACTCCCATCTCATTAGAAATAATCATGGAGAGTGTCGTTTTTCCTAATCCAGGTGGGCCATATAAAAGAACGTGATCTAATGTTTCTTGTCGCATTTTTGCTGCTTCAATAAATATTCGGAGATTTTCCTTCACCTTTTTTTGACCAATATATTGGGTCAATGTTTGTGGGCGTAAACTTTGTTCTTCTATATCATCATGTTCCAGTGATTCTCCACTGACAATCCGGTCTTCCATTTTTATATTCCTCCAGACTATTACCCGTTCGTTTACCTTTGTAACATTAACTGAAGTGCAGCTTTAATATATTTATCAGTGGATAGCTGCTCTTTTTGTAAATTAGGTAAAACTTTATTAATTTCTCTATCAACATAGCCTAGTGCTTTTAATGCTTCAACTGCTTCATCTAAAGCACGATTTCCTTCTGTTTTTGAAGGAACATATTGTAATAACGCTTCATCTGATTCTAGGGTTAGTGATGGTATGAATTCCAATAGCTTCCCTTTTAAATCTAGGATTATTTGTCGAGCTGTCTTTTTGCCCACTCCAGGAAACTTAACTAAGAATTGTTCATCCTCATCTTCAATTGCTTGAACAACAAGCTTTGTTTCCCCTGTTGCTAATATGGCCAATGCACCCTTAGGGCCAATTCCTGAAACTTGTAAAAGTTTTTCAAATAATTTTTTTTCTTCTCGTTCTAAAAAGCCGTATAATTTAATTGCATCTTCTCTTACATGCTGATATGTATAAACTGTTATCTTTTCATGTAACCATTCTTGATAACGATATGGATTAGCGCAATAAATTAAATAACCTACATCATGTACGTCCAAAGTAATCGATTCAGTTTCTATATGCAATACTTTTCCAGTCAAACATTCAATCAAAGTACATTTCTCCTATTCCTTTTATAAATGAGAACACATATGCTTATATAGTAACACAATTAGAAAACCTTGGCTTATCGTATAGTACAAAAAGAGGGTATGTCAAAAGTTGAATTTTGACATACCCATTTGTTTAGAATTCACTAACTGCATATTCTTCAAACATTTTTATCACTTCTAAATAATGGTCTTTTGTTGAAACTGGAATTCCTTCTAGTAATTCACGGTGTAAGTGGCTTTTTAAACGACTAGTGTTTACTTGGAAAAATGATTGAATAACCTCGTTATCCATAGGTTTTCCATTATAGATATTTAAAAAGCCGTCCTCTGATAAACCGAAATATCCATTCATTTTTAATAATGGGGAAATATCATTCGTATCTTGCTTAAAAATTACTTTTCCCTCAAGTTGGTCAACAAGTTGCCATTCACCATAAAATGCCCAGAAATCTTCCATGGACCAAATAGTTTCTTCAACAACTTCCTCACTTACTTCACCATCTAAATAATGACGCTGTAATATAACTTCTACAGTCTGTGCATCAACTTGCGCTTCTTTACTAATTGATAAGCTTGCTTCTGAAGTTGCACTCACACTTATTCCTTGTAGTACAAAAATAAATAGAAAGGAACTCACAATTGTAAAAAATTTTAAGTACTCTGTACGATTCTTCCTTAATAACGTACATGAGAGACACATACCCATGACCCTCCTTGTTAATACATTCCATGTATAATATTTATTATTCATATGATTTCCAAGTGAATAGAGAAATATCCATACATTTGTTATTTTTATTTCCCTTAAAATATGAGTATTATTCCATTCAAAAACTATGCGTTGTCAAAAAAAAGCAGACAACGAAAAGTTGCCTGCTTAAATCAATTATTATCGACTTCTTTCAAATGGGCGCTGGATTGCATTTCCTAAGTCAGAAATCATGTCATTAAAAGTAGCACCAATTTCTTCAAACGGTTCACCAGCACGTAAACGATCATTCATTCCACGTATATTTCTAACATGTTCACGATCTGTAACAACATGAACATTTCTATCTCCTGTTAAGTTTCTAACGCGAGAGTTCACTTGGTTATCAATGTCATCCATGTCATCTCCATTTTCAACAGCGATAACTACATCATTTCCATGAACGATGACTTGAGAATTTCTAAATCCATCTTCCGTAGTGAGACGGTCTGAAATTCTTCTAGAAAGCCTTCCATCTTCTCCATTATAATATCCTGCCACATTTGCTTGGCCTGTATTTCCAGTACCATGGACATTTCCATTACGTGCAGTTCGGTGGTTAAAACCACGTGCACCATCAATTTGTCCATCTCTAGCACCAATACCATGATTTGTACGAGCTGTTCCGCTACCTATATCTTGTTTACCACGGAAATCGTTTAATACACCGTTCTCATCAACCATTCCAGCTCGGTCGTCTCCAGTAATACCTCGTCCAAAGCCACGGTGTTGTCTGTCTCCTCTTGCTTGAAACCCGGAAGTTGTGTTTCCAGTGCCTCGATTTCCAGTAATATCTGCTCCACGAGCACCTGTGTTATAGTCGTATGCACTTCCGAAATTTCTTTCTTCGTGGACTAAGCCAGCACCTTGGCCAATGTTACGGTTTGGTCTTGTTGCATAGTCTGCAGGATAGTTTCCATAGCCTGAACCACGGATACCTCTAGCATGATTGTAGTCACCGTATCCACCTTGTCCTACACCTGGGTACGCTTGTGAACCAGTAGTTCCATGACCACTATTCGCACCAAAGCCTGTTGTTCCTGCACCCTGGTTCTGATTCGTTGTATATCCTGTTCTTGTATCATTCATACCAGTATCATTTACATCACCACAACCTGCAAGACCTGAGAAAATCATACTCGCTGCTGTTAAACTAAGTGCTATTTTTTTCATTTATTCTTCATCCTCCTTTCACTCATTAGATTGCCTAGGATATGTTCTTTTGATGCTAACAGTTATAGGAAATCTAAGATAATCACGCTCATATAAACGAAAACAGACAATGAACCAAAATCGTCCATTGTCTGTTTATATAGTTTAGTCTTCTTGTTCATTGTCTATAAAATCTTCTCTTGGTGCATAGCCATATGGTGTTGGTGCTTGAAAATGCTGCTGTGGTACATGCTGTGCATGCGGTGCATATGGCTGTTGATTATACATATTTGGTTGTTGTTGGTAAGGATTCACGCCAAACCCATGTTGCAAAGCTCCCCCATGTGGATAAAACGGAGTAGTCACTTGTGGGTGATGTTGATATTGTGTTACATCTCCATACCCTTGATAATCATGATTTTCGTTATCTACATGATCATCATCCAACTCTGCTTTATTATCGTATGGATAATACTGTCCTCCTACAGGAGGTACTGGCGCTCCCTGCATTCCAGGTACATGTTGTACTCCGTGTCCTGGATGTGCATTTTGTGCTCCGTGCTGCATTCCGTGCTGCATACCATGTGCCGGATGTCCTCCATGCATTCCTGGTGCCCCATGTGGATATCCATACATAGGTTGAGCTTGGGGAACACCAGGATAAAACGGTTGTGGGTATCCTCCATAATTCGGTGGGCATGGAGGTGGACACGGCATAAATCCTTGTGGTGGTACTGGGTAACAGTCATCCATTGGTAGTGATTTCTTCGTTGGCAATGGTTTTGCCTTTACTTTTTCTACAGGCTTTGGAGGTAATTCTTTCTCCATCGGTTTTGGTTGTTCCTTAGCTATAGGTAATGGTGCTTCCTTCGGCTTAGGCATTGGTGCTTCCTTCGGTTTTGGCATTTTTGGTGGTGTCGGTATTTTTTCTGACTTCTGCTTATAAATATTAAAGTTCATATTCGTATTCTGTAAATGGTACGAAGGCGCATGCTGTGTTAAAGGAACCTGTGGTGGTGCTGGCATAGGAACCGGTTGTTCTTTTTCCTCTTTTAAAGATGGTGGCGGTGTTTTTTCTTTTGGTGCTTCTTTTGGAATTTGTTTCTCTTTTTTTGCTCCATAATCAACAGATGGCATTTGACTTTCCTTCTTTGCTTGAACACTTCCAGTAGGGATTTTTATTTTCATTCCTGGCATTATTTGATCAAAATTACTTAAGTTACTGTTAGCTGCCTTAAGCGATTCAAAATCCACTCCATATTTTTGTGCAAGCTTCCAAAGGGTATCACCTTTTTGAACAATATGAATTCTCACTTCTCTGATCCCTCCCATAAAATATCAATACATACTATGCTACGTTGGGCGAATCGTCACACTTTTTTTTTACAACACTACAATGTATGAAAAAATAAAGGAAATAGCACTTGATTTTTAAAGTTGAATCATTCACTTTTCATGTATCTTGATTATTGAATATGTTTTATTGGAGTTACAAATTACGTCTCAAAAACAGGTTGATTAGATGGATTTAGTTCCTTCCGAAAGAAATGTCGTTCTTAGATGAAAGAATTTACTTATAACGGGCGTTCATGAGTGCACGATCTCACCTTCTTAGCTATAGTTAAGCACACATAAGGTGATTATTGTTCGCTCATGCTAAAGGAAAACAAAAAAAGCATAGAGAAGGGAACACTGCCCTCTTTACTATGCCTTTAAGATATCGTTATTTTTTAATCGTAAACAAAGATTCCCATTGATAACATGGATAACTTCCCAAAACTTCGATTCCGCAGCCAAGTGCTTTTAATTCCTCTTGAACCCCTGGGATTAATACATCATCCATCTTCATATCTACATCAATGATAAAAAAATAATTTCCTAGACCAGTTTTCATCGGTCTTGACTCTATTTTACTCAAGTTAATTTTTCGCCAAGCAAAGGCTGACAATACTTGGTGTAATGCACCAGAAAAATCTGAAGGTAAGGTAATCATAAGTGTTGTTTTATGAGTCACTGTAGAACAATCAGGATTGAAATCTTCCAGTGAGCCTTTCCTTAACACAATAAAACGCGTCTGATTATTTTCATAATCATTAATGTTAGACCTGGCAATTTCTAAGTTGTATTCTTTCGCGGATATGATATTTCCTATTGCACCAGCTTTCCCTTCCTGCATTTCACTGATAAACCTAGCTGCTTCAGCAGTAGAACTCATGTATTCAATGTTTGCATTTGGCAAATATTCACGAAGAAATTGATGACATTGAGCAATTGCTTGTGGATGAGAATAAACAGTTTTTATTTCTTTCCACAAGGAAGCATGTTCCTTTTTCACTAACAAATTTTGATGAATGGGAGCAGTAACTTCTGCAACCATTGCCATTCTTTGATGATGGATTAGATAATCTAGAGTAATATTTACAGATCCTTCTATTGCATTTTCTAAGGGGACAACAGCACATTCCGCTTTGTCTTCCTTTACTGCATCCATACAATCTGGAATCGTCCGGAAAGGAATATGTGTTTCATTTGGGTAAATAGCTCGTGCAGCTGCCTCTGTAAATGAGCCTTTAGGTCCCAAAAAGGCTACGGTATGATTGGTCACAGATAAAATCTCCTTTCCTTATGTTCCTGAACCAATTAATTCAACTTTAACAACAGAATCTAATTGTTCTATTTTTTTTAATAAAATAGTTACATTATCATTCATTGCTGCCGTTTCTATGGACAACGTAATGGTTGCTCGTCCTTGTAATGGTATTGTTTGGTTTATTGTTAATACATTAGCACCTGTTTGTGCAATTAGAGATAATAACTTTGATAAAGTTCCTGATCGATCTTCCAGGTGGATAGATAGGGTAATAATTTTTTCTTTTACCATTGTATGGAACGGAAAGATACCATCCTTATATTTATAAAAAGCACTGCGGCTTAAATCCACTTGTTGTACAGCAACATTTATTTTTTCACATTTTCCACTTTCTAATAATTGCTTAGCCTCTACCGTTTTTAGCATTGCTTCTGGAAGCATATCTTCGCGAACTAGGTAAAATTGATCTGTTCGTTTTCCCACCTTATTCACCACCTTAATTGGTACTATTTATTCATTATAAAGACGAACATAACTATTGACAACAAAATTTACCTAAAAATTTTGAAAAAGCATACCTATTTCATTCACTAACATGTATGCTGATTAGTTAAATGGCTTTGTGAAACCTTAAGGCTCCCTCTTATGACTGAAATGCAATTGTTCTGCCAGATTAAAAGTGAGATCTTACACTTTTATATCTGGCAGGTTATTTGACCTTGAGCGAAGAACTGCCTGGATAGCTCCTATGCAGCTTTGCGAACGAGTTTATCGAGGTGCTAGTAGGCGCTGGAGCTGGACTTCTTACCATGACACAACTAGTTATATACAGGTCAAAAAAATATAGTACGCTTAACAACAAAAAAAGCAACCCCTAAAAAGGGATCGCTCCAACAAGATGTTATTCAACAAATTCAAATTCGTAGTTGAGAATACGTACCGTATCCCCATCCTCAGCACCTCGATCACGTAATGCCTGATCAATACCCATATGTCGCATTTGACGAGCAAATCGTTTGACTGAATCATCTCGATCAAAGTTTGTCATCTTGAATAATGTTTCAATCTCATGGCCTTCAATGACATAGGCACCATCATCATCACGGGAAATCTGGAATGGATCTTCTCGTTTATTAAACTTATAAACCACTCGTTGTTCAATTTGTTCCTCTTCATACAATGGAAACTCTGGTGTAGATTCCACTTTGTCCATTACTTCTCGTAACAGATTTGTTAAGCCTTTTTTTGTAACAGCTGATATTGCGTGAATGGAAACATCATCACCAATTTTTTTACGGAATTCCTCTAAGTTTTCTTCAGAGGAAGGAATATCCATTTTGTTAGCTACTATGATTTGAGGTCTTTCTGTTAGTCGAAGATTATATTGCTTCAACTCCTCGTTAATTGTTACATAATCTTCATAAGGATCTCTTCCTTCTAAACCACTCATGTCAATTACATGTACAATTACTCGAGTACGCTCTATATGTCGTAAAAATTGATGACCCAATCCAACCCCAGAATGAGCCCCTTCAATTAATCCTGGCAAATCAGCCATAACAAAGCTTCGATTATCATCTGTTTCAACAACCCCTAAATTTGGAGTGAGTGTAGTAAAATGATAATCAGCAATTTTAGGTCTTGCTGCTGAGACAACAGAAAGAAGAGTAGATTTCCCAACACTCGGGAAACCAACAAGCCCTACATCTGCAAGTACCTTTAATTCAAGAACTAAGTTTCTTTCTTCTCCTGGTTGTCCATTTTCTGCAATTTCTGGTGCTGGATTAGCAGGGGTTGCAAAGCGACTGTTCCCTCGACCACCACGACCACCACGAGCAATAACCGCCTGTTGTCCTTGCTCCGTTAAATCAGCGATAATCTTCCCAGTATCTTCATCAATGACAGTTGTTCCCGGCGGAACCTTCACTAACATATCATCTCGACTTTTCCCATGTTGGTTTTTAGGACGACCATTTTCACCTCTATCAGCTTTAAAATGACGCTGGTAACGAAAGTCCATTAATGTACGTAATCCTTCTTCCACAACGAAAACAACATTGGCACCTTTCCCACCGTCACCTCCAGCGGGTCCTCCATCTGGAACATACTTTTCACGACGATATGCAACCATACCATTACCACCATCGCCAGCTTTTACATATATCTTGACCTTGTCTACAAACATTTAGTATTTCACCTCGTTATTAGAAAAGCGCAAGGCGCACTCTCATCACCCAATGCGAATGTTCTGGACGATAAAAAGCATTTTTTTGCTTTTAATCGGGCAGGTTATTTGACACGAGGTGATGGCGCCTTGAGCTAGACATTGATTGATTCATTTATCTTTTGTAATTTGAAAAACATCAGTCATGGAATGCTACTCTTACATAACATCCGTGACCATCCCATTCCATTTTTGTAATTCCCTGATATGTCTCTCTTAGATTTAAAAAGGTTTCCTCTAATTTATCATCTATTTTAAGATACCCATCAAAGTCCAGTTCCAATTCAAAATTCCTAACATCCTTAAAAATGATTAATAATCGATTATCATTTCCGTAAACAGAGTGTTCATCTAGTATACTCACAATTTCATTCATGATACGTAAAACTCTCTCCTCCAATAGAGACCAGTCAGCTGTACCATCTACTAACTCAAATGTTAATAAATACGGATGATTTTCCCAATTAAAAGTTAGTAAGCGTTTCGCTAGCTTATCCATATTCATATTTGATAAGTCACTCTCATTTTTTGACTGTTGAATGACATCACGAATAATATGTTCCACTTTTTCCACTCTGCCAATATCTAAATTACCCTTAATAAGTTGGAGCTTATTAAGCCAATCATGTCGATAGTGTCGTAAAACATCTACGACATCCCAATCCCTATTCATTATGAAACACTCCCAAATTAATCAACTTCCAAATGATATCATATCACAGTAATGATGTTATTTAGTATTTATATAAAAATATTACTATAAAAGGTTAGTATCTTTTTTAGTAAATGGCAACTTTATCTCAAATTCAATCCAATTTTCTCGTGAATAACAAGAAATGGTACCATTATGTTTCTCTACAATTTGTTTGGTAATCGATAGTCCTATTCCTTTCCCTAGTTCCTTTGTGCTAACAAATGGATCAAATATGTTTTGTTTTATAGGAGAAGGAATTGGCGGACCATTGTTTGCTATAGTTAATTGAACACAGTCTTCGAGTTGTACCAAATTCACTACTATTTTACGACCAAACTCCTTCATAAGGAGTGCATCAATGGCATTCTGAATAAGCTTATAAAAAGCTAGCTTTAACTGATCTTCAATTCCATGAATAACGACTAGTTTTTCTAACTGTATATCAATTTGAATATCATTATCCTTTACAACAGGTTGGAAGGTGGTTAATGCATTATTAATCAATTCATTTAAGGAGATATGACTGTGGTGAAAATCTTGATGACTTTTCCCATGAGATAAATATAACATCTGATTCACTTGTTCTTCTAATTCTTTAATCTCCTGATTAATATAATTAAAATAAAGATCCTCTTCGGAATGTTTTTTCGATCTACTTTCTAGTAATTGAATAAACCCTTTGATGGAAGTTAAAGGGTTTCGAATTTCATGTGCAAAACTATTGGACAACTTCGATAAAATTTGTACTCTTTCATTTTTCAATTTATGTATTTCTCTATTTTTACCCATTAACTTAACTTCATTTTCCCGATGCATGTATATAGAATAGTCTCGATACAATTGTTGAAAAAAGTAATTTAATGCGACTTTCCCCTTTAGTTTATCCAACTCATCAATTATCTGTCTATCCATGTGATTATTAAGACTTTGATAGACTTTATCCAGAAGAGGAAGAAGCCTTTCATATGGAATCTTTTTCTCCATTTTTAACTCCACTAAACAAACAGTTCCTTCGTTTGTAACAGTATTCTTATTCCCTAAATAATCTAAGAATGTATCTATTAATTGCATAAATATAATTTCTACTTTTTCTTTATCTCCTGAAAATAAGTCATTGCTCTCCCGAATTATATCATTAATCTCCACTAAGATAAGAGGCTTAGCTTCTGATAAAAAATCAACTATTGTTTTTTCATGGTTTATCGTCACAATCTCTCACCTCTTTATCTTATCCAAACTTAAGTATAATGTAACTTGGCAATAAACGGCGAAAGAAATTTACGACAAAGACATGTGTTTTCTACGATAAAAACCAACCAGACGACAATTTTAGATAGAATTATACGTAATTCAACACCCCTTGTTCTAAATACAATTTACTTTTTTCTAAATTAATTTAATAAATTATAACTCAAAGTTGAATTTTACAAAAATTGATTATTTGTCGTTACCTGGAGAAAAAAAGTAAACGAAAATAAATGGAATACAAACCAATAAAGTAAGTCACACTAGATTATTACAGTTAATTTCTATCGTATATAAGCATTGAAAAATGAAAATTGTATTTTTTGTGAAATAATGAACAAATTCATTATTATGCTTCATTGATACAGTAAGATGTAGATGCAAGAGTTTACAAAAATTCAACGGAAGGGATGTTATGTAAAACTATGTTTTGGTTGCAATTTGTGGTTGTCCTTATTTGTATTTTTATTGGTGCAAGAATTGGTGGTATTGGTCTCGGCGTATTAGGTGGCGTAGGATTAGCTGTTTTAGCATTTGGTTTTCAGTTACCTCCTACAGCACCTCCAATTGATGTTATGCTCATGATTGTTGCAGTTATTACTGCAGCAGGAGCACTTCAGGCAGCTGGAGGAATGGAATATCTTGTTTCACTTGCAGAAAAAGCATTAAGAAAAAATCCAGAAAGAATTACGTTTATGGCACCAACAGTAACATATTTATTTACTTTCTTTGCAGGTACAGGTCACGTAGCTTATACATTACTTCCTGTCATTTCAGAAGTAGCACAGGAATCGAAGGTACGTCCTGAGCGCCCACTTTCTATCGCTGTAATTGCTTCACAGCAAGCGATTACTGCTAGTCCTATTTCTGCAGCAACGGTAGCACTTCTTGCCCTATTAGATCCATTTGGTATTACGTTGTTACAGATTATAGGTATAACAATACCTGCAACATTTATTGGTATTATGGTTTCTGCATTTTTCATCCGTAAAAAGGGTCTGGAGCTTGAAGATGATCCAGAATACAAGGCACGTATAGAAAAAGGATTGGAACCAATTCGCCAAGTACGTGAAGGGGAAAAAGTGACTACTAAGTCTAAGATTGCAGTTGGATTATTTCTATTCGGTGCTGTTCTTGTAGTGTTACTTGGAAGTTTCCCGGAACTGAGACCTACCTATACTGGAGCTGAAGGAAATACACAACTTTCCATGCCATATGCCATTCAAATAATTATGTTGACAATATCAGCATTAATTATTGTTTTCTGTAAAGCAGATGTTCAAAAACTAGCTACAGGAAGTGTATTTCGTGCAGGTATCGTAGCAGTCGTAGCTATTTTTGGTATTGCATGGATGGGTGATACGTTCATCCAGGCAAACATGGATACAATTCAAAGTGGAGTTCAAGGAATGGTAACAGCTTCACCATGGGTTTTTGCATTTGCTCTATTTTTAATGTCCATCCTCCTTAATAGCCAGGCAGCAACAGTTCGAGCTTTAGTACCGTTAGGTTTAAGTCTAGGCATATCACCAATTTTTCTAATTGCTATGTTCCCAGCTGTAAATGGTTACTTCTTTATGCCTAATTATGGCCCCATTATTGCAGCAATTGGTTTTGATAGAACTGGATCGACAAAGATAGGAAAGTTTGTATTTAATCACAGCTTTATGATTCCAGGTTTAATAACGTGTGTGTGTTCCGTTGCATTAGGCTTCCTACTAGTATTCTTATTTTTATAAAATAATAAAAACGCCCGTTGGAATTATATTCAGCGGGCGTTTATTAATAATACGACAATTAAGGATACTATTCTTTTTATCTTACTTCTTCAATTGGGAAATTATTTCTGTAACTGCCTGTTTCCCTTGGTCAATACAATCAGGAATGCCGATACCTTTATAGGATCCGCCCGCAATGTATACTCCAGGTAGGTCTCTCTTCAAACCATCATTTACTTCTGCCAGTTTCGTCGTATGCCCAACCTCGTATTGCGGCATTGCTTTTTTCCACCTAGTGACCTTATAAAACTCCGGCTTACCATTAATCTCCATTATTTTCCCGAGATCTTTTAGAACAACTTCTACTATTTCTTCGTCTGATTTAGAAACGATTGCATCATCCCCAGCACGCCCTACATAGCCACGCAATAGAGCATATCCAGGTGGTGTTGAATGCTCCCATTTCCTATGTGTCCACGTACAGGCTGTAATCGAATAATCCGTTTTCTTTGATACTACGAAACCAGATCCATCTATATCTTTTTTAATAGCTGTTTTTGGAAAACCAAGTACGATCGTTGCTACAGAAGTAGAAGGTATTTCTCCTAAATACTTTGAAAATGAATATTGTTCTAACACTTTATGAGTATTATGATGTGGTGTTGCAAGAACAATATAATCTACCACATCTGTTGTACCATCCTCAAAAGATAATATGTATTTATCTTCTTTTTTTTGTAAGTCTGTTAATTTCGCATTCTTCTTTACTGTTCCCTCTTCTAGTTGCTGCTCAACAGCATCAACTAGAGATTGTAATCCTCGCTTAAACGAAAGAAACATCCCTCTAGGCTTCCCTTTTTTCTCTTTCGGAGTACCGCTTTCTCGCTTGGCAATGGATGACTTCATTCCAACAATTAAACTACCATACTTCGCTTCAATTTGCTGAAAATGGGGGAACGTTGCTTTTAGACTTAATCGATCAATATTCCCTGCATATATACCAGATAATAATGGCTCAATCAACCTCTCCACTACTTCATTGCCAAGTCTCTTCCTAAAGAAAGTACCTAATGAAACATCTTCGCCATTTTTCATCACTTTCGGTAAAAATAAATCCCCTGCTGCTCTTGCTTTACCTGCAGGTGAGAATAATTTTGTACCTAAGAATGGGCCCCATTGTGTTGGAATTCCCATTATGGCACCACCAGGCATTGGATAAAGTCTTCCCTCGTGAAGTATATAAGATTTACCTGATGTATTATAAACTAATTCATCCCCTAGTCCTACTTCCTTCGCAAGTTGAGCAGCGCTTTGTTTTCGCGCCAAAAAGGAATCTGGACCTAATTCCATTACAAATCCATTAGAGTAATCTGTGTCGATCTTTCCCCCTAGTTTTGTGGAACCTTCGTAAAGGGAAAACTCAGCATCTATCTGATTATCTTGCAATTCCTTTTGTAAATAAAACGCCGCACTTAGTCCAGTAATTCCTCCACCTATTATTGCGATTCGTTTCTTTGCCATTTATTTATCTTCCTCTAAAAGTTTCTCAATAACAGTAGCCAGTGTATCAATAAACTCAGGTTTAGCATTCGGCATTTCTGGACGATAATATCCGACTTTCAACTCATCTGTAACCACTTTGCATTCGTAATCATTATCAAATAAAACTTCTAAATGATCTGCTACAAAACCAACAGGACAGTATACAAACGCTTCGTACTTATGCTTTTCATATAAATCACGAGTTAGGTCTTGTACATCAGGCCCTAACCAAGGTTCTGGAGTATTCCCTTCACTTTGCCAACCAATTTCGTAATGGGTAACTCCTGCTTTTTCAGCAATAAGAGCAGCTGTTTCCTTTAATTGATCAGGGTAAGGGTCTCCACTTTGTAAAATTTTCTCTGGTAAACTGTGAGCGGAAAAAATAACTACATGATTCGCTCTTTCTTGTTCTGTCATTTCTTCTCTCGTCTTAACTATTTGGTCTGCCCAATATTCAATAAACTTTGGCTCATCGTACCAGCTTTCTACACTTGTGATGGTAGGTCCATCAATTTTTTCTGATTCTTCTTTTGCTCGTCCATTGTAAGATTTCACACTAAATGTAGAATAATGAGGAGCTAACACGATGCTAACTGCTTCCTTTATTCCATCTTCTTTCATCTGATGAACTGCATCCTCAATAAACGGGTCAATATGTTTTAACCCTTGATAGGACTTAAATTCAATCGAATCAAATCGTGTATTTAACTCTTCTTCTAACTTTTTCGTCTGATCTTGAGTAATCTTCGCAAGAGGGGATATTCCACCAATTGCTTCATAGCGACCAACTAAATCATCCAATTGCTCTTGTGACGGCTTTCTTCCTCTCCGAATATGCGTGTAGTAAGGTTCCACTTCCTCAAGACTTCTTGGTGTACCATATGCCATAACTAATAACCCAATTGTTTTCTTCATCGTCCTACTCCTTCTATATTTATTTTTTCATCTCTGAAATTTTCTCTGCGGAATATTCATGTACGAAACTTGTTAGTCTTTTTAATGTTTCCGGTTGTATTTCTGGGAAAACTCCATGACCTAAATTGAAAATGAACCCAGGATGCTCTAAACCTTGATCGATAATTGCCTTCGCTTTTCCTTCGATTACATTCCATGGCGCCATTAACACACAAGGATCCAAGTTTCCTTGAACCGTTTTTGAAATACCATCTTTTCTTGCTTCGGCAATTGGATATCTCCAATCCAAGCCAACTACATCTAATGGTAATTCATGCCAATCCTTTGTTAGATGTCTTGCCCCAACACCAAATGTAATTAAAGGAACGCCTTCCCCTCTTAGTTCCGTGAAGATTCTCTCCATAATTGGTTTAACAAAAATACGATAATCTTCTTGATTTAAAGCCCCTACCCAAGAATCAAAAATTTGTATTGCCTGTGCCCCAGCTTGGATTTGTGCTTTTACATACGTAACAGTCATATCCGCTAATTTATCCATTAATAAAAACCAAGCATCTGTTTGTGAATACATGAACGCTTTCACTTTATTGTAATTCTTTGATGGACCACCTTCAATTAAATAGCTTGCTAAGGTAAAAGGAGCTCCACTAAAACTAATAAGTGGAACAGTCAACTGTTTTCGTAAAATCTTAATTGTCTCTAATACGTAATCTACATCCTTCTCTGGCTCAATTGTTCCTAATTTCATTACATCTTGAAGCCCCTCGATTGGATTATGTATAACAGGACCTATTCCTGCTTTTATCTCTACATCTACTCCAATTGCAGGTAACGGAGTCATAATATCTTTATATAATATTGCTGCATCATTATTGTATTGATCAACAGGTAACTTCGTAACATATGCACATGTTTCCGGTCTATGAGTTATTTCCTCTAGACTATATTTCTTTTTAAGTTCTCGGTATTCAGGTTGTGAACGCCCCGCCTGACGCATATACCAAACAGGTACATGCTTTATTTCTTCTTGCCTACATGCTTTTAAAAATTGATCATTAAATTCACTCACATCTGCCACCCCTTGTCTGTATCTATACCATCGTATTATTTACACTTATAAGTTTTACAAATCGTATTAACTATACTAAAGTACTATTTCACCTGTCACGCAAGGGGTACTCCCCTTCACAATATCGTCACATTTTCACACGTTTAAATCTTTTCCTATATTAGGTTAACCTACTTCTTTAAAAAATCAAAGGAAAGAGGGAGACCCATTAGTTGATCACCCTCTCTTACCTATTAATTAGGATGCTTTATCCTCTTGTGAAAATAGACGAAATTGTGCTTTGACAGTGTTGGACGGTTCCCCTTCTTTTTCTATTTGTGGATTAAACGGAACAATATAGTACGAATTTAGAGAAAAAAGGTTTGCTCCGCTTATTGTATATTCATGTTCGCCATCAACAGTAGCAACTTTCTTTATATTACCATCACTTTTCTCATAAATAACATAAGAAAGTCGATCATCTTCACTTCCAGACCATTGAAGATGAACAGTTGCACCTCTCCATCCAATAGATACGTTTGCTGATAAATCATTAATTGCTACAAAGCGTATTGGTTCAGCAATGTCTTCTACTCCTACAGGAATCTGGAAAGCCATCTCTCTATGCATCTCTTTCCTATATTCGTTTAATACGTGTTTAAAAAGTGATGTAGGTACACTACTGCCTACTGTCAAATAATGTTCTTCATCTGTTCTATCATACCCCATCCAGACTGCTCCCGAAATCGTCGGTGTGTACCCTGCAAACCATATATCTCTATTTGCACCAGCAACTGCTTCATATGAAGTAGTACCTGTTTTTCCAGCAAGAGCTCCCTCATAGAATCCGGAAATTCCCGTTCCATCCTTTACTGCTGCTTCTAACATTCTTGTCATATACCATGCAGTTTGTTTAGAGACAACTTGTTTTGACGTACCTTCTCTTTCCGCAATTAATGTACCATTTCTATCATAGATTTCGCGAATAAATGTGGGCTCATTGTACGTACCTCCATTGGCATATACACTATAAGCAGCTGCCATTTCCAAGGTACTTACTCCTTCATGAAGACCACCTAAGGCTATTCCCAATCCATCGTCTGTTATGTTCAAGTTATGATTCTGTAAATCCTTCCGCACCGAATCTATTCCCAGTTCATTTAATAACCAAACAGCAGGAGCATTGGCAGAGTCTTTGATTGCATCATACATTGTTACTTCCCCCAGGTAATGATTGTTAAAGTTTCGAGGAACATAACCATCATAATCAATCAATTGATCTGGTAACAAGGAATAGGGATGATAGATTCCTGACTCTAATGCAGGAGCATATACTGCAAGGGGCTTGAAGATTGAACCAGGCTGCCGTTTAGCATTTGCTCGGTGAAAACCTTGTTGGACATAATTACGCCCCCCTTGAACTGCAACAACACCACCAGTCTCATTATTTAGAAGAACGATACTTCCCTCTACATCATTTTCTCCCAAAGAAGATGGAAAAAGACTATCATTTTGAAAACTATCATATGTTACTTGCTGCAATTGCTTATCCATTTCTACGATTATGCGGTAACCTCCTCGTAAAATCTCATCCCTTGATAGTCGATATTTACTTTCTGCCTCTTCTAATACAAGGTCAACATAAGAATGATAAGCAGGGTTTGCTGTTATCGGGGATTCATTTAAAGAAACAGTTCTTCCTTGAAGCCGCACTACTTCCTCTGCTGATAAGAAACCCCTTCGCTCCATTAAACCTAAAACAAGATCTCGCCGTTCCTTACTTCTTTCTATGTCTTTTATTGGAGAATAATTATTTGGAGCTTTCGGAAGGGAAGCCAATAAAGCTCCTTCTTCAATAGTTAGCTCACTTACCTGTTTATCAAAATACAACTTACTCGCTGCTTGTATCCCATGAGCACCGTGTCCAAAATATATTCTGTTAAGGTACATTTCTAATATTTCATCTTTCGAATAGCGATACTCTAAGTTAACAGCAATTAACACTTCTTTTGTTTTTCTTAACAAAGTTTTTTCATTGGATAGAAATACATTTTTAGCTAACTGCTGAGTTATCGTACTTCCTCCTTCAACCTTTGAACCTACTCTCAAATCCCGGTACAATGCTCTACCTATAGACCTAACATCAAAACCTCTATGAGAATAAAACCGATGATCTTCTACAGCTAAAAATGCTTGCTGCACAAAATCAGGAATTTCTTCTATAGATACTAATTCTCTATTTTCAATAAACAGTTTAGAGATTTCTTGTCCATGTTGGTCCTCAATTGTCGTTGAAGCATTCATAACAAGCTCTTTATTGTCTATTGCATAATTACCAAACAAAATAACTCCTAAATATATGGAAAAACCAAAGATAATAATAGCTAGGAAAAAGATACTTACAAACAAAATACGTTTCATCTTCCTCACCTCCACAAGTTTTATCTTACTGTATGTTGCGAAATTTGGCGAGCTATAGATAAGAAAAGCAAATATTGGCGAATACGACTTTTTAAGTAGAATTCCATGCACATGAAAATTTGCATATGGGGATGAAAATACTTATGAAGTATATTAGTACCATTCATTTTTCTATGGAATGAGCGTAAGTCCACGAACTCCCGTATTTTCAGGATAGACTAATTATTAGTTAAAAGAGAGATACAGTTTTATTATTTACGAAAAAAATCAAATAATGTTTCAAAAACACTAATCTTGTACAATTTTCCTTTTTATTTTTTACAACTATATTTAATGAGCAGTAATAGTAGAAAAAACAACTCCCATATACTAAGATAGAAAGGTATGTTAATAATGAACTATGTACGTAACAATCTTGGAGGGTTTATTAATGGAGTTAGCAAGCATCTTTATCATAAATGAGTTTACGTTTATTTCTATCTGGATAGCATTATTCGCAGGGGTCATATCATTTTTGTCACCATGTGTGTTCCCTCTCGTTCCAGCCTATATTGCACAATTAACAGGAAGCAACATCTCAGACAACAAGGTATTGGCTGATCGACAACTAATCATTTCAAGAAGCATCGGCTTTATTATTGGATTTACATCTATCTTTCTAGTGTTAGGAGCTACATCTTCATTTCTAGGTAATATTTTCTTTCAAAACCGTGAGCTACTAGAACGACTTGGTGGAATTATTATCGTTTTATTTGGTCTTCAGCTTATCGGAATTTTTAATATTACGTTTCTACTAAGTGAGAAAAGAATGTCAAAGCCATCAAAAACAACAAGCTTTGGACGATCCGTTCTATTTGGGTTAGTCTTTGCCGCTGGCTGGACGCCTTGTATTGGACTCGTATTAGGATCTATTTTAACCTTGGCAGCACAAAGCACAAATACATTTGGGGCAATGATCCTTTTACTTGCTTACTCACTAGGGTTAGGTATCCCATTTTTATTAGTTGCTCTTCTTTACTCAAAGTCCATTGATAAAATCAGAAATATTAACCGTTACCTACCAATGATTCAAAAAACTAGTGGTGTAATAATGATTATCTTAGGTGTCATGCTATTCACTGGTGTATTCTCCACTATAGCAGCATACTTATCTCAGTTTATTCCATTTAATATTTAATAAGATTGTTCCTTCAAAGCCTCTTCTCATATTAAATGAGAGGAGCTTTTTGTATTACTGTCTTTTACTCTTCTAACAGGCTCGATTCCACTCTTATCGTTCCCTTTACGAGCGAAAACGTTTCTCAAAGGGGCGATCACGCTCTTATCGTTCCCTTCACGAGCGAAAACGTTTCTCAAAGGTGCGATCACGCTCTGATCGCACCTTTCACGAGTAAAAACACTTCTCAAAGGTTCGCTTTCGCTCTGATCGCTCCTTTCACGAGACAAAACACTTCTAAAAGGCTCGATTTCGCTCTGATCGCACCTTTCATGAGACAAAACGCTTTTGAAAGGCTCGATTACGCTCTGATCGCACCTTTCATGAGACAAAACGCTTTTGAAAGGCTCGATTACGCTCTAATCGTTACCTTCACAAGCAAAAACGTTTCTGAAAGGCACGATCTCGCTCCGAAGTTACACTTTACCTCCTGAACCCAAGATCAATCTCTGCAGCATTCGACACATTTAACAGAAAAATCACCAGCTAATTTATCCACACTCCTTCCATAAACTATTCTGTTTCCGCAACTATTCTCATAAAGATATAGCAAGATCTTTTTAGAGGAAAAAGGAAAATAAAAAAACTTTGTCGAATGAGTTAAGGACGCAAGATGTAGAGGAGATGAGAAGAATGTTTGAAAAGCTTGAACAACTTCTAGAAAGATATTATGAAGAGATGGTAGATATACGACGTTATTTACACCAGTATCCCGAGCTATCCTTTGAGGAGGTTGAAACCCCTAAATATATTGCAAACTACCATAAACAGCTTGGACATGTCGTTCGTGAAGGGGTAGGAGGAAGAGGTGTGGTTGCTACCTTACGTGGTGCCAAGCCAGGTCCAACAGTTGCCCTGAGAGCAGACTTCGACGCACTGCCGATACAAGAAGAAAATGATGTTCCTTATAAATCAAAGAATAATGGAGTTATGCATGCATGTGGTCATGATGGCCATACAGCTCAGCTATTAGTTTTAGCAAAAGCCTTTTGTGAAATGAAAGATGAGTTAGAAGGTTCTATTGTTTTTATTCATCAACATGCGGAAGAATACGCACCTGGGGGAGCCAAACCAATGATTGAAGATGGCTGTCTCGATGGAGTGGATGTAATCTTTGGTACTCATCTATGGGCAACTGAAGCGCTGGGAAAAATTCAATACACTACTGGTCCAATGATGGCAGCTGCTGATAGATTTGAAATTTTCATTCAAGGAAAAGGTGGACACGGTGCCCAACCACATCATACGAAGGATTCCATTTTATTAGGTTCACAAATTGTTCAATCACTACAACACATCGTAAGTAGACGTGTGGATCCAATGGATTCTGCTGTTCTTAGTTTTGGGGCATTTGAAGCAAAGAATGCATTTAATGTTATTGCAGATACAGCAAAACTTGTAGGTACGGTAAGGACTTTTAGCGAAGATGTTCAGGATCAAATTATAAATGAAATGAACCTTATTGTATCTGGGATTGCCAGTAGTTTCGGAGCAGAAGCGAAACTTGAATATTATAAAGGGTATCCTGCTCTTATCAATCATGAAGAAGAAGCACTCCTACTTAGTAAGGTCGCAGAAACAATACCTGGCATTAAAGAAGTAGAAAATGCGAAGCCACAAATGGGTGGAGAAGATTTTGCCTACTACTTACGTCAAGTGAAAGGTGCTTTCTTTTTTACAGGAGCAAAGCACCCTGATTGGGAAGAAGCATATCCACATCACCATCCGAGGTTTGAAATTGATGAGAGATCCATGCTACTAGCTGCAAAAACATTAGGAAAAGTGACCCTAACTGCTTTTCGCACTTATAATTAAAAAAAATAATATTACATTAGAATATCTTATTGGGGCATTGAATAATGGAAGTACTCCTTAGTCAGTGCCCTTTATATTTAATTTAGTTTAAACTAGCTCCCTCGTCGCTTCTAATCTGTTACCGATTTGAAAGCTTCCCTTAGGGGATACCTTTGCTCTTTCGGGAATTGGAAACTACCTTCAATTCCCGTTTAACACTCTCTCCATCGCCTTCGGGAATTCAACACCACATTCAAATCCACCCTCCCTCTCTAAATCACTCATTCCAGAATCTCTAACTTCCTACTCGAATACAATAAAAAAAGCGCAAGGCGCCCTCTCAGGACCGAAATGCAAATGTTCTGGACGATAAAAAGTGCTTTTTACTTTTTAATCGGCCTGGTTATTTGACACGAGGTCCTGGCGCCTGGAGCTAGACACCTTTCTAAGTTCAAAAATTATATACTTTTACCTTTCAAAAAAAGTGCCGCTTCTATACATGTAAAACATGCTAGAAACAGCACCTGCCATCACACTATAAAAGATCTAAAAATTAATCAACTTGTTTTAAAAGTCGATGGCGAAAACTATTTTTCGCATGATACGCTAATATGTCAAGATAATGATAATTAGCAACAGCGCCAACGATGGCACCAAATCCTGGTATCAACTGTAACGTTTTCGGTAAATCAATAAAATCACGATATTCTAATTGAAAGGTCTTCCAGTCGATAGAATCTAAATAGCTTTGTTGTGCAGGAAGATTCGCTTTCTCTATTTCCCACATTTTTATTTTTTCCAGAGTATTCTTCTTCTTCGTATCCTTTGAAAAAGCTAGCTGAAAGACTTGCAAAAGGAACAACCTCTCTCTGTAATCAGAAACATCATGCCCATATATTTTTGCTGCATCAAACAAAAACTTCATTTTAATGCTTAACAGTAAAGGAAAATCTGCTAAACCTAGAAAAATTCCTCCTGCACCTGTTCCAGCACCCTCTACTGCAGCTGTCCGTTTATACATTACAATTCTTTTCTCTAGCAATTCTTCCCGTTCTTCTATGGAAGATTCTTTTAAAACTTCCTGATCTGATAAGTAATCACTCCCTGCTAGAGTAGCTCTTATCATGTGCTTAACGCTTTCAGATACTGTTTGATGAATCTTCTCAGGAATTTTTTTATTTATTTTTTCTTGCCAGCCTTTGGTCATTTTCCCAGTAATGGAGAGGGGGCGAACTGTTTTATTCTCCCATCGATCTAGCTCACGCTGAATTTTTTCTTCGTATGCTGTCACAAAACCCCTCCTAATAATGTTTATCCTGCGTAGACTTTAGGTAATCGTACAAAACCATGAAAGGAATATACAACGAGTACAATAATAAGACTGATAGCACCTTCGATAAAGTTAACAGTTACTATTGCTACCGTACTAAAGAGTACTCCTTGAATTGCCCCTAGTACAAACAGCCAATATTTATGGCTCCCGAATTTTTCTTGAGAGGAAACAGGATATAACTCCACCATATTGCTAGTATCGTAATGATGTCTTAATGTTTCGATTTGCAAAGCGGTCATGTATGCAAATAATCCAACGATAAACCATCTTCCCCAATCCAGTTGAACGATACTGACTAAAAGCAGTCCAATTAAAGTAAGTCGAATATATATACCGAAATAGTCATTCGATCGAACAAACGCCCGGCTAAACATATAGTGATATACATGTTGCTTTTTGTAGGACACTAGCTTGAACAAGGAAGAAAGCCAAATCCTCGGCCTTACTTTTGACTTTAATGCTGGTACATCTGTAAATGAATTCGCAATACGATAAAAAGTCATAACTGTCTGACCTTCGATTTCCACTAACCGTTCCCACTTTAAACTATGAAGCTTTGATAATTTATAGAAGTAACCTACATAAAAAATAATCAAAGCTACGGCAATTCCACCAATGATACTAATAGGTTGTAAGGAAAATAATGCATAAACTCCTACCCCATTTAATCCCAAACGAATCATTGTATGGAGGAGAAATCTATTTTTTTCCTGAATACGTTGTTCTTCAAAACCTGATAATAGGTTCCAAAGCTTAAGACCACTTAATAACATTAGAATAGAAAGAAACATAGTACCTGACGAACTAATCCGATCGAAAAACAAGGGAGCTAAAAGTAGCATGACTAAGAATAACCAAGCTGTTTCCATGATCCAGCTATATACAATCGATGAACGAAAGTAGCTTGTTAACTTTCGCTCTCGTGGTGTTAAGAAAAACAGATCACCTTGCTTCGCAAACGTTCGTACTCTTCCTCGTGTAATAAACCATGTAAGAACTATTGTAAAAAATAAAGTGGCTGGAAATGTTTCCGGGAGCCATTCAAGTAATTGTCCATAGTAATAGCTTCCAAACACAAACAATAGGTATATAGTAAATAAAAAGCCGCTATTTCCTATGAGTTTCAGATATTTGATAGCCATTGTCCAATATTCACTTCTTCTTTTTTGCCATAGCTCCTTTTCACTCAACATCTCTATCTACCCTCGTCATTTCCACGTAAATTTCGTCTAAATCTGCACCATGCATGTTTGCTTGTTCTTGTAATTCCTTCAGTGTTCCCATCAAAATAATCCGTCCATCATGAAGCAAAACAAATCGATCACAATACTTTTCTGCCGTAGCTAATATATGTGTGGACATTAGGATTCCACATCCCTGATTCTTCATCTCTACCATACGGTCTAAAAAAGATTTAATACCAATTGGATCTAGTCCCACGAAGGGCTCGTCCGCAACGTAAAGCGAAGGATGAATAAGAAATGCACACATAATCATGACCTTTTGTCTCATCCCTTTGGAAAAGTGACTTGGGAACCACTTCACCATTTTTTCCATACGGAATTCTTTTAATAATTCGTCTGCGCGTCTCTTAAATGTTGCTTCTTCTATCCCATACGCCATTGCAGTTAGCTCTAAATGCTCCCATAACGTCATCTCTTCATACAATAGTGGCATTTCAGGAATATAAGCTAAGTTTTGTCTGTACTCATCTCCACTTTCCGTCCACGTTTTCCCCAAAAGCTTAACATCACCTTCATGTGGTTCCATTAGCCCTAAAATATGCTTAATAGTCGTGCTTTTCCCCGCACCATTTAGTCCTATTAATCCAACAATCTCATGTTTATTTACGGAAAAGGATACATCATGTAAAACGGGTCTATTTCTCTGATAACCGCCAGTTACGTTATTTATCGTCAATAAAGTTTCCATCATCATTTCTCCTTCTCTTTCTGCCAACTTGTTCCATCTTTACTATAACGAAAATTATAAGAGTTGAAAAGTTATCTTTAGTAAATGTAAGGTCGTTACTTTTTCAAAGGCTACCCTGAAAATACGTGTTATCAATTATAAGTAACTTATCGAGTATTACTAACTTTGTTGGATACTATTCCAGCACTTCAGCCTGATCGCTTTTCCATCTTCAGATAACTACAGCTTTTCTTTTTGTTGTTAACAATAAACCCATCATTGTAATTACGACCATTAATACGAGCCAGGAGACATAATATGGAGACAAGAAAGTTCTTACTGCTCCTGCAATAAAGGGAGCTGATATTGTTCCAACAGAAAAAACAGCGGAAAGAAACGCAAACGCTTTTCCTCGATCTCCTTCCCCTATATTTTCTGTTACCAACGTCATCATTGCTGGAAAAATAATGCCAGTTGCTGCTCCAAATAAAAGTAAACTTGCATATGGTGGTACTACTCCCGCCATCATCATCCAACATTGTGCTAAAGCTAACATACACAATCCAATAATTGTTCTAACAGTGGCAGAAATACGGTGAATAAATACGAACGCTAACACTAGCAATGTTCCCACTCCCATAACACCTGCCATTCGTCCAACCAACCCTTTTGTCATTCCTTGCTCTACTGACAAGAAAGGAAGCTCGTACATTAACGTTCCTTGAGCAAACATAACAGCAAACCCTGTTAAGAAAACCGGTAAAAGTGGCGTATAAAAGAAAAGCTGGAGAATGCCTTGTGATTTTTTTCCTCTTCTATTCCGAGTTCTTGGATTTGATAAAAAGCAAAAAGCTAATATAAATGCAATACCAGAAGTGAAACTTATCGCATAATAAGCTCCGTCCGCCCCAAACCTCTCACCTAAAAAACCACCTAACATAGGAGCTATCGTCATTGCTAAAGTTACCATCAGCGTATTCATCGCCATATTTTTACTTTGCTCATGACTATTCTTAGCATAAGCCGCAAGCATTGTCATACATGCTGGGGTCAAGAAAGCAAGTATAAAACCATTAACAACGCGCAAAATAAATAAATGTGCTGTTTCTTCAATAAAAGTATGTGCAAACAAAGATAGAGTTAATAGGAAAAGAGGTATAACAATAAATAACCTTGCACCAAATCGATCAATATAAGATCCTGCCACAATATTCCCTGTTAAGTTTACAAAAGAAGTTGTACTAAGCATTACCCCAACGAGGAAGCTCCCTGCCCCTAACGAAACTGCTAATGGAGTGAAAACAGGAAATTGCATATGAATACTGATAAAAAGAAAAAACAGTATGATAAATAGGACTAATTTTTCCTTTCTGTTTTGCATTTTGACCTCCCCCTTACTCCATTATTTTTATGAGTACAACCTTTATAATAGACATGCATTTTTTATTCTGAGCTAAAATGTGGTAATATAGAAAAAAATTACTGTGAGGTGATCTAGCATGGCTTATCATGATGACTGTATTTTTTGCAAAATTGTAAATGGAGATATTCCAGCATCAAAGGTATATGAGGACGATAAAGTGTTAGCTTTTCTAGACTTAAGCCAAGTTACAAAAGGACATACACTAGTAATACCTAAGGTTCATGAAGAAAATGTGTACGAACTATCTGAAGAAAGTGCAAAGGCGGTTTTTTCAGTTGTTCCTAAAATTGCAAATGCACTGAAACAAGCTTTTTCACCAGTAGGAATGAACTTGTTGAATAATAATGGAAAAGAAGCTGGACAGTCTGTATTTCATTATCATGTTCACCTTCTCCCTCGCTATGGAAAAGGCGACGGTTATGGAGCTGTTTGGCATGATCATAGTAACAAGTATACTAGTGAAGATTTACAATCTATTGCAACTGAAATTACAAGCAAACTTACTTAATTACATAAAAAGGGTGTGTCTAAAGATGAATGTATACTCTAGGCACACCCTCTTTTTCCATATTCTCGAATATAAATTTAAAAAATAGAAAAAGGATTTATAAAAAACATGTCGAATTGTTTTAAGCAAAAGACAAAAGTACCTTACTGAAAGACATAAGGTATATAGAAAAATGGAGGGTAATTCATGAAAAAGTTAAATTTTAACCCTGGTCCAAGTGCACTTCCTGCAGAGGTAATTAAGACAGCTCAGGAGTCTATGTTTAATTATGAAGATTCTGGTCTATCTGTAGTAGAGTTAAGTCATCGTGCCCCATTGTATGAAGATATCCATTTCCAAGCAATGAATCGTGTTCGATCCTTATTGGAGGTTCCCGATGACTTTGAGATATTATTTCTTCAAGGTGGTGCCAGTCTTCAATTTGCGATGTTACCAATGAATTTCTTAACACCTGAGAAGAAAGGTGCTTATGTACTAACAGGCTCTTGGTCAGAAAAAGCCTATCAAGAAGCAGAAAGAGTTGGAAGTGTATACACAATTGCTTCTTCACAAGACAGTGAATATCGCACCATCCCTGAAGTAGATCTTAGCTCATGTTCAGAAGATACAGCTTACGTTCACGTAACTTCAAATAACACAATTTTCGGAACACAATGGCAGCAGTTACCTCTTAAAGGGAATGCTCCTGTATTTGTTGATGCATCTAGTGACATTTTTAGTCAGGAAATAAATTGGGATAATGTTGATGTAGTTTATGCTGGAGCACAAAAAAACGCAGGTCCATCTGGGATAACAGTAGTAATAATGAAAAAATCGTTAATGAAAGATGGAAATAAAGATATTCCAAAAATTTTAAGCTACGATACGCATGCGAAAGGTGAATCGTTATATCATACACCACCTACTGGTTCTATTTATTTACTAGGCTTAGTTATGAAATGGATAGAAGATAATGGTGGGGTTAAAGCAATGAACGTTGCAGCAAATGAAAAAGCAGCTTTACTATATAATGTCATAGATGAAAGTAATGGCTTTTATGTTGGACATAGTGATAAAGACAGCAGATCATTAATGAATGTCACGTTTAGAATATCAGATGAAGTATTAGAAAAGAAGTTTATTAAAGAAGCTGATGAAGCAGGTTTTATAGGAATCAAAGGACACCGATCTGTTGGTGGATGCAGAGCTTCCATTTATAACGCAGTACCAAAAGAGCATGTAGAGACCCTTGCTACATTCATGAAAGAATTTCAGAACAACAATCAATAAAATACAAAACTAACATATATATTTTTGGACTACCATAAAAAAATTATTATAATATTACTTATTGGAAAATTATTCAACCCTAAGAAAGGTGAGAACATGAAAAAAACAACATATGTACTAGGATTGTTCACAGGTGGAATAATTTTGGGTTCCACTGTATTGTTATCAACACCTGTATCAGGGAAAAAGTTACGATATGAATTATCAGCATGTCGTGATGCAATAGTTGAAAATTGGGTTTTCATAAAACAAGATTTACTTGAGCTTATTTCGTTAGGTGTTGACTTAAAAGAGGAAGGCATTAATCTAATACGAAAAAAGTTACCCGAAATAAATGAAAAAATTGATATTTTTAAAGAAGAGATTAAACCTTTCCTAGAAGAATTCAAAAATCTAGCAATAGAATTAGAACTATTAATTGAGCGATTAAAAGAAGTAGTAAGCACACGAGTTTTTTGATAATGATAAGGAGCACCCCTCCTGACTGGGGTGCGCCTTAAATTAAGTTAAAATTTTCAGAAAATACTGAAATGGTATTGAGAATTTTTAAGACATTATGTTATGATGTTAATATCATTTTCCTAGTAAAATAATGAATAAAAAAAAACTTCGTTTTTGAGGATAGGATGGGGGGGCATTATGGATCAGCACAAAGCGGAATCCATTAAACAATCCATTTTGTATAGCCACAAAGTTGCTCAGTTAAGTAAGGCTTTGTGGAAATCCATAGAAAAGGATTGGCAGAACTGGATTAAACCATATGATTTAAATATTAATGAACATCATATTTTACTTATTGCTTATCAGTTAGAAGGAGCTTCTATTTCTGACATAGCCAAATTTGGAGTTATGCATGTTTCTACTGCTTTTAACTTTTCTAAAAAGTTGGAGGAAAGAGGTCTACTTACTTTTTCAAAACGTCAAACAGACAAACGGAATACGTATGTTTTCTTAACAAAAGAAGGAGAAAATCTTCTTGTTGAAACGTTGGAAACATATAACCCTACAAATTACGGGGTTTATAGTGGTTCCCTCCCTATAAAGGAATTGTACGGTAAGTTCCCAGAATTTTCTGAGCTTATGAGTATTGTTAAACATATTTATGGCCAAGATTTTATGGGTATTTTTGAAAATTCCATATCAAAAATTGAAACGGAGTTTAAAGAGGAAGACGGGAAATTAGTTTCCTTATCTAAAAGTGAGTCGGAAGCGAAATCGTCATAAGTAAACAACCGTATAATTTTTTAAACATAGTTAATAGGATGTATATTTGTGTCTGAAAAATGACCGTTTATACATCCTTTTTCCTTGTCAAAAAAATTTACTAAAAAAAGTCTTGATTTATTTTAGTTAAGAGCGTAAATTACTAAAGTATGATGTTTTGATTAAGGGCGGGTGTAACTTGTGAATTGTTGGAAATCAATTTGTATTGAAACTGAATTTGGAAAAGAACGACTTTGGATTATGTCGGCACTAATTGCACTTGGATACTTTATGGTACACTTTGTTGTAATTAGTACGTTTACCTCAAATATATCTTTTGTTGATTACGGAATCATCTTCTTTATACTATTACTCATTGTAGTTATTCCTTTACATTTGGTGCTTCATTGCTTACCTATATGGATTTCAGGTAGAAGAGCGACTTTTGGGATAAGAAAAAATCAATGGCCTTATGTTTACTTCTCAACGAAGGATACAGTTCCAAAAAGAGTATTATTGATAGCAATCTCTTTACCTGCAATATCGATCACTACCATTTCCATTGTACTATCTGTATTATTTCCTCATCTAATGCACTATATGGCAATTATATCTGCAGTAAATATGGGAATATGCTTTTATGATTATTTGCACTTTATGCACATAAAATCAGCTCCTAGCAAGTCTCTAATTGAGGAATACGAAAATGGCTATCATATACTATGTAAGTCCGTACATTCTCCAAAAACTCAGCCCTAATGAAATATTAGGGCTTTTATATTTTAGTTCTATTTCAACGTAACTGTTGATACAATAGCTTATACCTATATACCTTATGGAATTATTAATTCAATTTCTATTTGATTTTCTTGTAAATTAAAAGTTTTTATACTCACTTGAATATCATGTGTAATACTATTTGCAATATCTAAATAGAGTTTTCTATCCATAGGATAAATATAAATCCAATCGGGTAATTCAACTGTTGCATCCATTAATTGGAATATTCTTTCTGAAGGTAAATTAAAATTCCCTATCTGAAAGCTCTTTTCAAAAAGTTGTAAATTACCACTTTCCGTAACTTGAGGCTCTAGTGTCATTTGCATAGGAATGGTTACGCCTAATACATTTAACTCTGTTTGAAAGTAAACGAAATCATCAAAGAACAGATCATATTGTTGAGACCCTTCCTGCTCTTTCTGAAGCTCTTTTTTTAACCAGTAATTTATATCTTCTTTTGAAGTAGAAACAATAAATTGAGCTCCTTCTGTTCTGCTAAATTCAGGTAGCTGTCTAAAGCTAGTTCCACTGGATGTAAATAATGAACTAAATAATAAATAGCTACTTACAATTACAAGAACTAGGAAGGTAAATAAAGTTATAAATGCTATTTTCCATGGATTTTTTTTCTTTAATTTCATTATTTTCCCCCAAATTTAATAATTTTATTAAGAATTTTAGCAGATTACTATTCATTTTACACATATTTTGTTAAAGTAAAGAAGGAGACCGAATATCTGGAGGTTACTAAATGGCTATTCCATTCTTTCTATTTTCTATTTTTTATTTATTTGTAATTAATTCTATGACAAATACACTTTGTATACAAAAAGAAATACCCGAGGAAAAACAATCCAAGGTGTTCCGTACAATTAATGTATTAATTACGATACTTTTAACATCGTCCTATTTCCGAATATTTGTTGTATAATAATGGAGGATTTAGAAGATGCTTTTTGTTAAATGACGGATGGATATCTAGTGTAAGGTATGGTAAAAGGATGATCCCTTAGCCATACCTTTTTTGTTTTTTTAGATGGTATTTCCAAATATCCCCTTACTGTGCTATAGTAGGTAATGTTCGTTGAATAAACAAAATTTATAGGAGTGAACACCATGAAAAAGATCATGCTTATTATTTTAACTACTTTATTTTTATTAATAGCTGCTTGTGCTAATAATACAGAAAACACCCAAAATGATGGTGATATTGTTGTAGAAACAAGTGCTGGTGATATTACCGAATCTGAATTTGTACAATCTTTAAAAGATCAGTATGGGGAACGAGTATTGGCCGAATTAGTAGAAGTTAAAATTATGAAAAATGAAGCAAGTGAACTAGGAATCTCAGAAGAAGATATAGATGCTGAAATTGAAGAATTAAAAGAAACTTTAGGTGTTTCTAATGACGAGGAATTTGATATGTTCCTTCAAATGCAACAAATTCAAGGGGAACAGGAGTTAAGAAATCGTCTTATTGTTCAACTAGTTTTACAGGAGCTAGTCGGCTTTGATGGTGAGGTTTCTGAAGAACAATTACAGGAAGAGTATGATCGTGGTGAAGAGGTACAAGCTAGACATATTCTTGTAGCTGATGAAGAAACAGCACTAGATATTTATGCACAATTACAAGATGGTGAAGATTTTGAAGTCTTGGCAGAGAACCATTCAACTGATCCAGGTTCTGGACAAGCAGGCGGGGATCTTGGATTTTTCTCAAGAGGTTCAATGGTTCCACCGTTTGAAGAAGCGGCTTTTTCTCTGGAAATAGGTGAAATTAGCGAGCCAGTTCGCTCTCAACATGGATATCATATTATTGAAGTAACAGACCGAAATGCTTTTGAAGATGATTTTGAGGAAGTACGTGACCAATTACGTGGTGCAATCCACGACAGAATGTACTATCGAATGGGCGAAGCACAACAAGAATTATTCAAGAATGTAGAAGTTAATGTTCTTGATGAGCAGTTCTCTTTACCTGTATATAATCAATAAGCTTTCATCGTTAAACCAAATTCCATTAAGAAAAGCGCAAGGCGCCCTCTCAGAACCGAAATGCAAATGTTCTGGACGATAAAAAGTGCTTTTTACTTTTTAATCGGCCAGGTTATTTGACACGAGGTCCTGGCGCCTGGAGCTAGACACCTTTCTAAGTTCAAAAATTTTTATAAATTCTTATCTTTTAATAAAGGGTGTGTTCCAAGACAGAATTTTGCTTGGGACACACCTTTTTTTTCAACCGTTATTTTCGTGATCATGAAAACTTGCTAGGCGACATGACGCCTTTGCCCATAGGAAAGGGAGTGGGTAATAGATAATGGAATACTTAACAACAATTACGAGGGTAGATACTTATTAATTTTGATCAGTCAAAACAGACTTTGATGTGTTTCTTTCCTTGAAACGTGTCAAAAACCGTTCTCCTTCTTCTTCAATCAGTTTATGTTCCTTTCTTTTCTCTTCAATTAATGAATAAACAAACATCACTGCACTAAATAATATCCCCAAATAAATGACATACACCCACCACGGAGCAGATACAACCATACCTCCAACAGATGTTAGGGAAAGTAATCGTACTACAAATGCAAGAAACAGAACACCAATAAGCGAAAAAATAATGGTAATTGGATTCATTGTTATCTCCTTTTCTATTAAAGTTTCTATCAAAAATTAGTAACTACTCTATCTTTACTATGAAATATTCAAAATTATGATAGAAAGTTTTAAAGTTTTTAGAAATGGGAAAAGAAAATATAACTACTTTACATAGGAGGATTACAAATGCAGAAAAAGCTTGGAGAAATGTCCTATGAAGAAATTCAGCAATCGTTAGTTGAGTATACAATGAATACAATAGAAAGCAAGACAATAACACCGTTAATATATTTTCCAATAGTACATGAAAGAGTAGAGATATTTTTAATTGCTTACTGGAGAGATATATTTGAGCAATGTAAATCAATGACATGGCGTGAGTGGTTAAAATCAGAGTGTTTTGAACTCTATAAAAATGAAGTGCGTGTAGATGTATTAGAAGAGGTAGAAAAGATAGAAAGTAGCGAAAATAGGTTGATGACGTAAGAAAGAAAAGCGCAAGGCGCCCTAATTCCGTCTAAAAGCAGCCCACGTCCTGTGGGCCGGCATCATGTTGACATCCTGTATCCCGGCGAAGTGCAAATGTTCTGGACGATAAAAAGTCCTTATTACTTTTAATCGGGCAGGTTATTTGACCCTCGAGCGAAGAACTGCCTGAATAGGCTCCTATGCAGCTTTGCGAACGAGTTTACCGAGGATCAAGTAGGCACTGGAGTTGGACTTCTACCCATGACACAACTAGTTATCCACTGGTCTAAAAATATAGTTTCTTGCTTAACAAACAAAAGCTGAGAAGGATTGATTCCTTTGCTCAGCTTTTGTTTGTACATCCTGAAATTATGTGATATCAAGATGACTTAAACTATTTACTTTTAATAACCTTGTCGAATTGTATTCCATTCAGTATGTTCGCATTCCACCCAAGGGCACACATGTGCGACATCCGTTCATTCTTCACGGTGTTTTCTTTGCTGTGGGGAACTGGAAAGCCTCCTGATCAAGAGAGCGATGATCTGTTATTTTTCCATTTAAACCAAAGTAGCAAAAACAAAACCAATTCAAAGACCGTATAATGCAGAAAGTCCCAAAAGGTTCTCCCTTTCTCCCTAAATATCAATCGGGGGTTCGTGAAAGGTTGGCTTATAGAACGATCTGTTATCCATTGCAAATACTCGTTCACTAAATTCCCCTGGTGGAACCCTCTCCAGTGCTCGGTCCATCATGTTCATTTTAGCATCTATATTATCAATCATATGAAGAATTTCAGCTTCACGAACTACAGGAACTTTCGGACTACCCCACTCGCCTTTGCCATGATGACTTAAAACTAAATGCTGGAGTATAAGTACTTCCTCGCTATCAATTTCTAATTCCTTCGCAGCCTCTTGTATTTCGGTAACAATAATAGAGATATGTCCTAGTAGATTGCCCTCCAATGTGTATTTTGCTACAATCGGCCCTGCTAGTTCCCTAACTTTCCCTAAGTCGTGAAGTATGACACCTGCATACAATAAGTCCTTATCTAAAGATGGATATAAAGTGGTAATGCTCTTTGCAAGCTCCAACATAGAAACAACATGATACGCTAAACCTGAAACATACTCATGGTGATTTTTGGTAGCAGCAGGAGATTCTAAGAAAGCTTGTTGATGTTTTTTTAACAAGTGCCGAGTAATTCTTTGAATTTTTGCATTTTCCATTTCAAAAATATATTGAGTAACCCTCTCTAGCATTTCGCTAGGATCTAAAGGTGCTGTAGGTAAGTAGTCTGCAAGTTTTACTTGATCCATACTAGTCGTAGGGCGAATTGCCTTAATTTTCAGTTGTCGCATCCCTCGAAAATCTTGTATTTCTCCTTGAACATGTACAATGGAAGAACTAACAAATGTATTCTCATCATCTGGGGAAATACTCCAAAGTTTCGCCTCTATTTCACCAGTTTGATCTGACATGTGTAATGTCAAAAACGGCTTGCCATTACTAGCAGTTCCTTTCTTTGCATTCTTTATTAGTAAGTACAATTCAATGTTGTCTCCTATTTGATACTGGTTAATACCCTTCTTCATCATTTTTCCCTCCATAGACACCTTTTCTAACTCTAGTATAGCATAGTGGAACTTTACATTTGTTGCTGCATAATTCTCAACAATTTATGAGATATCCTACTTATTTTCTCTCTATTACAGGTAAAACAATCGTAAAACGAACCCCATCTTCCTCGTTAACAACAGTTGGATAACCTCCATGCAGTTCACTAATACGTTTCACAATAGCTAGTCCTAAACCAAATTGTCCTTTATTTCCTTTTCGAAACGGAGTGAAAATATCATCAATTTCATCTTCTAAAATTTGCTCACCGTTGTTCACTACCGTTATCGTAACATCCTTCTCTTTCTGTTCAGCAATGATCTCAATTTTACTTGTAGTGTATCGGAGTGCATTGTCTACTAAATTCTCTAGTAAAACACTTAATAGTTCTTTATCACCGTATATTGGTATATGATCCCCATCTACAGTAATTTTCACATCATCTCGATGTAGTCGAAAGCGTTGTTCTATTTCATATGCAATTGATCCAAAGAGAAAGGTTTCTTCCATCATTGGTTCCTCTTTAAACGAATCTAGCTTTGTATAATAGAGCATGTCCTTTACTCTTTTTTCCATACGATTAGATTCCTGGATAATAACGTCCATCGTTTTATCCAAATTATCCTTAGGTAATATTCCATCTTTTACACTCTTTGCATAACTTTTAATAACCATAATAGGAGTTTTTAGTTCATGGGATGCATGCTGTATAAATGTTTTTTGAGCACTATCATATCGAATCAGGTTTTGTCTCATTTTCTCAAATTGATTTGAGAGCTTTTCAAAATCCTCATCTCCCTCCCAATAAAAAGGCTCTTTATAGTTACGCTTCGAGATTTGCTCAAAGTGATTCCCTAAGCTTGTTAACGGTTGTGTTAAATAATATTTAAGCCAAAATGCAGGTACTAAGCTCAGTAGACCAGCCATTACCATAATATAAGAAAGTCTCCCCCACAGGCGATTAACCATTTGATCTCGATATGTATCCCACATGAATGAAATGATATAAGCGTCACTATCAGTGGTATTAACCTTATACACGACATAAAATAGGGTTGCTTCATTATATGTCAATTCATATCGACCTCGAGTTACCATTTGACTATAAGCTCTTTCACCCATTTCTCGTAAAACATCATTGGGAACTGGATCACCTTCTAACCTTCCAAATTGGTTAATAAGAATAAAATGACCAACAGATCTTTCCGCTTCTCTTCTCTCAATAAAGTCTAATTCTGATTTAGGAATAAACTGTTCCCCATAAGGATCAGCATACCTCGCTTGTTCTTGCTCAATTATTCGATACGTTTCCTCCGTTAAAGTACTTTTTAAAGAAATTGGGTAAATTACTCCAACAAGTAGACCGATCATCAAAATAATTGCAATAAAGGAAAACCAAATTCGTTGCGTTAAGTTCATTTTTATCATGAAGTTAAAACCCTATATCCAAAGCCATAAAGAGTCTCAAGATGAATTCTAGGTAACTTTTTTCTAACTCTTCTAACAACATCATCCACTGCTCGTTCTGAACCAAAATAGTCGCTTCCCCAAACATATTCAATTATCTCTTCTCTTGATAACGCCTTTCCAATATTCGATGTTAGAAGAATCACTAAATCTAGTTCTTTTGTTGTTAATTCAATTGCTTCATTTCCATCTATTACCGTTCTACCTTTTGGATCCACTTTATATCCATTAAGTTCGATGCTTTCTACTTCCTGCTGTTCCTGAGAATAAATTCGTTGTAGCAATTTTTTCGACCTTATTACTAATTCCTCCGGTAAAAACGGCTTCGCTAGATAGTCATCACTACCAAGTTCTAATCCCAGGACTCGATCTAAATCCTTATCTCTTGCTGATATGAAAATGACTGGAGTATCGGCTTTTGCTTTTATTGCTTTTAACAATTGATAACCGTCCATCCCCGGTAACATTATATCTAGAATCCATAGATGTGGAGGAGACTCAATGTGTTCAGAAGCTACTTTCCCATCAGTAAAATGAGTAACTTCCCACCCCTCTTTTTTCATATATGCTTCTATAACCTCACCAAGGTTTTGCTCATCTTCTACTAAGTAAATTTGGAAAGAATTCTTCATCTATTATCATCCTTTTAACAGTTTCTTTTGTCTCATATTTTAATATAAATAGCGTCTAAAAGAAATCAATATCAATATAGAAAAAAACAGTCCTTCCTATTAAAGAACTGTCCAAATCAACTAATCTTCTTCCCTATTCCGTAAATATTTTGGAACTATTTCATATATTTTCCCCGTCTCTACTGCATCAACAAACTGCAGAAGCCATTTATAGTAATGGAGAGCATAATCCAATCGTTCTAAGTCATCATAAATCAGACGCTTTAGTTCCTCATCCTTCGAATTGCTAAGTACTGCTTCTAATTCATCAATTGCTTCGTTCGCTTCTTCAATATTTGTTTCTGTTGCCTTTTTCCATTGTCTGGAGAAAAGAGCAGTAAATGATTTATACCAATCCTCTTCTACTTGATATAGATCCTTTCTAACACCTCGGCGAAACACAGGTTCTACCATCTTCATGTCTGATAATGTTCGAACTCCCGTACTCATACTTGTCTTACTCATAGCTAACTCTTCTCTCATATCATCTAATGTCATAGGTCCATTGGAAAAATAAAGAGCACCGTAAAGTCTACCAATGGACGGAGTTATTCCATATAATGTCATGTTTTTTGCAATACTTTGAATAAAACGATCTTTCGTTTCTTCATATTTCTGCCAATTTTTATCCAACGATAAAACCTCCATGTGCAACTATCTAAGACAATTTTACCAAAATAGAAAAGAAATAAAAAGTTGTATAATCTTTATACATGCATCTCCATTTTCTGCACCTTTACTCTATTTAGTTCTTCTTCAATATGGTGGTGACAAGTAAAAAATAGTATCTGACGTTTTTCCCCTATTTTAATTAAGGTTTTCATGACATTTTCTCGTCTTTCTCTGTCCAAATTCACTAACGTCTCATCCATGATAAGAGGAAAAGATGTATCTTTCTTGTATGTTAATGCTAAGGAAAAACGAAAAGACAAATACAATAATTCGCACGTACCACGACTAACCTCAGATGGATCAAATCTTTTTCCATCATGTCGTACTAAAACGAATTTTTGTTCACCTAATGGGGCCAACACTTTCCTATAAATCCCGTTTGTCATGAGCGAGAATAACCGTTCCGCTTCTTTTAAAACCAGAGGTTGTTTTTCCATTTCATATATTCTTTTCACTTCTTGAAGAATATGCAAACTCAGAGATGCAGTTCCCCATCTTTTCAGTAAAGATTGCATCTCTTCTTTCAACTGAAAAAATAGTAGTTTGCATTCTTCATAGGAACCTTCTTGTTGTAGAAATGCTATCTCTTTTTTTATAGTTGCTAATGAATCTCGTTGTTCTTCTATATTCTTCTCTAGCAAATCAAGTGATTTCATCATTTGCTGTTTCACTGTTACAGGTGCGTATTCTTCCATTAAAATTTTCTGAATAATAGATAATAGGTTCTGCTCATCTGGAATACTTACCTTCATTTGTGCCCATAGCTGATTTCTCTCTTCTGTCCACGTTTGTTGTCGTTTACTTGTTTCACCTAATTTACTGAATTCCTCTTCGGTAGTTACATTTGCACTATGTACAAAAAGTTGCTTTTCCTTCTTCAGATCCGCTAACTCTACTTCTAGACGGGAGATAGTTTCTCTTCGATGTTTTCTAAATTGTTGTAACTCATTCAGCACTTTCTCTTTATTATTTTGTTCTCTTAGAAAGATCTTACACAGCTCCACGCCTCTCGTAACAGAGGATTGCTCTTCATATCCTATTCGTTTAAGAAAACTATTCAACTTCCTCTCAAATGTTCGTTGATTTTCTTGCAACTGTTTCATTCGTTCCTCTTTTTGTTCTAAATGCTCTTGATGTCGTATCCACTCGTCAATCACTTGTAAAAGAACTGCATACGTAGGGAAATCAAGGTTGTCTGGAAGATGATACTTTTTAGTCCAAAGGTTAAGCTCGTTCCTTAACATTGATAAACTATTATCACATTGATGTAATCTTTTTTCTGATTCTATTTTTTGTTGTAATACTAATTGCAATTGTTCTTTTTTCTGAGTATATATGGCTCGATTTTTCTTATCCGAACTAACAATATCTTTCCATCTTTCTATATCACTTTGCTCAAAGGATTCGGCATTTTTCTGTAGCTCGTTTATTTTTCCTTGAATGGTGTTTTCTTCTTTTTCATAATTCACTTGAATGTTTTTTCTTGTAGTTTTTTTCCAATAAGTAAAACAAAAAAAGAATACAGATAGAACTCCTCCGATAATGGATGCAAGCATCTCATTTATTACAGCAGAATAAATACTACTGAAGAGAAAGACTAACGCAAGAATAAGAAAAATATTTATTTGTGATGTTTCTCTTTTGATATGCTCCTGTTTTTGATTTTTTAGAAAGAGTAAACGATCGGTTAACATTCTTTTTTCTAGTTGACTATGGCCATTTGTAAAATTCACTATATTGTCTTCAAGTTTTTTTACTTCTTCAATAGGTACTAACTGGCTGTGTAATTCATCTATGTTATTCTTCCTACCTGCTACTTCATTTTCTAACTTTTCCAGTTCCTGTAATACTCGTTTCTTTGTCTCTTTCTCAATGTTCCATTGTTCTTTCATTTGATAGAATGTCGTTTTCATTAAAGGGTGAGAGGGAATGAGGGAAAAATTTAGTTCTTTCCCTTCCTTATTCCACTCTTCTTCTATTTCATTCTTCTTTTTTAGAAGATGGTTTACCTGTAATAGATTTTCATTTCTATCAAGATCTCGTTGGCGATACACCTCAAACTGCTGCAACGTTTCTGGTATTTCATTCTTCCATATTGTCCAGGATGGATGAAGTTTAATACCTTCTATGTCATCATCCAATAATTTTTGTTTCACTTGTTCATCTCGAAGCAAAGATTGTTTTTCCGTTATTTTTTCATTAAAAGTATCTAACCGTTGCAACCCATTTTGAGGAAAAGAAACTACAGGGGATTCTTGTTCTAGTAGGTATTGTTTCTCCTGCCATTTCTTTGCTACTTCTACTATCACCTCATGCTTTTCCGCTTCCTTTACTTCTCGTAAAAGAGATGATTTCGTCTCTTTATTTTGTGAGATTTGTTCGTCTAATTTTATAACCTGCTTTTGTAATAATTCAAATTGATCTAGTCTTTCCTCCCACTTTATTATTTCACGCTCTTTTTCTTCTAGCTTTTTCGCAAGTAAATTCATTTCGGTCTTCTTACCCTTTGGTTTAAAAAGTTGCTCCATTTCTCCTTCTAACTTTTTCTCCAATTGAGAAATTGTCTGACCGCCACCAAGTCCTGTATCATATAAAAAACGATGTAATTCTTCTGGATTCATTTTTCCTAGTCCGTTTAATCCATCTAAGTCAAAACAAAATATCCCTCGAAATGTACTTTGATCCAATGAGAGCAAGCTTTCTAATGCGGAATCATCACTTGTTCTTCCATCCGAGAAATAAACAGTAACATCCCCCTTGGCTTTTCTCCCCTTTACTCGTTCTATAACAACTTCATCATTGTTTTCATCAACAATCGTAATGGCGCCACCATAAGCATCCCCTACCATAGGAATATATTGATTTTCCCCTTTTCTCGGAAAACCAAAAAGGATTGCTTCAATAAAAGACATAAGTGTTGATTTACCAGACTCGTTTTTTCCACAAAAAAGGTGAATTCCTTCTTCACATAAATCCCACGTCTCATTCTTCCATTTTCCATATCCGTGTATATGCACGTTTCTTATCTTCATTGTTTTTTTACCTCACTTAATAATGGAGATAATAGTTTCTTTTCTGCTTGATCAAGTAAGTCATGTATCTCATCATTTGTTAGCTGGTCTACATATTTTTTTACTGTAGCATGGGAAAAAATCGGCTTAAATACCGAATCTATTTCACTTCTATTCACTTTCCTATCATCTACCACTCGTATTACATCCCCTAGAAGATGATCTTGTTCCTTTAACTTATTTCGGTCATATATTGGGGAAGTATGAAGTTCCACTCTATCAACCCAGATGTAAGGTGCAACTACCTCATTTCGGAGCGTATATAAAAAGTCTTGCTGTTCTTCTATTAGTTTGTCATGCAAAATACCATATCCATGTAATTCTATTGTTACCAAGTAGATCGTATTAGAATGCAAATCCTGTAAACCTTCTTCTACTAGTTCTAGTAGATCTTCCATCTTATGTAAAGAATCTATGGAAAAACAGAAAGATTCCCATATAACAGAAGCTGTGTTTATAAAAGTTAAGTTTGCTGTACTTTTCGATAGCTCTACATAATAACATCCTTTTTCTCCAAGCTCGTTTCTATGACCCCCTTGAATACTCCCAGAATACACGATTGGAGGTGATGTATTTAAAATACTCCTCTTATGTATATGACCTAGTGCCCAATAATCAAAATTACGTTCCTCCAATTCTTTTACGGTAAATGGAGCGTATGGCTCATGTTCAGATTGCGTTGTTTCTTGCCCATGCAATAACGCAATATGATAATCTTCCTCTGATCCTTTTCGCACAAATAATGGTGCTGGATTATCGTAAAATCCCTTTTGAGGATAACTAAAGCCATGAATAAAGATGTTATCTCCATCGTTATTTGTTATCTTTATTGCTTCTATCTCCGTTGGAAAAACATAGACGTTATCTACGTTTTCTGGCTTGTCCTTTATGAGTGGATCATGATTTCCATGGATGATAAAAAGAGGAATGTTATACTCCCGAAGTCGCTCTCCCTGTTTCTTTAAAAACCACTGCCCACGAATGAAACGCTGTTCCTGATCATATACATCTCCACTAATCAAAACAAAATCTACGTTCTTTTCTAATGCTATTGTAATTATCTCTTCAAATGATGTATAGGTAGCTTGTTGAATGGATAGTGACATGTGTTCTGGCATATCTGTATGAGTTTTTATGGAACGTCCTAAATGCACATCAGCACAATGAATAAATCGAAGCATCACCGAACCCCTTCCACACTTTTTTACTAAATTATAACATAAAAAGGGAATGAACGTTCGTAACAGTAATATCAATAAGAAAGCGCAAGGCGGAATTGACGAAGGTGGCTCGGCAACTCCCCTAGGAAAGCGAGTAGGCTGAAGCAAATGGAATACAACCAACAAAGTTACTAATACTTGATAGTTTAACTCCACTTGAAAACGCGTATTTTCAGGGGAGACTTTCCATTTAATAAGAAGGAAGCAACTCTATATCAGAAACACCCTTCAAAGATAGAGTGATATGTTGAAACTTTTGCGGGCGATAGCCCATTAAATAAGTTGGACATCGTCCTATTAATTCATTATTGTAACGATTTATGAATCATTGGTGAGATGGTCTAATTCTTTACTAATTTCTTGAAGAATATTTTTAGCCACTTTAAAATATATATAGGAATATCTTATCTAGGAGGTGAGGAACAATGAAAAAATATTATATTACTGCATTTGATCGCAGTGGATCTCCATTATTAAATGAAATGTTTGAGGCATCGGATGATTCAGAAGCACAAAACATTGGATTAAAACGTCTTTCAGAAAAGCAGCTTCTTCACCATCCAAGCCGCATCGTACGTTCATCAGGTAGTCTACTTTACTTTCATCAATAAGATTTGAGCTGACAAAAAGATTGGAGTTTTCTTTTTGTCAGCCCAGATTTAGTTACATTATTCTCCCATCGAATAAAAGGTTGCAGTCACTTTTCCTAACAACTTACCTTTTTCATCCTCCAGTAAGCACTCAACAAATTGAACGTTCCTTCCTTTCTTTAAAAAATACGCAGTGGCATGAATTTCTCCTTCTCTTGTTGTACGAAAAAATTGAGTTTTAAGTTCTAGTGTTACCGATGGTTTCTCACCAAAAGCAGCACAAAGGTGCCCCATAGCTGTATCTGCAATATAGGAGTATATACCACCATGAATAAATCCCACAGGATTAAACATAATGTCCGTAACAGGTACAGTGATTTTCACCTTTTCTGCTTCCTCCAAATATTGAAAGTCAAAGTTCATTAGTGAATCTAAAAAAAGTTGTCCTGTTCCGTCATTGTGAACCTTTAAGGCTCTTTCGAAGTTATCGCGAAGTACTTGTTCATCCATTTTCTTTTCCCCATCCTTTATACTATTTGATTGCTTTTACACCGAATAGCTCTGTTAATGCTTCTAATTTCTTTTCTGTATACTCTTTGTATCGATTGATATATGTTTGTGGATCCTTTGGATTAGCGAAACGATCGATAGCTCCTGTTTTTGGATCAACCCATTTACTCGAAGCACCGCAACCTAACCCAATAATAGTTTGGACTTCTTCCATAATCATAATATTATAGATACTTTCTTGTTTAGGAATTGCGTAACCTACATTCTCCAGATTCCCTAATATATTTTTTTGTCGATACAAATAGTACGGTACATATCCTACCTTATCCATCCAATTACTAGATAACTTCATCATTTCATGAATTTCATCCCTGTCTGCTACTTTATATTTCTCTTTATATTTCGTCATTTGAGATGCTCTTTTGTAGGATAAGGTATGAACAGTTAATGACGTTGGACGTAATTTTTCTGTCATGTCTAACGTGTGTCTCATTTCCTCTATCCCTTCACCAGGAAGACCAATTATTAAGTCCATATTAATATTCGTCAAGCCACTTTCATAAGCCATTTTATATTTTGTAATAGTTTCCTCAACAGAGTGATGCCTACCGATAGCTTTTAACGTTTCATCCGTGAATGATTGTGGATTTACACTAATTCTATCAACACTCCATTTCTTTAACACATCAATTTTTTCCAGAGTGATTGTATCAGGACGACCCGCTTCTACTGTAAGTTCGCGGACTTCTTTTACATTAGGAAAAACCTCATACATTTTTTCATAAAGAGCGTCCATTTGTTCAGCCGTAATACTCGTAGGTGTTCCTCCACCATAATAAATAGTCGTTATTTTGATGTTATTCTCCTTTAACCATGCACCTGTCTCTGACATTTCGAAGTGGAGACCTTCTAGAAATTCTTCTACAGAACCATTCTTTCCGTTGATTGCATATGCTGGGAAAGTACAGTATGCACACATGGTTGGACAGAAAGGGATACCGATGTATATACTTACTTCTTGACTAATTTCATCCAAGTCAGTAACCACCGCTAATTGACGATCGACGATACATTCTAATAAATGAATCTTTTCTTCATGTAATAAGTATTCCTTGGATAGAGTGTCACTAATTTCTTTCTTTGATTTTCCTTTTTTCCTAAGGGAGTGATAAAGCTTCGTCGGACGAATTCCCGTGAGAATTCCCCATGGCTGTTCCATTCCTGTATAATTTGTTAAGAGTGTTAACGTAATTTTACTAGTAGCTTGCTTTCTTGCTTTGCGAAATCCTTCTGATGTAACCTCTGTATCAGCTTCAGCAATTCCTATTATTTGGTTTTCGTTAATAAGAACTCCTTTAAGCGTAACTACCTCATCTTCTGTTACTTCTTGAAAAACAATGACCAATCCTTGACTCTCACATGGATGTTCTCCATCCTGAAAGTTCACTTCCGCTTCATCGTTAAATAATTGAATAATCCTCTCAATAGATCTTCTATTTTTTTCTTCTATATTAAAAACTGTAATTGAATTCATTGAAGATTTTCCTTTCTAAATAACTTGCTTTATACAGTGTAGATTGTTGTGTGTGTTTTCGCAAGGGAGATTGACTGCCCCAGTCTTACATTTATATTATGAACCTAAAATATGTGAACTACTTTTATATTGAAGATGTATTATTTTAAGTATTCGATTTTTATCAATAGGCTAGATGCGGAAAGGTACTAGGACACACGTATTTTTAGTAGACACCCATGCAAGTGAAAATTTTCACCATGACGGATAACAATACGTTATGGGTATAGTTAGTATCTTTCACTTTATAGAAAGGAGTGGACTGGATGGAATTTAATACAATCAAACAAAGTTAGTACACTAGATAAGTTTAGCTATCTCTACCTCTAACTCGCGTATTTTCAGGGTAAACATCCATTAAACATCACTTGTTGTTTACCATAAATAAAAAAGTGCAGCCCCCTTTATCAGGAACCACACTAGATTCAACATATTATTTATACACCGCTGGATGAAGCTGTTTGCGGAATACTTCTCTTACAGCATAACCAACACCATTTTGGTTATTGGAACGAGTTACCCAGTCAGCGATGTTTTTGATATTAACAGAAGAATTCCCCATTGCAATACCTAAACCAGCTTGAGTGATCATTTCCTCATCATTTTCATACGATCCGATTGCAACCATTTCTTGAAGAGAAATGCCAAGCTTTCTCCCTAATACTTGTAAGCCCTTTGCCTTTGATGTTGTACTATCCACAATATCAAGACTTCCTTCAATAGAGGATGTCATATGAACCGTTTTAATCGACTCACTGATTTCCTCCATCGCATCTTGTCGCTCTTTTTCACTCCAGAATTGAGCTCTGATTTTCGGAACCGTTAATGGTTGATCAATCAAGTAATTGCTAGGAGAGTCTACATAATTTATAGGATAGAACAATGGATCTCCAACGCCTATATTCATCCTTGCTATAATATTTCTTTGTCTTACTTTGTTTCCTACAGCATATTTTTCATGTAATAGACGAATATGACAATGATAATTTTCTAATATGTCCACAATTTGGTACACACGTTCTGAATCCATTCTTCTTTCAAAAATGGGTTCTTCCACTTCGGATGCAACGAATGCACCGTCATGCGTTATGAGATACGCATCATCAAGCTTTAATGCTTTTGCAACCTTTTTCGCGGATGGGAAAGATCTCCCCGTTGCAAATGTTACGTATGCCCCTTTTTCCTTTGCATAGTCAATTGCTTCTTTTGTTTCCTTCGCTAATCGATGATTAGACTTTAATAGGGTCCCATCGATGTCTAGCGCTAATAAGCGATATACCATTGCTGCCTTCCCCCTTCATGATCCTTTACCTTCCGTGGTAATACACATATATGTCCTAATTTATGCGAATAGAACCTAAGGAACATGAAAATATAAGGCAATTACTTATTTTATGCTGCCTGTCCCTTTAATTCTCACCTCCGTGTTCACTGTAATTTGGGCATCAGGATATATGGATTCTATCCAATTCATTTCCTTCCATTCTGAATATCTGACACTATTACGAACGTACGTACCAAAACCGATACTATCTACTCCAAACTGCTGCAGCTTTGTGATTACATTTTGTGATTTCTTTTGGATATACTCCTCTAGCTGATTTTCCAATTTCATTTTTGGTTCTCTAACGGATAGGTCAGATGTTCCACTATATTCTTCTATAATTCCTTTCACCTGTAGATTGATTTCCAACACATCAGGAGATGTAACGATAAATTTGGGCCTTACTTCTAGAACAGAAAAAGATGTAAAAACGTCATCCTCATCTTCCAGCGCAATATTAAAATATACATTCTTCTCCTCATAATCACTATATAACATGTGAAAAAAAAGAGACTCATCTGGAGTTAATTTATTCACATACTTGTCTTCTCGAAACAATGCAATACCATCTATAATAATTTCGTTTTCCCCTTTTTTAATAATAGGACAAACTGGATCTATCCCATCATCATAGTAATCTCTACTAAATTGATAGAGTGAAGTACCAATAACAACACTTTGGTCTGCTTCCTTATCTATTAAGTCATGTAAATATCTACTTGTCCGAGGATGCCGCGAGTATTCCTCAAATAGTAGTTCCTTTCCAGTTCCTCCTTCTACAACGATAACCTTTACATGCAAGCCTATATGACTGTCTCGGTCTAATGAATTAATTATAGGCATTATCCCTTCTTTCGCTAGATCTTGATTAAAGAGAACAGAGCGTAATTGACCCGCTACCAGCTTTCGATCCGACTTTCTTGCAATATTAGATGTTCCTTCTTTCAGTGCGTGTGCCTTTGTTGTTAAGACTTCCCTTAAATCTTCTGCGGTTTGATCTACTTGAGGCGTGTCTATTGTAATGATCAGCCTTCCTTCTTCTGTAGGATTTTCCGTATTTAAGTCATATGCAACGCTATGCATAAAACCTAAATCCTCTATGATATTTGGTTCTCCACAACCTTGGAGAAGAATGATAAATAACAAAATGATGACTAACCTTACCTTCATTGGCTAATTCCTCCTTTCTTCTTATTTTTCCACAGGAAGAATAAAAGTAAGAGAGGTAAAGAAAAAGACAAAATTATTTCTGGCACATTTACATATTCCATTACTTTGAATAGATCTGATGGAACATCGATAAGAAACAAAGAAAAATAGGTAGAAAAAACGAAAACAAATTTAAATAAGGTTGATTTCGCAAAAGGAGCAATACGTTCGGAGATCTTCAACGCAACCCAGTAATACATCACCACAGTAATTACTACTTTTATTAGGAAAAGGCTTAGAGTCAAATGCTCCATTCTTTCTAAAAATGGTGCACGAATGTACTTTAATTGTTTAATAATTGGATACATAATTTTTTCAATTACTTCGTTTCCATAAAAACCAAGCGTAACGATACAGGCAGTAGTATAAATGAAGGTAGTAAATAAATGCCCTATAAGAATAGCTTTTGTCTGTCTTGAATTTTGCTCCATATAAGGAAACAAAAATAGTACTAATTCATATCCCAAAAATGCAACATATACTTCTATCCCTTTTTTAACTATATCTAAATCCCCCTGAAAAAAGTGTGGGGTCATCCGCTGAAACTTAAACTCTGGAAGAGCAACAATTAATAAAAAGACAGTCCAAATGGTTAAGAAAAAGAAAACAACAGTAATTTTCCCAATATTATATATCCCCTTAGTTAACATATAGACTGTCAGTAATAAATAAAAGAACAATAATAGATTCGAACTTGCATGAGGAAACATAAATATTTTTATAATGAACATATAATATTTTGCAACAAATACTGCAATGGCTCCAAACATTAGAATCATACATATATATAATGGATAAAGTAGAACTCTGTGAAGATTCTCTTCAAGAATATCAAGGACATCTTGACCTTTTCCCTTGATGTACACTTGATTAATAAGTAAGATGTTTACTACTCCTATAAAGGAAAGTATAAAAATTCCTACCCAACCATTTGTTCCGAAGGCTTCGATAACAAGTCGAGGGATACTAAATAAGGTTACAGCTGATTGGATCATATAAACTAGGATTCCAACTTGAGAATAATGAAGCTTCTCCCCCATTTACGTCATACCCCCTTCTATTGAAAGTACATTACTTTCTCATTCGAACTCGCGTTTTGTTGTATGTTTGATTAGCTACTGGTCGTTTTTTCAAAGAAAATAGTGGTCCACGAATTAATGTATCTTTCCAATCTTGTAAATATAAAGGTGCTATTGGAATTAAATAAGGTGTCCGTAGACTTGATAGTGATGTGATATGCACGATGATAAATGCCATTGAAATTACCATACCAAAGAACCCCAAAAATCCAGCTGCTATAATCATTGAAAAACGTACGATTCGAATGGAATTACTCATTGTATAACTAGGGAGAGCAAACGATGCAATAGCCGAACTTGCTACTACGATAATTAGAATATTACTAGTCAGACCAGCCGCAACTATTGCTTGACCTATGACAATACCTCCAACAATCCCAATCGTTTGTCCAACTTTGGTTGGTAACCTTGCTCCCGCTTCTCTTAATAGTTCTATAAGCAATTCTAGTAATAGTGCCTCTACAATTGGCGTAAAAGGAACCCTATTCCTGGATTCTGCTATGGTAATGAGAAGGTCCTCTGGAATCATCTCATAGTGGAATGTAAGAACAGAAACATAAATTGCCGTAAAAGTCAGAGTAATTAAAATAGCCAGTACTCGTAACAATCTTAGGCTTGAAGCAACAATCCACCGTTGATTATAATCCTCTGGGGATCGAATAAATTCAAAAAAGTCAGCTGGTGCTGTCAAAGCAGATGGGCTTCCTTCCATTAAAACAGCTATTTTCCCTGATAACAGTTTCGAAATAGCGTCACTTGGCAATTCCGAAACATGGAATTGCGGAAATAAGGAATTCGGTGAATCATCAATCAATTGAGCCATTTCGTTTACATCTAATACTCCATCGATTTCAATTAGTTGAATTCGTTTTTTTAATTGATTAACGATTTCCATTTTTGCAATTCCATCAATATATAAAATAAGTACCTCAGTCTTTGTTATTTCACCAACTTGGACCTTCACCACTTTTAGGTTAGGTGTTTTAATAGATCTTCTTATTAGTGAAAGGTTAGTATTTACATTCTCTACGAATGCGTCATGAGAACCTACAATGACTGATTCTAGTTCACTCTTTTCTATAGTTCGAAATTCTGGTCCAAATACATTATATGTATAAACCTTGTTTTCTAAGAAAATGGCAACAGATCCTTTTAATATATCTTGTACTATTTGATTTCCATCTAAAGCTTCTGTCGTTTGTAATGATTTTAACCAAGTAGGGATGTCCTCTGCGTTCTTTTTACCAACAATAGTTAAAACCTGTTCATCTAGCTTTACCTCGTCCACAAGACTTGGAAAATAAAAAACCTCCACTCCATTGCTTTGATAAAAATAACGTTGCAAATCTTCACTACCACTAAAGGCTTTTATAACCGATTCTTTTGTCGGAGTAATTGTTTCATTTTCCTTCACCATTCTCTTAGAAAGAAATCTCTTCTTTTTCTTCTTACCAAAAAACATAGGGAATTCCTCCATAACATGAGATTTCCTGTTATTTTAGCTTGCCCCGTTTTCTATGAACCACTCTCCTTTTTTTACCTAATATTTGGTGGATAGGAAAAAAAACGTTACACAAAATAAGGAATACTTAAGCTGAACAGAAAAGGGGGGGTTCCTTTGAGAAAATGGAAGGTTGTACTAATTACAAGTCTCATTATTCTCTTAGGATTTACTGTAATAATTCCGTTTATCCAATTTGACTATGCATTTGTACCAGATGAAGACGTGCGAGTAAATGATAAGCAATCACAAGGGATCCAAGGTTTTCGTGCTGAGGATGAGGAAAGTAACATCTCCGTAAATCAGGTTGAGTTAGGGAGAGACATGTTTTTTAAAGAAACCTTTGGAAATGAAGTATTTTTTACAGATGTTCTTGGAACATTCAACGGTCCTTTTACCATTGCAAATATAGGTAAAGCCATACTCAAGCTTAACGGAGAAGGTACGTCTAATTTACAAGTAGAGGCAGCAGAGGACTATGAAGTAGGAGATGTATCCTTCAAAAAAGGAGAACTAATTGACACAGGATTAGATGTAGCAAAAGGATCCTTAACGCCATTGGGAGTTAATATTTCCATGAGCGAAGGGCGTGTCCGTGCTGGAATTACTTGTGCAGTTTGTCATGCAACCGTCGATCGAGATGGTCAAGTTATTAGTGGGGTTCCTAATAATGACTTAAATGTCGGACTAGCTTTAGCAATGGGAACAAATACAGCTGCATACTTTACACATACAGAACTAGAAGTTGAGTTATTAGAAAATTTTGTGAGAGATAATACAAGAACCATTGAAACCGAAGACGGGAAAAGATTAGCGCTCCCGGATCCGGAACAACTTGAAGAATTCGTTGATAAAGAGATCTTAAAGTGGCCACCTGGAAGTAATGATCCAACCATTAACCTTTCGAATAATCCTGTTCAGTTTCCTGATACATTTACATTAGGAGACCATCCCTATGGGTGGGGAGGTCAAGGATTAATTGGGCCATTTAAAGGTCTAAGTGCAGCAATTAATAATGCTCATGCACAAAACATGGATGCGGTTTCTCAAGCAGAAATAGCTAAAAATGTTTTAGACATAGATAAAGAATTGTATCTCGCGATTATGTTACAAAATGCAGCACATGAAAAACTAAAATATGATCCATTCAGTGGGGAAAAACCTTCAGACTTTTTCACAAGGATTGACCCTACTCCAGGTGTACCGGGTGTGATCGAACTAATAAAATCTGCTACTTATCCAGACATTAGCTTTTTATCTAGTACAGGCTTACTAACTAGCTCGCCAGGTTTCCGTGCTTGGGAACAAGTGAATGCCATGTCTGCATATATGAATCAGCTTTCTCCTCCAAAAACCGGTTTACCAAAAGAGGAAGAAACTTTTTTAGAGGGGGAAAGAGTTTTTAACGAAGCTGGTTGTAGCTCTTGTCATGGTGGCAGGTATTTTACAAATAATATATTAATCCCTGCAGATGAGATTGGCACCAATCCATCTCGTGCATCAGGTTTTTCTGCATCCGAAAAACAATTCAGTGATACTCCTTTATCATATACCGAAGATACACCTGTTCCATTACCTTCTAACCCGAAAAGAGTGGAAGTGGATATGACTGAAGAAGAACGAGCGCAACTAGAGCTAGGATGGGCACATAATGAATCCGGCGGTGGTTATAAAACGAAAGGGTTATTTGGGTTATATTGGAGCGCTCCTTACCTTCACGACGGTGGTGTTGCCGCGGGTCCTAATGGGGAACTAGGGGTTCCAGAAACAGTATTAAGCGGTATAACCCCTGACCCGTATTATAGTCTCCAAGCATTGCTAGATTCGCACCTTCGTAAAAAAGTTGTGGAAAAGAATCTTAGCATGGAGATGTTGCGAACTGCTAATGTAACCGGTGAAGGACATGATTTTTATGTTGATACGACTACTGGTTTTTCCGAAGAAGAACGAGAAGCTATTATTCACTACTTACTTCGTTTAACTGATGATTGATTGGAGGGATAGGTCATATGAAAGCAGTAACTTATCAAGGAATAAAGAAAGTGGAAGTAAAAGAAGTTCCTGCTCCTTCCATCATTCATAAAGACGATATCATCGTTAAAGTAACGGCTTGCTCTATTTGTGGGTCCGATCTTCATTGTTATCATGGGATGATTCCAAGTATGGATGAGGGATATATTGTAGGTCACGAAGGTATTGGAGTTGTCGAAGAAGTAGGAAAAGACGTAACGAAAGTCAAAAAGGGAGATACAATTATCATCCCTTATAACATAGCTTGTGGAAAATGTTATTATTGTAAGAATAATTTAGAATCTCAATGTATTAACGCAAGTCAATATGAAATCGGAGCTACGTATGGTTGCTCCCGTTTATTGGGCGATTATGATGGCACTTCTGCTCAATATGTAAGAGTTCCTTATGCTAATTTCACTCCTTTTGTCGTTCCAGAAAATAGTGAATTAACCGATGATGAACTCTTACTATTAACAGACGCCCTTCCAACTGCCTTTTGGGCAGTGGAAGATGCTGGGGTTAAGGGTGGGGACACGGTAATCATTATAGGATCTGGCCCCATCGGTTTGCTAACACAAAAGGCTGCATGGATGAAAGGTGCCGAACGAGTAATCGCCATTGACTACGTAGACTCCCGATTAGAGCATGCTCGTAAAACAAATAAAGTAGAAGCTTATAACTTGAATCAGTCTTCCGAATTAGCTGCTATCGTGAAGGAGATGACCCGTGGCGGTGCAGATGTTGTAATCGATTGTGTTGGGATGAGCGGGAAGATGACACCTATGGAGTTTGTCGGCTCTCTTCTAAGACTTCAAGGGGGAGCCATGGGAAGTCTAGAATTGGCAACCCAGGTAGTCAGGAAAGGAGGCATAATCCAAGTGGTTGGGGTATACGGAACTAGATATAATGCATTTCCATTAGGTGATTTATTTTCAAGGAACATAACACTACGAATGGGAATGGTTCCTGCCATACATATGATTCCAACTTTATATGATTTAGTTCAAACGAAACAGATCAAACCTGCAGATGTCATCTCTCACCATACATCATTAGAAGATGCAAAAGAAGCATATCAAATGTTTGATACCCAAAAAGATAAATGCTTAAAAATAATTATGAAACCTTAATATTTTTTGAATACGGAAAATAGTATGAATCTTTCAGATAACGTGAAATCACCTTTTGTTTCATGTTATAGTTTTAAGGGAATGGAATAAGTGCGTATATTTTACTTAGAACTAGCTTAGATGTGCGTACAAAAAACTTAGGAGGAAATTTTTTATGGCAAATCCTTATGATAAGGCACATGAATTGGCTAGTGTCTTAAAAGAAAGCGAAGAATTTACTACATTAAAAAACTTACATGACGAGGTAAATAGTGACGAAGTAGCAAAACGTATGTTAGATAACTTCCGAAATGTACAAATGGAGCTTCAACAAAAGCAAGTGCAAGGTGCTCAAATTACGGAGGAAGAACTTCAACAAGCTCAACAACAGTTTCAATTAGTTCAACAGCATGAAACAATTTCTAAACTTATGGAAGCTGAGCAACGCATGAGCCAGTTAATCACTGACATTAATAAAGCTATTACAGCTCCTTTAGAGTCACTTTACGGACTAGAAGAACAAGGACAAGAGTAAATGAAACTAAGCGACCCAAAGATAATTAAACCTTTGAGTCGCTTTTTTTTTATGATCGAACCTTTCACGAGAGAAAACGTTGATGAAAGGCTCGCTTTCGCTTTGATCGAACCTTTCACGAGCAAAAACGTTGATGAAAGGTTCGATCTCGCTTTGATCGAACCTTTCACGAGCAAAAACGCTGATGAAAGGCTCGATCTCGCTTTAATCGAACCTTTCACGAGCAAAAACGCTGATGAAAGGTTCGATCTCGCTTTGATCGAACCTTTCACGAGCGAAAACGTTGATGAAAGGTTCGATCTCGCTTTGATCGAACCTTTCACGAGCGAAAACGTTGATGAAAGGTTCGATCTCGCTTTGATCGAGCCTTTCACGAGCAAAAACGTTGATGAAAGGCTCGCTCTCGCTTTGATCGAACCTTTCACGAGCGAAAACGTTGATGAAAGGTTCGATCTCGCTTTAATCGAACCTTTCACGAGCAAAAACGCTGATGAAAGGCTCGATCTCGCTTTAATCGAGCCTTTCACGAGCAAAAACGTTGATGAAAGGCTCGATCTCGCTTTGATCGAACCTTTCACGAGCAAAAACGCTGATGAAAGGCTCGCTCTCGCTTTGATCGAGCCTTTCACGAGCAAAAACGTTGTTGAAAGGCTCGCTCTCGCTTTGATCGAACCTTTCACGAGCGAAAACGTTGATGAAAGGTTCGTTCTCGCTTTGATCGAGCCTTTCACGAGCAAAAACGCTGATGAAAGGCTCGATCTCGCTTTGATCGAACCTTTCACGAGCAAAAACGCTGATGAAAGGCTCGCTCTCGCTTTGATCGAACCTTTCACGAGCAAAAACGTTGATGAAAGGTTCGTTCTCGCTTTGATCGAACCTTTCACGAGCAAAAACGTTGATGAAAGGCTCGCTCTCGCTTTGATCGAACCTTTCACGAGCAAAAACGTTGATGAAAGGCTCGCTCTCGCTTTGATCGAACCTTTCACGAGCGAAAACGTTGATGAAAGGCATGCTCCCCCCTCTGATCTTTCTCTCACCACACTAAAATCTCTTCTATATAAGAACCAACAGCAACAATCCTTGAACAAGACCAATAATTCCACCAATTGCAGCTCCCAAGACTGCAATCATCTTAAGTTCTCGGTTCGTTACGGAAATTAGCATCGTCTCTAATTTTTCCAGAGGGAAATTATTAATTTGATCCTCCACTATTTCTCGAATTCCCAAATGTTTCATCATTGATTTTAAATTACTTTCCAAGATGAATACAATCATCTCCATTGCTTTTGGAAAAAACGATTGAACAATTACAGGTTCATAGCGAACTGCCCATTCACTCATTGGTTTGTTCCACTCTCCGATTATTGGTGTTTCCGCAATTAGTCCAGCAACAATACTGTCTACCTTCTCATCAAGTGGGATACGATACATCAACTCTTCCGGTGTCTTCTTTAATAACTGCTCCAATTCGTTTTGTAACATAGTATTTAACATGACTTTTACCCTGTCTTCTTGTAATAATTTTGTAAACTCCTTTGAAACAATAGTAGACAAAGATACTCGTTGGACCATTCTCCCAAGTAATCCACCAACGTTCCCTTTCGTTTCAAAAAAACGAGCAACCATACTCTCTATTTGATCATTTCCAGCAGGAGATTGAAGATAGTTCTCTACTTTTGTTAAAATTTTATGTGAAACAGCTGGTATATAGCCTTCAAGCTTATCTCTCCACTCCTCTGTCAGAATCTCTTCTATGGGTTTCTGTTTTTGCTCATTTACAAAGCTGTATATTCTTTCTTTCAATAAACTTTCATACGATTCATTTACTTTCTGTAACGACCAGCGACTTCCAACATTTTTTTCTAAAATTTCATGTAAAGACTTATCTTGTTGTAAAAATGAATGTAAAAACTCTTGAAATCGAACATCTAATTGATTCAAAAAAGACTCATCTAATATTTTTTTTGCAATTCCTTCTGGAGTAACTAAGTGCTCCTCCACCATTTTCCCTAATTGACTCGCTATTTCCTTTCTTCGTTTTGGAATCAGACCGGGGGTAAATGGAACTTTCCATGATCTCACGTAAACTGGTTTATGTGGTCGAAATAACATGCGGATCGCTAATATGTTTGTTCCACCACCAATAAGTGCTCCTATAACAATCAATCCTATAAACCAAAGTAGATAAAATTCCATCAATTATCACCTTTTCTAATCAACATTTGCACAACTTACGAATTGCCCTCATAAGATACGATATCCACAAATACCTATGTTTTAGAATTATAGGTTCTGTTCCATTTTGCTCTTAATAATAAACGAGAAAGTTTGGTACGTTTCAAGAAATATAATAATCACCTATATTAAAAATCATAGACAATGAGGGATCTTCCTATGCTTTCCTTCACTTTTTATATATCAACTATTGAAGTAGATGAATATATTGAACCTAATCAAATTGTCATCCCTAAAAGGGTTGCTGACTTATGGAGAATACAATCCTCTACTTCTGTGACGCTAGCATATCATGTTTTATCTGTTAATACAGAGGTAATTGTAGATCCATTTATAGAAACATCTACTTTAAAAGTTGCCTCGAACATACAGGAAAAGCTTTCCATTCCTGTAGAGGAAAAGATACAGTGTATATACGATTATAATAACAATTCGTTTCAACTTGGGCCATCCTTTGGTGTTGTTGTTGGTGACGTCCGTTCCCATGAGTCGGCACCATTTGGCCCAATAACACCATATTTTACCGAGATGGCAATAAAAGCAACAGAATATTATATCCCTTTTGTTGTTTTTTCCTATAAAAAAGTAAAAGATTCCTATGTTACTGGATATGTATATCGTGATAATAAATGGATTATTCAAGAAGTACCGTTACCACATGTCATTTACAACCGTATTGGTCGCAGAGATCAAGAATGGTCAAAAAGTGGGAAATCTTTTTTTCACTATTTAAAAGAGAGAAATATTCCTTACTTTAATGATCGGTTTATACACAAATGGGAATCTATTCAATATTTTTACGAGGAACCTACATTACATCCTTTTATCCCTGAAACAAGACATTTACATTCTGTGGAAGATGTAACAGAAATGCTTCAAAAGCACTCCAGCATTTATATAAAGCCATTTTGGGGTAGAGAAGGATCTGGAATTATTCGAGTTGATAAAAATAAAGATACTGATAGTTTTTTACTTTCGTATGAAAAAAATAATACCTGGGAAAGCAAAGAGAAAAAAACTACTACTTCCATATTTTCTTCATTAAAAGAGAGAATGAAGAAAAGGCACTATATTATGCAACAAACGATAAACTTTGGATCAAATAGACCTATCGATTACCGAATTTTATGTATAAAAAATTATCACGGGCATTGGAAAGTATGTTCAGCAGTTTCACGGATAGGGCAACAAGAAAGTCTGGTTTCCAACCTTTCTAAGGGTGCAGTACAAAAGAAAGTATATACAACATTGAAAGAACGCATGTCACCTGATCAAGCATCACATATGGAGCGCTTTTTATATGAATTAGCTGTTCAGTGTGCCGAAGTTTTAGATATAGAAGCAGGAGGGATTTATGGTGAATTAGGGTTTGATTTTATGATAGACGATTCAGATAAAGTCTGGATACTTGAAGTAAATATGAAACCTTCAAAAGGAGAATTTCAACCAATGCATGGTAAAACCCCTCCTTCTATAAAATATTTATTATTCCTTGCCGCTTCATTAGCTGGATTTTTAACAAATTAGCTACCTATAAAATTTACGAATTAAAGGGGAAGAACAATGACTTCTCTCGGTATTTTACAACTTCAGACACAAAGTGACTCTCATTATATAAATAAAATTTCCCAAGCTTGTGTTAATCGAGGTATAAAAGTCTATCGATTTACTCCGTTTAACTATGATGCAAAGGAAAGAATCGTTCATGGACTTTTTTACAATGAAGAAACGAGGGAGTGGGAACGTTCATCATACCCTATGCCTGATTATATATATGACAGAGTCTTTTACCCTTCTGATAAGAAAGTGAGAAGCTACATTCAAAAGTTAATTCATCAAATACGCAAAGATTCTCATTTTATCGGAGCGGGACTACCAAATAAATGGGCCGTATATCAATGGTTAAAGAAAGATAAATATTTAAAAGACCATTTACCTGAAACAAATATTTTAACTAATGAAACACTAAGTACTTTCATAAATAAATATAAAGCTTGTCTCATTAAGCCTCTTTTTGGATCTAGTGGTAACGGTATTTATGTTATTGAAAAAAAAGATGATGTAATTTCTATAAAAAAGGGTAATGGATCTAGTGTCCAGCTAGTAAATAACCACATTGAGGAAGTTGTTGACTACCTGGAAGAACACGTACGGCCATATAGTTATATTATTCAGCCATTATTACCTCTTACAATCAATAATCGACCTTTTGATTTACGGATTGTTATGCAAAAGATCAATGCTTCTGATTGGAATGTTATTGGGAAAGGCTTTAGAATAGGTAAGGAGAGAACATTTATATCAAACCTCTACGCTGGTGGAGGAATTCAATCTACTTTACAACTACCGAAAAGCTATATCACTCCCATTAAGGAAAATCTAAGAAAAATTCTTCCTATTATTCCATTACAGATTCAGAAGTTCCATAGACCTTTATTTGAATTAGGTATTGATATCGGTATTGATACGTTTGGAAACGTATGGATATTAGAAGTCAATTCGAAACCTGGATATGAAACTGTTTTGAAAACCACTCATATTAGTAAAAAAGACATGATCTTTGAAGGACCTGTAAAACTAATTACCAATTTAGAAAAACATAATAGATTGTTAGACTCAAAAAAGATAGAATATTAAGTATTTTCTTGATTTCTTAAAAAGGAGTGAATAAGAAATGACTCAAATTATTGAGATAAAAAAAGGTACATCTCAAGAAAATGCTCTTTTTATCTCCCCTACGCAATGTAAAACCTGGAAGATTCAGCAAGGAGAAACGAAGACGATTCAATTTGGTACAAAAGAGATTCCCTGTACTATTTACCATAGAGAAAATCTTTATGATGATGAATGTATCCTATCTGCTGAAGCCTGGGATGAATTATATATCCCCTTTTCTTTAAACGTTACAGTTGAATACGATATGGTAGATCGAATTTATCTTGGACCCATTATAGGCATATTCACCGCTGGGTTTACTGGGAGTATTTTACGCCCTATTGGTGAACGATCCTTTTTATTCGCCAAATATATTCATGCAGCACAAACGTCTGGTTCCATAGCGTTTGTCTTTGGATCGCACCATATTCATTGGAACGAAGGCGTTGTTGAGGGATATACCTTTTTAAAGTCAGGTTGGAAAAAAATAAAACTTCCCATACCTAACGTAGTATATGATAGACTCCCTAATCGTAAAACAGAAAAGCATCCCTCCTACTCAGAAGTAAGAGAACGACTACAAACAGACTATGATATCCCTTGGTTTAACCCAGGTTTCTTCAGTAAGTCTAGTATTTATGATCAGCTTATACGCTTACCTCACGTAAATAAATTCCTACCTGTGACAATTGCTAGTCCAACTCAGGAGGAAATCAAGAAATTCGTTCATGATCATAAACACGTCTACATTAAACCAAAAAATGGGAGTCTTGGATTGGGAATACACCAGATAATCTTTGATGAAAAAGATAATTTTTACTATTGCAGATTCCGTGACCATACTCGTAACCGCCTAAGACGATATAGTTCGCTATCACGCTTGTTAAAAACTCAATTCCCCAGTGGGTATGATCACCTTGTAATCCAACAAGGAATCGACTTATTAAAATATCAAAATAACCCTATCGATTTTAGAGTACACACAAATAAAGATGAATTTGGAAATTGGAAAATAAGTGCTATCGCAGCTAAGATTGCAGGAACTGGCAGTGTTACAACACATGTAAAAAGTGGAGGACACGTAAAGTCGGTGAATGAAATATGGAGTGATTTGCAATTAAATAAAAGCTTATTAGAAGATCTAAAAAAAGCTGCAATATCTTTAACGTTAGCTATCGATGAAACTACAGACGGTCATGTAGGGGAAATAGGCTTTGATTTAGGAATTGATGAAGAAGAGAACGTTTGGATGTTCGAAGCTAATTCTAAACCAGGGCGAACAATTTTTTCACATCCAAAACTAAAGAAAGAAGATCATTTAACAAGAAAAATGCCTATGACCTATGCTGCTTATTTATATCAAGAAGCAATTCAAGATATGAAATCGAATAGTCAGATGCCTATATAATCAGATTGAGTTGTTTAAAAGATATTATAAAAAAATAAGTGCATATTTTGAGGATGGTAACGAATGGACTTTAAGATTAATAACCAAAAAAACGTGATAATACTAACTGGTCCGAAGAAAGAAAAGCTTTTCACTGGGGAAAGAACGTTTTATAAAGATCTGTTGCGTTCTATTCAGAAACGGGGAGGACAGGGATTCATCCTTCCCTTCTGGAAAAACAAATCCTCAACAGATGCATATAGTTGGAACGAGCAGGATAATAAATGGATAAGATCCCTTTGTCCTACACCAACATCTGTATATAATCGATATCCATATCGTGATGTTGAAACAGAGCCTACCTTTCAAGATTTTCTTCGTTCTTTAGAGAAAAGAGACATTCCTTACTTCAACAACTCTTTCTTTAATAAACAACATATTTCTACTCTTCTTCTACAGCATCCAAACTTAAGATTCCATTACCCTTACACAAAAGTTTTATCCTCTTTCCATACTTTATATTCCTTCCTCGAGAGACACCCTACCATTTTTTTAAAAGATATCCAGGGGTCTCAAGGGAAAGGAATATGGAAAATTGATCGAGCAAAGGAAACATACACTCTTTTTTCTCAAAAAAAAGTTTTTTCCTCCTTATCCTTCAAACAATTACAGTATGTATTAAGTGAAGTAATAAAGTTGAAGACGATTATAATGCAGGAAGCCATACCATTTATAAAAAAAGACAATAAGATGTATGATTTTCGTGTTTTAATGATTCTATCTCAAGGATACTGGAAATTAGTTGGAATTGGTGTTCGTTATGCATCTCACGGAGGATTTACAACACACGTGCCAAGGGGTGGAGAAATCTTATCTATAGATGAGGTTATTATTCGACCGAATGAGACACTGGTAGAGGAAATAGGCCAAGAGATCGGTAAAACGTTAGAAAGGCATTATAAAGTAAAGGAATTTTCTTTTGACTTTGCTTTTGATGAAAATCATCATATGTGGGTAGTGGATATTAATAGCAAACCTATGACCTTTGATGAACCTTTAATACAACAGAAACGTATCGAATTACTGACAGATATTCTCCTTTTTGATACTTAGCTCTTATTTAGCTAAGAAAAGAATGGATAACTTTGCCTCTATGAGAAAGACTATTTAGGTAGAGGAGGGAATAATGATGCAAAAAAAAGATTCTAACCACGAAGGTCGAGATCGCGTGATGGTTGATGTGGACCGTATGACGAATGAAGGATTAGCTGGCGGAAGGGATCATGTTACCCATGGAAAACGCCAAATTGAAGAAGCACAGAATTTCAAGGAAGAATCTCCACCATACAAAGCAGAGTAGTCATGATGAGCCTAGCGGGTTTTCTTAAACTTGCTAGGTCTTTTTACATATGGTTTGTTTGATAGTGATTTAATGAGTCTACCCTGAAAATACGTGTATCAGACTAATATGGAATACTAACTTTGTTGGTTGTATTCCATTCACTACTGCCCACTCCCTTTCCTGTGGGGAGTTGGCAAGCCTCCTCGAGCGCAAGCGCTCTGCGGTGTCTCGCCTCTACTCTACTTCCCACTGGAGTTCCGTGGGCATTCGCTCATTCCATCGGAAGTTTATAGTACTAATATACTTCATAACGTATTTTCATCCGTCATGGTGCAAATTTTCACTTGCATGGAAGTCTACTCTGAAAATACGTGGGTTCATGGTAGTCAAACTTATCTAGTATGACCAACTTTTTTAGTTTATATTCCATTCGCTTCTGTCTGGTCTTTTTCACCCATGATCATTAAGGGAGTAAATTCTTTTTATGATATTTCTATCTATATATAGCGATATTTGCTTTGTTTTTATATACTAGTAGACAAAGCACATTAGAAGGAGTAACTATGTATTATGCTGAATCGTTTAAAAAATAATTATGGTCATGCTTTATGTACGGAGACAAATAAAGTGCCTCTATCTTTTCGTTTAACTATTTCTGATCCTACAGATGAAGGTAAAGTTATTACTTTCGATAAACGAGAACTATCAAACGATGAAATAGTGTTATTGGAGACTCTTTTTTTCGAAAAGGATGATTTGATACTTGAACCCAAAACCCCTACTGAAAAGAAGTTATTTAACTTCCTTACAGGAGATGGGCCAGACGACGATGTGGATGCGATAAAAAAATCTATTGCGTTCCCATGCCGGTTTATCCATTTTACCATTCAAGGTACGTTGGCAGATCGTTCTGAATTTGAGGATGCTATGAAAAATTTGTTTATATCCTCTCATGACCTGTTATGGCTAACTCCTAAGAGTGGTTTTTTTGTTCAAGCGATTGATGAATTTTTTGAAGAAGATATCCCTATCGAATCCATCGTCGATACCATTGTTTCTGACTTTTTTGTACAACTTTCAGTGTATGTTGGATCGCCAATTGCATCCTTTGAGGAATTAAAGGAACGTTTTTCATGGGAAAATGAAGTGTTTGAAATAACCAGACAATCAATTCCGTCCAAAAAGATCTTTTTTGAGCAAGAAATCATTCCTTATTTGTTGTTTAAAGATTTGCAAGATACTACGAAGAAAAAGCTTTTGTCATTACTTGCTCCAGTATTGGATGATAAAACGCTACTTGAATCGGTTAAACTATATTTAGAATGTAATCTAAATGTAAGTTTAGCTGCAAAAAAACTATTTATGCATCGGAACACCCTCCAATATCGTGTAGATAAGTTTATTGAAAAAACGTCCATAGATATAAAGAGGTTTCCAAATGCGGTAGCTGTTTACTTTATGTTAACACTGTTGCAACACACAAAAAGAGAGGATTAGTTGTAATAGGCTAACCTCTTTTTCTTTTTAGAAGGTAATTTTTCACTCCACTCTCGAGAGCTTTACAAAACTACACAAACTCTATTCCATAATCAGATTTAGAAGATTTCACAAAAATAGCTATCACTTTCTACATTCTCCTATCAAAGAAAAATTAAGTACATTTACAACATTGAAATACAGTAAAGTCGGTTATAAAAGCGTTTGCAACATTGTGCACAAAAAAAGATTCATTTTTTTATGCACTTTTACAGTAGTTTTGAAAACCTTTTCAATATAAACTAAGATTATAAATTGATAGCAACTAAACAAACACTAGAACGTAGTAAACGTTCATATAAACTAAGGAGTGAATTTACATGGCAGATATTAGCTTTAAGCATCTTTACAAAATTTATGATGGTGACGTAACAGCAGTAACTGACTTCAATTTAGAAATTGAAGACAAAGAATTTATCGTATTCGTAGGTCCATCTGGTTGCGGTAAGTCAACTACACTTCGAATGGTAGCAGGTCTTGAGGACATTTCTAAAGGAGAACTTTACATCGGTGGAACACTAGTAAACGATGTAGCACCTAAAGATCGTGATATCGCGATGGTATTCCAAAACTATGCACTTTATCCACATATGAACGTTTATGATAACATGGCATTCGGTCTTAAGCTTCGTAAGTTCAAAAAAGCAGAAATCGAAGAGCGTGTTCAAAATGCAGCAAAAATCTTAGGATTAACAGAAATGTTAGACCGTAAACCAAAAGCAATGTCTGGTGGTCAGCGTCAACGTGTGGCACTAGGTCGTGCGATCGTACGTGATCCTAAAGTATTCTTAATGGATGAGCCTTTATCTAACCTTGATGCAAAGCTTCGTGTACAAATGCGTGCGGAGATCACTAAGCTTCACCAACGTCTTCAAACAACGACTATTTATGTAACACATGACCAAACAGAAGCGATGACAATGGCAACCCGTATCGTAGTTATGAAAGATGGAATTATTCAACAAGTAGGTCGTCCAAAAGATATCTATGATAACCCTGACAATGTATTCGTTGGTGGATTTATCGGATCACCTTCTATGAACTTCATAACTGGTAAGTTAGTTGATGGTTTCTTCGTATTCGATGGAGAAGCTAATAAAAAAGTTAAAGTTCCTCAAGGAAAATTAAAATTAATTGAGAAGTTTAATAATAAAGAATTGATTCTTGGAATTCGTCCAGAAGACATTCATGATGAGCCTGTTTTCGTAGAATCAGCTGACGATGCTGCATTTGAGGCATTTATCGATGTTGCGGAGTTAATGGGTGCAGAAACTTTCCTTTACTCAAAAGTAGGTGGCCAAGACTTCATCGCACGTGTTGATTCTCGTACAGATGTAGCTAGTGGTGAAACATTAAAAATGGCTCTTGATATGAACAAAGTTCATTTCTTCGATCCAGAAACAGAATTACGTTTACGTTAATTATTAACTTAATTATATTTGGTAATATTAAATGCCCCCCTTTTTGCCTCCATAATTATATGGGGGCTTTTTATTCTTTATTTTTCCTTAATCATGATCAATTCATCTTTATTACACGTAGGGCACATTACTAAATGAGGACATAAATTTTGCTGTTGATCACTTGAAATACCATCAATCATTTTCATTAGATCAATAGGCATGTAAGCACTATAATCATCAAAATAGTCTAAATATCGCCCTTGATCATCCATTAATGATTCACAGGAAGTACATTGTTGTTTAATTTTATCTAAACCATTACAAACGGGACATAACGCCATATTGTTTCCTCCTAAATTACATTCATTATTCTATCTCTCCGGAAAGTAGTTCATTTTATTTTCTGCTTTTTCCCTCGATGATACTCCTTCCATTAATTAAAAACTTTCACAAATTATTTACTTTTTACATTATCCTCTACTTATATAAAACATAAAAATACAAATATTAACTATACTACATCTAATTGCTCTACATAC